>DBTH01000223.1 GCA_002306945.1 Methylacidiphilaceae bacterium UBA1321 | reverse complement strand
GGTTTGGAGGACAGAGTCCTCCATTAGTCGTTATTTGAGTTGGAAGCGATAAGCGGGGAGAATATCGCGGTAATCGGGAGAGACGCGAATATTGGAGACGATCCAGGAAGATTTGCCCTGATAGGCGGTCAACTCGATGAAAGCGACGCCGTTGGCGTAACAGATGGTATACCAACCGACGCGAACGGAAGGCGAGAGACTGATGGTGCCGATCTGTTCGAAGCGCAGCATCTTGCCGTTGGCGGCTTCGAGAGCGGAGAGTTGGCTCTGGATGGTGTTGCGGGATTTTCCGTCCTTGGCGAGGGAGGAACCGGCCAGCCAAGTGTCGAGCGCGGCGGTGGAACCGTCGGTGCGATATTTATCCAGACCGTTTTGAACGATGGACGGAGAATCGATTTGCGGGAAGCTGAAGGTCTGTGCGTGAACGGTGGGGAGGGGAACGGTCAAAAACAGGGCGGCGAGGAGGATGGGTAAGGAGTAGGCTTTCATGATTTTGATTATGATTGCGATTTTTGCTGATTCCCGCGCCAGAGTAAAACCAAATTGCGCCCATTAATAAAGGGCAGGAAGAAGTAACCGAGGATGACGGGGAGTTTGTCGATATGGAAACCGTAGATCAGGTTGATGATGCTGCCCCAGAAACTCAGGTACCAGAAGAGAGGGGGGATGACCAGTTTCTTGCTTTTTTCCGAAGCGTACCATTGGACGATGAAGCGGACGCTGAACATGATATTACCGAGGAGTCCGAAGGCGGTCCACCAGAGGGAATCGGCATAATACCATGCGGCGTAATGTCCGAGGTAGGGTTCGAGGAATCCGAGTACGGGTAAGATCATACGGTACAGTCGGCGGGCCTCCGATTTTTGACAAGCTCTTTTCTTGCCAGCGCCGCCGGGATGCGGTTTCATCTAATGCTTTCGACCATGAATACACTACGCATTGGCTTGGCAGGTACTGGAACCGTCGGAGGTGGCGTTTGGAGCCATCTTCAATCGAACTTTGACGTGTTGCGTTGCCGAACCGGCGTGGACATCAAGATCGTTCGCGTGGCAACCCGCGATCCGAAGAGCATTGAACGCCTCGGCATTCCCACTTCCATCGTGAGCGACGACTGGCATGCGCTGGTCAACGATCCCGAGGTCGCTGTCATCGTCGAACTGATGGGTGGCACGACGCACGCTTATCAATTGATCAAAGCTGCGCTCGAAGCGGGCAAGCATGTCGTTACGGCCAACAAGGCGCTATTGTCGAAGTACGGCGAGGAACTCTTTGCCCTGGCGGCGAAGAAGGAGCGCCAGCTTCTTTTTGAAGCGAGCGTCGCGGGCGGCATTCCCATCATCAAGTCGTTGCGCGAAGGGCTCATCGCCAACCGCATTGTCGCGCTCTACGGCATCATCAACGGCACCTGCAATTACATCCTCTCCAACATGAGCGAGAAGGGGATTGACTACGCCGAGGCTCTCGCCGATGCGAAGGCCAAAGGGTACGCCGAAGCCGATGAAAGCCTCGACGTCGACGGTCACGATTCAGCTCACAAGGCGGCCATTCTCGCGGCCATCGCCTACGGATTTTGGGTGCCGGAAGGTCAACTCGCCACCGAAGGCATTCGCCAGGTGACCAAGGTCGATATTCAATTTGCCCGCAAACTCGGCTACGAGATCAAGCTGCTGGCCGTCATCAAATCCGACGACAAGAGCGGCGTCGAAGTGCGCGTTCATCCGACCCTCATTCCGCAGAAGAACGTTCTGGCCTCGGTCAGTGGCGTGTTCAACGCGGTGTTTGTCCGCGGCGACGTCGTGGGCGACACGCTTTTCTACGGACGTGGAGCCGGAGCCGACGCCACCGCGAGCGCGGTGCTTGGCGACATTGCGGAACTGGCCCTTGGTCTGCACGCTCCGCGCAAATGCCGCGCCGTTGGCAGCGACGCCCTTTATCCGAAGCTCAAGGCGCTGGAGGAGATCATCTCGCGCTTCTACGTCCGCCTCAATGTTGCGGATCGTCCCGGCGTGTTGGCCAAAATCGCGAGTGTTTTCGCCTCCTACGAGATCGGCATTTCCTCCGTCATCCAGCCCGAAGTTCAGGCCGGAGAATCGGTGCCGCTCATCATCATGGTGCACGACGCCTCGGAAAAACGTTTTGCCGACGCACTGGCCGAAATCGCCCGCCTCGACGTGGTCAAGGATACGCCGGTCAGCTTGCGCGTGGAGGATTTTGAGTAAGAATTCCTCCGCCTTTTAATTTTTAAAAATTCCGTTAATTCCGTCAAAAAATCTGGATCTTATTATGAGTTGGAAAGGTTTGATTGAAACGTATCGCTCCCGGTTGCCGGTGAGCGAGAAAACCCCGGTGATTACCCTCCTTGAGGGCAACACCCCGTTGATACCCGCGCCCGGTTTTGCCAAGCACGTCGGCGGCGATCTTTCGATTTATCTGAAATACGAAGGGCTCAACCCGACCTGTTCCTTCAAGGATCGCGGCATGACCATGGCCGTTTCCAAGGCCAAGGAAAAAAACGCCTGCGTGGTTGTCTGCGCCAGCACCGGCAACACTTCCGCTTCCGCCGCCGCCTACGCCGCGCGCGCCGGACTCAAGTGCATTGTCGTCCTGCCTAGCGGCAAGATCGCTCTCGGTAAACTCGCCCAGGCCATCATGTACGGCGCGGAGATTGTCGCCATCGAAGGCAACTTCGACGACGCGCTGCGCATTGTTCGCGAACTCGGCGAGACGCCCGGCGTGGAGATCGTCAACTCGATCAACCCCGTCCGCATCGAAGGCCAGAAGACGGCCTCGTTTGAAATTTGCGACACCCTCGGTCGCGCTCCCGACTTCCATTTCCTCCCCGTCGGCAACGCGGGCAACATCACCGCCTATTGGAGAGGGTACAAGGAATACTTCGAATCTGGCGTCGTCAAGACCACGCCCCGCATGTTCGGCTGGCAGGCGGCCGGTTCCGCGCCCATCGTTGAAAATCGCATCATCGAAAAGCCCGAGACCATTGCCACGGCTATTCGCATCGGCAACCCCGCGAGTTGGAAACTCGCCGTCGCCGCGCAACAGGAATCGAAGGGTCAGATCGATAAAGTCACCGACGAGGAAATCCTCGAAGCCTACAAACTCGTCGCCAAGCTCGACGGCGTTTTCTGCGAACCCGCCAGCGCCGCGCCCCTGGCCGGTGTCATCAAGGCCAGCAAACAGGGCAAGATTCCCGCCGGGAGCGTCATCACTGCGACCCTGACCGGTCACGGTCTGAAAGACCCCGACACCGCCATCAAAGTGGGCAACACCTTCAAGGTCGTTCCCGCCACCAAAGAAGCGGTGCTCAAGGCTGTAGGTTTCTAATCCGGACAGACCGGATTAAAACAGTTTTCAGTTCGGAGTTTTCGGCTTTCAGTCTGACGCGACAAAAACTGCTGCGGACGTTCAAGCCGCAATACTGAAAACTGAAAACCTCGAACTGAAAACTTCCCTTCGTTCCGCAAGAAGGAAGGAGAGGAATTTGCTTGTACTTTCGTCCCGGTGGGGATGAACTTGGCCTTTCGCATTTTTCAACCTTAGAAAGACCATTTATGAAAATCGTAGTCGCATATTCGGGAGGGCTCGACACCTCCATCATCCTCACCTGGCTCAAAGAAAAGTACAACGCCGAGATCATCGCGTTCTGCGCGGACGTCGGCCAGGAAGAGGAACTCAAGGGCCTCGACAAGAAGGCTCTCAAGACCGGTGCCTCCAAGTGTTACATCGATGACCTGCGCGAAGAATTCGCCCGCGACTTCATCTACCCCATCGTCCGCGCCAACGCGCTCTACGAGGGTCAATATTTCCTCGGCACCAGCATCGCCCGCCCGCTGATCGCCAAGCGCCACGTCGAAATCGCCCGCAAGGAAAAAGCCGACGCCGTCGCCCACGGTGCCACCGGCAAGGGCAACGACCAGGTTCGCTTCGAGCTGACCTTCGCCGCCCTCGCTCCTGAACTCAAGATCATCGCCCCCTGGCGCGAATGGGATTTCAAGGGCCGCACCGACCTCATCGAATACGCCAAAGACCACGGCATCTCCGTTCCCGTCACCGCGAAGAAGCCCTACTCGATGGATCGCAATCTCCTCCACATCAGCTACGAGAGCGGCATCCTCGAAGACCCGTGGCTCGAACCCCCGGCCGACATGTTCAAGCTGACCGTCTCCCCGGAGAAGGCTCCCAACAAGCCCGAGTACATCACCCTCGACTTCGTCCAGGGCAACGCCGTCGCCCTCAACGGAAAGGCGCTCTCGCCCTTCGGCATCATGCATGCCCTCAACAAACTCGCTGGCAAGCACGGCATCGGCCGCGTCGACCTCGTTGAAAACCGCTTCGTCGGAATGAAATCCCGCGGCGTGTACGAAA
>DBTH01000277.1:15849-16316 GCA_002306945.1 Methylacidiphilaceae bacterium UBA1321 | reverse complement strand
CATGAAGGTCAATCTGCCCAAGGCCAGCTCAGCGCCCAGTCTCGCCAAACCGAAGACCAAGGCGATCACCGTGACCAGCGACGGAAAAATCTTCCTCGATACGATCCCCGTCAACGGAATTCAGGATCTCGAACAACGCCTCCAGCAGCTCAAGGCTTCCAACCCCGATTTCCCGGTCGTCCTGCGTGGCGACGGAACAACGCCCTACCAGGCCATCGTGGATGTTCTGGATCTGCTTGGCCGGATGGGATTGTCCCAGATCGGTCTGGCGACAAAAACGATGGCCAAATAGCGCCTCCGCAGAAAATCCTATGGACTACGATAGCGACAACGACGAACCGCAAAGTTTCCTTCAGCGACACCGGTGGCTGATGGTTCTGGGAGTTGTCGCGCTTTTCGGCGGCGTCGGCTACGGCGTTTACTCGGTCGCCTCGCAACCGTCCGGTTCCAAACGCACGACCCCCGAT
>DBTH01000277.1:0-15596 GCA_002306945.1 Methylacidiphilaceae bacterium UBA1321 | reverse complement strand
CGGTTCCAAACGCACGACCCCCGATATCGTCGCCGTCAAACTGCCGCCTCCCCCTCCACCACCAGTTCGCCCGCCGCCACCACCCCAACAGCAGCAACAGCCCAAGGAAGAACCGACCAAGCCGAACGAAGTCGCTCCCATTCCCGACGACGTCAAGCCGGAGGAAAACAAGGAGGCCGACAAACCGGACGAACCGGCTCCGAGCGTCGACCTGGCCAGCGCTGAGAGCGCTCCGGGCGAATCCGGCATGGTCGTCGCCAAGGGAACCGGGCGCGGACTCGGAGTTTCCGGGAGCAACGGCACCGGCACCGGAGGGGGACGCTCCGGCGGCAAATACGATTACTATTTCAGCCAGATCAAAAAACAGGTGAAAGAAGCTCTGGCCAGCAACGCCAAGACCAGTAAAGCAAGCATTGATATCACCGTGCGCATCTGGACGAACGCGACCGGCGAAATCGTCCGCGCGGCGTTGAGCCGTTCGACCGGCGACGCGTCGCTCGATGCGGCCATCAAGAACGACGTATTGACCGGCATGCAACTCAAGGACGCCACCCCCAAGGACTTGAAAATGCCGATCATTCTCACTCTGAAAATTCTGCGACCCAACACCTGACACCCACCACTTTTATGCATTCGTACCCGGCCCTCACCCAAGCGACTTCCACCCGATTGACTCTGGCTGTCCTTTGCCTTTCGCTTTGTTACTTCCGGCTGATCTCGGCAAATGCCGAAGAGATGGGCCCTTCCGATCCCTCGGCAACCACCCCGGCAACTTCCACTCCCGCGACGCGCACTGAAGTCTTCACCATTCGCCCCGCCTCCAACGACAGTAACACCGTTCGCGTATCGACCGATCCCGGCGCTTCCGACGAACTCATCGGGCCGACTCGAACGTCAACCGACATCGTCAGTTCCGCCCCCCCTACACTTCCCAAGGAACTCGGCGATACCAACTCGTCCGAAATGGCTTCACCTCCCGGAATCAGCACACCGCCCATAGCCGCTAACGCCGGAGCGCAGGACACTACCTCCAATGCGTTGAAACGCATCGCTGACCGACAGAGCCGTCTGGCCGACAGACAAATCGACCTCATCAATATCCTGGCCGACAAGGGATTTCTCACCAAGGATCAATCCGATAAAATGATCGGGCTGGCCAAGCAGGATCAGGAGGAGATCAAGGGCGATGTCGCCGTGTTGCAACAGGCATCCGTCACCAATTCCCAGACAGCCGCCAACGGCAACGGCTCGCTCGAAGTCAATTACGTCCCCGATGTGGTCAAGGAGCAAATCAAGGAACAGCTCAAGCAGGATGTCCTGACACAAGCCCGCGAAGAAAACTGGGCCAACCCGCGCAAGCTTCCCTCTTGGGCCTCGCGTCTTCATTTCACCGGAGACGTCCGCACGCGCTACGAAGGCGATTTATTTCCCTCCGGGAACAATAACCAAGGCGTGAATTACAATGCGATCAACACGTCGGCAAAAGGACTGAACATCAATGCCGAAGACAGCACCTGGGCATCGCCAAATGTGGATCAGGATCGCGACCGCTTCCGGCTGCGGGCCAGATTCGGAGTCGAGGCCGATCTCGACGAGCATTTCACCTCGGGACTTCGCATCGCCACCGGGGACAGCAATTCCCCCGTGTCCGAGAATCAAAGCATCGGTTATGCCGGATCGTCCCAAGGCGGCAATTTCAGTAAATACTCGCTCTGGCTCGACCGCGCCTTCATCAAGTACGACATCGGACGTCTGCCGGAACGCGACGTCCCGGGCCACGACTTCAACATTTCCGTGGGCCGCTTCGACAATCCGTTCTTCTCCTCTAGCATGATCTGGGCTGACGATCTCGCCTTCGACGGCGTCGCCCTGCGGGGAAGTTATCAGGCCGCTGACGGGATTACCCCCTTCATGACAGTTGGCGCATTCCCGGTATTCAATACGGATTTCAATTTCTCCACCGATCGCGCAAGCAAATACGACAGCTACGACAAGTGGCTCTATGCCGCGCAGGTCGGCAGCGATTTCAAGGTCAACCAGGACGTCAACGTCAAAGTCGCCGTGGCCTATTACCATTTTCAAAACATCGAAGGCCGCGTCTCAAGCCCGTACACGCCCATTAGCGACAGCGACAATGCCGACACCGATTCGAGCCGCCCGGCATTCTCCCAAAAGGGCAATACCTACATCGCCTTGCGCAATTACGACAGCGCCTATCTCACCACCCTGACCAGCGGCAGTCCGCTCTATCAATATTTCGGCCTGGCCACGCCTTTCCATGAAATAGCGCTGACGGCGCGGGTCGATTACAGCCATTTCGATCCGTTCCACATGTGGCTCGTGACCGAGGTCGTCAAGAATGTCGCCTTCGACAAGAACGACATCCTCAATAACGGCGCCACCACCTCAGGCTCGCTTCTGTCCTTCAAAGGCCCGGTCAACAACTACGATGATAGCGGGAATTATCAGGGCGGAGACATGGGCGGCAATCTGACCTTCAATGTCGGTCATCCCTCTCTGGAAAAACTCTGGGACTGGAACGCCAGCGTCGGCTACCGCTATGTGGAATCCGACTCGGTCGTCGACGGCTTTTGCGAGTCGGATTTCGGCGGCGGCGGCACCAATCTTCAGGGCTATACCCTCGCCTGCAATCTGGCCCTCAGCAAGTACGTCTGGGGTGGTCTCAAATGGATGAGCGCCACCAACGTTTCCGGAGTCACCTTCCGGGAAGACGTCATACAGGTCGACCTCAACGCAAAATTCTAAAATCATTATGATCCGCATATTATCTCCCTCCCGAATAGTGGGCAGTCTGTTGCTTTCCGTTCTCTTATCGTTTGCCGCTACATCGGAAGCGGCGGAACAGCCCAATCCCGTCGAAACCAAACTCAAGGAAGCACTCAAAAACACCATGCTCCAGTTGCGCGACGCCCAAAGCCGCGTCGCCACACTAGAAGCCGCCCAGGTCGAAAGCGATGCGCAGAAGACCGAGTTAAAAACCCAGATTGATGCTTTGCAAAAAAACCTCGCCACGCTGACCACGCAACGGGCCAGCGACAAAGAGGAGTTCGAAAAAACAAAAACCGCACTCAACGGGAAAATCGCCGACCGCGAAGCTTCCATCCAAAAGCTCAAGGACAGCCTGGAGAAATGGAAGGAAGGGTACGACAAGGTGTTGGCCGTCGCCAAATCCAAGGAATTGCAACGCTCCAAACTCGAAGTCGACAACACGTTGCTCAAACGCAACCTCGAAGAGCAGGAAGCCAAGAATCTCGAACTCTACAAAACCGGTAGCGAGATACTCACCCGATACGAGAAATTCTCCCTTGGCGATGCCCTCGCCGCCAAGGAGCCCTTCATCGGCAAAACCCGGGTCAAAATGGAAACCCTCGTCCAGGATTATCAGGACAAGCTGACAGACAACTTGACCGGTACTGAAAAAAAAGCGGCACCCGAAACCGAAAAGAAACCCGCCCCCGCCGCCAGTACGGAATCGACAGCATCCCAGCCCGTTTCGGAATCCGAACAACACGAGTCCCCTTCCGTCCAACCGACAACCTCTGTGAGCACCGCTTCTACGACTACGCCATGAGGCATTGTTCCGGCGAAAGGAGCTGATATGAGCCTTTACCTCAAATCGATCACGCGATTTATCCTGCTACAACACGCACTGTTGTTGTTGGGCGGCTCCATTCTCGTGGCCGGAAATCTTTCCCGAAATAGCGTCTCGACCTCCACCAGCACGTCCAATACATCGACCAGCACGTCCACGAGCACTTCAAGCACCGGTACCTCCAATTCGGGCACGACTGCCGAACAGCTCGCGCAAATGCGCACGGTGACCCAGGGCAATCTGTCGCGCGCCAAAATCAGAATTCAGGCGGCACTCAATGCCCAGGCCGCCGCCAGAACGGCCGCGTTGACCGCAACCTCCTCGGTTCCAAACGGAATCTCCTCCACCGGAATCGGGGGCTTGGTTCCGAACGTGGGCATCAGCACCAGCCTGTCCACCGTCACCGTCCCCTCTAGCGTCAAATCAACGGTCAGTTCCGCCATCGCCGCCGGAACCGTGACAACCAGCGCGACAGTGACGATCACCTATCCCACCGGAACAACCGTCACTGTTGCAGCCGGAGCGGCACTTCCCGACGTCCCCGCCGGTAGCACCCTGGTTTTCTCAAGCAGTGCTGGCACACTGACCGCTTCATCGGGAAGTACCTTCAGCATGATTCTCCCCACCGGCACCGCCTATGCCACGACAGCAAGCGACGGCAGCACGACATGGAAAAACATCGGCAGTCTCACCCAGACTTACAGCAGCGCCACGAGCACCTACACGGTGACCGCCTATCAGACCTCCGAAGAAGCCGTGCTCTACTGGAATAAATACAATATCGGGAAAAACACCACACTCTATTACGATCAGACATTGGGAGGCAACAATGTTGCCAACTGGATTGCCTTCAATATCGTCAACGACGCTTCCGGCAATCCTTCCTCGATTCTCGGAAAAATCCAGGCAGCCGGACAAGTCTATATCATCAATCAAAACGGCATCGTGTTCTATGGCTCATCCCAGGTGAATGTTCACGGACTGGTCGCATCCTCCCTGCCCATCAATACGACCCTGTTGAATCAGGGACTGCTCAACAACCCGGATCTGCAATACCTTTTTTCAAGCCTGACGATCTCGGCCATTACGGGCGGCACCATGGCGGAATTCGATCCCGGCACCAAACCCACCCAGGCCGAAGGCACCACCAATGATGTCGTCGTCAAGAAAGGTGCCATCCTCAGCGCCACTCCGACAGTCTATACCTCCACTACGGAAAGCACTTCCAGCAAAAGTTATCAATTATCCTATGTCGTCGCATCAAGCAGTTCGATTGCCCTCAGCTATACAAACACTTCCTCAGGCTCCCAAACCTTGATCGCCGGTTCGGATTATACTCTGGCCACGAGCACTACTTCGGGAAAAACAACCATCACATTAACCACCGAAGGAATAAGCAAAATCGGAAGTTCCGAAGTCGCCGTCACCTACACACCCGAGGAAGACGGTGGGAAAATCGCCCTCATTGGTCCCAATGTCACTAATGAAGGAACCATCTCGACTCCCAAAGGTCAGACGATCCTGGCCGCGGGCCTTCAAGTCGGATTCTATGAGCACGACACATCGGACGCCTCCCTGCGCGGCCTCGATGTCTATATCGGCCAAGTCGATTCCACAAGCGGAACGGTAACCAACAACGGCATCGTCGAAATCGGCGAAGGCAGCGCGTTGCTGACCGGGGCCACAATCAACCAGTTGGGAGTCATCGTCGGCACCACGTCCGTTTCGCTCAACGCCCGGGTCGACCTTCTCGCCCAGTACAATTCCGTTGTCCGGTCAGATGCCACCGGCTTTGTCATCACACCCGCAACGACCGGTAAGGTCACTCTCGGCAGCGACAGTCTGGTGGCCATTCTGCCCGACTGGTCGAGCACCGACACCGTCGTCGGCACCGAACTGGCTCTTTCTTCCATTATCAACATCAAGGGCAAAAATATCGAAATGGAGCAAGATTCGGAAATATTCGCACCCAGCGCCACTGTGACGCTCAGCGCCGGAACGTGGATTCCGCTCGGAAACACCTATACATTCCAATCGACCAACGCCACCGGAACCAACGCCCAGACCGTCGTACTCGACTCTGGAGCCGTCATCGACGTTTCGGGTTCCCAGGATGTCGAAGCCTCGGTAACGGACAACGTCATCGCAGTGGAACTCCTGAGCACGCAGTTAGCGGACTATCCGCTGCAAAAAGACGGCGTCCTCTACGGAAAGACCATCTACGTGGACATCCGGGATACCGGCACTAACTCAGATGGCACGACCTGGGTGGGAACCGCGCTGGCCGATACATCAGGATACGTTTCTCTTATCAAGCGAACAGTCGGAGAATTGACCGTAAACGGCGGCAGCGTTAGCATCACCGCAGGCAGTTCTGTGACACTCAACAGCGGCTCCAGCATCAACGTGTCAGGTGGCTGGATTAATTACGATGGCGGCGTGGTCAAAACTACCAAGGTCGTCTCCAACGGAGTCACCTACGACATTTCCAGGGCTTCCGCCGATCTCGTTTACAGTTCGGTCGAAGATGCCAGCGGTGGCTATGAAGAGGGCTATATACAGGGAGCCAATGCCGGTTCTGTTTCCATCACGGCCCCGAGCATGACTCTCAGTGGTGACCTCAATGGAAAACGAGCCGTTGGTCAACGCCAGCGTTATCTCAGCGCGGCGGACACCGCAGGCACCACAATCCCCGATGCCGGGACGTTGACTCTATCATTTACCACATACGATTCCACGACCAATTATCAGATGGGAAGCGCTCAAAACATCTATTTCGAATCCGATTCCAGCGTCACGCCTTCCGATGCCACCTTGATTCTGTCGACCGACCTGGCGAGCACTCACGGATTCGGCAATTTCTATATCGATAATGGCATCGGAAAAATAGTGGTCGATTCCGGAGCGGAATTATCCGTAGCCGCCGGGAGTTCTGTTACGATGAAGGCGGCCGACATCGACATCAAAGGAACCGTCACTGATCCCGCCGGAACACTCAGCTTCACGGTATACGCCTACTCTCCGTATGCCTACGACACGTCGAATTTGCTATCGACTCCCAATGCCGTCACCGGATGGGGGTCGTTTACCCTGAGCGGCACTCTGGATGCCTCCGGTTTACTGGTGAACGACAAGGTGGATTCTACCGAGACCATCGCAACCAAAGGAGGCAACGTCACCATCACGGGATACAATATCGATCTTCAGAAAGGCAGCGTCATTAATGTGAATGGTGGAGTCTATATGAACTCCGCAGGCGCATTCAAATACGGCAACGGCGGATCGGTTGCGATCACCGGTGGACAGGACTCCATGATTTCCTCCCTCCTGGGAGGAACCGTTACCCTCGGCGGAACCCTGACCGGCTATGGCACGAACTCGAATGGCGGCTCTCTTTCCATACAAGCTCTCTTGATCCGGGTCGGCGAACAAACCAGTTCGAATGCACTTTGCCTTTCCAATGATTTTTTTAACGAGGGTGGATTCAGTCATTTCACACTGATCGGACTGGGCGATCCCAATGACACCACCACCCCGGCAATCTATATAGCCAGCGATGCTTCCATAAATCCCCAAGTCAAGAGTCTGGGAGTCACCCTCAGCGGGACAGACATCATCCTGACGCCCACACTCTCCTCGCAAGTACTCAGAGACGCCGCCACTCTGACCTTCAAAGCTCCCGGAGTGAAAGATTCCTATACGTCCCAATGGATTTTGACCGGCGATATTTTTATGGCCGAGGGAGCAACCATTACAGCCAGTCCAACATCGAAGGGAACCAGCGCTGTTACGCTTTCAGGCGGTACGGTGGCCGTAATGGGAAAAATAGCCGCGCCGGGTGGTTCCATCACCATCAAAGGAGCGGACAGTTACCGCTCCAATTCTCTCTATACCTACGCGCTGCCAACCGTCGATCTGGGATCCAATAGCTATCTCTCGACGGCTGGAACCGTCCTGTTGACTCAGAACGTCTATGGCTATCGCAGCGGTTCCGTACTGGACGGCGGCTCGATCAATGTCTCTGGAAACATCGTTGCCGAAAAAGGGTCTGTCCTGGACGTCTCCGGTACAAGCGGCACCCTGGATTTAACGGCTACCGAACGCGGGGTGAAAACCTACGGTCTGACTCGCTCAGGCGCACGCATCGCCACCGTCATCGATAGCGATGGCGGATCCATTGATCTCAACGGCACGCAGGAACTTTTTGTCGCGAGCACATTACTTGGAAACGCCGGAGGTAACTCCGCCGATGGCGGTACCCTCACCGTCTCCTCCGGCCGTTTCTACTCCGCAGGAACCTACGCTACGGCGACCGATGTTGTTCTGATTGTCTCCCAGACAAATTCCAACCTGATGACCGATTACTATGGAACCAACTCCTCGGCAATCGGCCATCAGGTTAAAGACGCGGCTGGCAATGCCGTGAGCGGACTGGGCTATTTCGCTGCGGATACGTTCCTATCGGGCGGATTCGATTCTCTCGCCCTGGAATCTTCGGGAGGAGCCATTCAATTTAACGGAGCGGTGAATATCTCGGCTCGCGGCAGTATAATCGTCGGGACTGGCGGCGTCATCTCCACTTCTTCGCCAGTGACCCTGAGCGCTTCCTACATTGCGCTCGGATCGGTGTTTGAAGGCCCACTGACAACGACCTCGCTGGCCACTTCAATCTATACTGATGAACAGACGGGCGACTCAATCTACTACGCTCCAACAACTGGAACCGGCAACTTGACCCTCTCGGCCAGTCTCATCGATGTCGGAAATCTACTTCTCCAGGGAATCGGCAATCTCAATCTGATCGCCGACGGAGCCAGTTCGTCCGTAGCAGGCGGAGATATACGCGGCGACGGCACTGTAGATATTCTCGGGAATGTCTATATGCGAGCCGGACAGATCTATCCGATAACCGGCTGCGTTTTTACCATCGCAGCTTACGGCAGTAACAACACCGTGACCATCGAACGCAGCAGTAATGTCTATTCATCACTGCCTCTGTCGGGAGGCGGAACTATCAATATCTATGCCTCCAACATCAACCAAAACGGCGCTCTCGTCGCCCCTTTGGGTATCATTAATCTGGGTTGGGACGGCACTTCGACCAGTACATTCAGCGACCGGATTTCCGGCTCGCTCATGACTCTTCCGACAACCTCGACGCTTTCCCTTGGCGCGAAAAGTTACACCTCGGTCTCCGCCGTCGACCCAACCACCGGAGTCGCGCTCTCCATTCCTTATGGAACGATCAAAAATGGTGACAAGTGGATCGATCCGTCAGGAACCGACATTACGGCCAGTGGCGTACCCCAGAAAGCCATCAACCTCTCCGCCGTGGCAATCGACGATCAAAAGGGTTCCATTATCAATGTCAACGGTGGCGGGAAATTGTATGCCTACGAATTTATCAGCGGAACCGGAGGCACAGTGGACATCCTTGCCTCCACCAATAGTTACGCCATTATTCCAGGCTATTCCTCCTCCTTTGCGCCGGTGGACTTGACCGTCGATAGCGATGGCAAGCGCGTTTACACCAATAGCGGATTATTGGTCGGCGAGCGAATCTATTTGAGCGCAAGCTCCGGTGTTCCGGCCGGATACTACACGCTCCTGCCTGCCCGGTACGCTTTATTATCCGGCGCCTATCTTGTAACCGCTCAATCCGGAGCCAACACGGAAACAAGCCTCTCCACATCAGAGGGCGCAAGCGTCGTTCCGGGTTATATCTATAACAGCTTGAACGGCACCAAAAAAGTCTCCGCGATCTATAGTTTATTTGAGGTAGCCTCCTCTACAGTCCTCAGCAAGCGCGCCGATTACGAAATTTATTCGGGAAACACTTTTCTGGCGGAAGGCGCAACCGATAACGATCAGACTGTGCCCCGCCTCGGTCTGGACGCCGGACAGTTGATTTTGCGCGCCCTCGCGGCAATGACCCTTGAGGGCACTATTTCCGCCAGCGCCGCCACCGGTGGAATGGGAGGCGAAATCGATATCGCCAGTTCCAGTGACATTGTTATCGGCGACAGCGGCACAACGGTTTCCCCGGGAATTCTTTTCCTCAATGTAGAGGAGTTGGACAACCTAAGTGCCGATAGTCTGCTGATAGGTGGATACCGGCAAACCACCACAGCCGGAGTGACCGTGACTGCTGTAACGTCCACTCTGACCCTCTCAAACACACAGACATCACTCACCGGCGCTGATATTATTCTCGTCTCGGGTGGAAATCTCACCCTGGCCGACCACTCGTCGATCGTTCAAACCCGAACGGCCAGTTCGGTCGAGGCACTCGAATTAGTAGGAAGTTCATCGTCAGTCACCAGTAGCGGCACGTTGTTACGGATATCAAGCAGCGTGTCGGGAAGCGTTTCCCGTAATGCGATCAGTTCAAGCAGCACTCCCATATTGTCCGTTGGCAACGGAGTGGCGATTTCGGGCGCTTCCGTTACATTGGATTCGACGGGGATTAGTAAATTCGGATCTTCTCTCACAATCAGCGCCACGGCCATTTCCATTAATACCGCGACGATCAGCATGGTGCTAGACGGCGCAACCGGCACTCCTGGTGCGAACGATTTGATTATCGATAACAACGTTCTCAGGAATTTCTCCACGGCACAATATCTCTATCTGGTTGGGTACAACGGAATCAATTTTTACGGTTCCGGAACGATTGGCGGAATCGACATGCTCAACAGTCTGACTCTCCAGACACCCTCCATCGGCGGGGATGGTGGAAACGTCGTTGTCGCTGCGAAAAATATCACGATTAACAATCCCAACGGGCTCACCTCCTCAGCATCGACGAACTCATCGAGCGGCACTCTCACTTTCGATGCCAGCACGATCTATATCGGCAGCAGTTCCGTCCAACCTACTTCGACTAACGACAACATTAGCGCCCTGGAGCAATCGCACACCGTCAACATTGGTGGCTATTCGACGGTTCATCTCAACGCCGCCAACGGCCTTCTCGTTCAAGGGACAGGCTCGGTAAGTGTTTCCGGAGCACTGAGCATCACCGCCCCCGAGCTCACCGGTAGCGCTGGAGCCAATCAAACCATCGCATCCGCCGGAACCATTCAAGTCACCCAATCCACCACGAGTTCTACCGTCAGCATATCGGGCGGTTTGTCTGCAGCGCTCACTCTCTCCGGCACCTCTGTAACCCTCGACAGCGCTATCGTCCTCGACAGTGGTATCCTCAATGTGATCGCCAGTAACGGGAATATATCCGTAGGCGGGACATTAAACGTCAGCGGTACTTCCAAGACCTATAACGATACCGTGGAGTACACCGACGGCGGAACCATATCTCTCATTTCCAATACCGGCAATGTCCTCGTTACGCAAACCGGCAAGATCAACGTATCTGCCCAGTCTGCCGGTGGCGATGCCGGAACCCTGACCATCAGCGCCATCCATGGCAGTTTCACCAACGCCGGAACGTTGCTCGGCACCGCAGGGTCGAGCGGAGATGGAGGAAGCATCTACCTCGACGTTCTGAATCTCGCGAGCACAAGCACTCTTGACGCAGCGCTCAATTCGGGTGGTTTTAACGCTCTGCGCTCCTACCGTGTCCGCGATGGCGATGTCAGCGTCAACGGCGTAGCCATGGCTCACACATACAATCTCTCGGCTGACGGTGGTTCGATCACCGTGACCGGTCTGATCAATGCCGCCGGCGCAACTGTCACCTACTCCGGCAACACCTATACAACCTCTTATACAACCGGCGGCGCAATCAACCTCGTAGCTAACGGAAGCGTCACTCTCGGCAGCGGAGCTTACCTCAGCGTTGCCGGGACAGATTTCAACAGCGCCGGAGAAGGCGGATCGGTTTCTCTCGAAGCTGGTTCCGAGAAAAACGGAGTGATCGGCACAAACCGCGATGGATCGGCCGCCTACGTCACCATTGGAAGCGGCTCGGTCGTTGATTTGAGCGTCGCGGCCAACACCAGCACCAGTTCCTCCGATGGAGACTTTACAGGTACGCTTCATATTCGCGCCCCCCAATACACAACCTCCGGGGGATATGTCGACGTCCAGATCAACACGATATCGGGAGCCATTTCCAATGCCTCAGCCATCATCGCCGAAGGTTATAAAATCTATACGCCCGCTTACGGTCTGATTGATCTCGTAACAGCCCAGGTCAAAACCGATAGCACGCTATTTGGAGCCAGCGCAACGACCATCAGCAACCGGTTGGCGGGCAGCAATACAACACTGAGTTCGGCGCTGGTCGTCACGCCCGGGGCCGAAATTATCAACAACTCCAGCACCTCAACCGTCTCCATGATCGTCATGACAGCGACCAATAGCGCCATTACCGTTTCCAGCGGCGGCGTACTGATTTTCCCCGAGGGTTCGGTAAACGACAAGGTCAAGTTCAGTAAAGCCGGTATTGTAGTCTACGCCGATGGTACCAAGGCTACCTTCACGGCAAATTCTACTCTGACTCTGACGAGCAGTTGCACCGTCACCCTGACCACCGGAGGCATCGTCACCTTGTCTACAGGCACCTATTCACTGCCAATAGCCCTCACCAGCGACACGACCTATACGACAACCAGCACTAAATCGATCGTCACCATCAATGCTGGAAGTCTCGTGCTAGCCAATGACTGGAACCTTTCCACTTATCGCTTTGGAACCATGAGCGCATCAGGTGTTCTGACCCTGCGTTCGGCAGGTGATCTGGATTTTCTCGGCTCTCTGAGCGACGGCTTCAGCAGCAGCACCTATACCGCAACATTATTGACCCAGAATAGCTCATTGCCAACCAACGACCAATCCTGGTCTTACCGGCTCGTTGCAGGTTCCGACTTTAGTGCGACGGATTATCACCAGGTAAATTCTGGCACCGGTTCGTTACGTTTGGGCATCAGCAACGGCATTAACGCCTCCGTGACCGGTGCGAGTCTGGCATCCGTCATCGCAGGACACTACCAAGTCATCCGCACTGGCACCGGCGATATCGATATTGCCGTAGGTGACGACTTGCTCCTGCTCAACCAATTCACTTCCATCTATACTGCCGGGGTTCGTGTCACAGACACAACTTTAGGAGGCACCTTTACCGTGCCTCAAGCCTACGCCAGCGCAAGCAACAAGGTGACTAAATATTACGTTGCGCAGTACAGCATGGCGGGCGGCGATGTGAATATCAGTGCTGATGGAGACATGCGCCACATGACCTTGGTAACTGACAGCGATGGAAATTACGTCTGGGTCGACGACGTGGAATCGGAATTGCCCATGAACTGGCTTTATCGGCGCGGTTACGTTAGTGGTGGCGTTTTTGCAACCTCTCCATGGGGTGATGTCTCTTCGACAACCTGGTGGATCGATTTCAGCAACTTCTTCCAGGGCATTGGCGCTCTCGGAGGTGGAAACATCACTCTGATTGCAGGAGGAGACATCTCCAACATCGACGCCGTTATCCCGACAAACGCCCGCATGAAAGGCAAAGATGCGACCACAGGCAATGCCATTGCACCGAGCGCAAGCAACCTCGTCGAACTTGGGGGTGGCGATCTAACCGTCAAGGCCGGTAATAACATCATCGGCGGCGTCTACTATGTCGAAAAAGGAGAGGGCGCGCTCATCGCAGGCAACCAGATCACAACCAATTCCGCATCGGCGCCGGCTCTGCCCACCTATATCTCTTCGTCATCCTTCGTGGACAATTATTCCTCCCTCACATGGCTGCCTACCCTGCTTTTTGTTGGGGATAGCGGCTTCGACGTTGAAGCCCGTTATGATGTCCTGATTGGTCCTGCGCTTAATCCATTCCTTCTGACCAGCGGTGTGAGTAACGGATACGGCTACAAATCTTATTTCTCCACCTACTCGGACGATTCCTATGTCCATGCAAGTTCCCTCCTCGGCGACGTAACGCTGCGGGAAGAAGCCACCGCGCTAAACAGCATCACATCAACTTCTATCCTCTCCATGTGGCTTAACTACCTCAACGACCTCAGCGTTTATCGCACATGGCTGGCTTGGAGTGAATCGGATATAACCTCCTTTGCCGTTGCCTCACAGCTCAGCGCTCCCACACTGAATATAACTGCGTTCAATGGAGACGTTAATCTGCAAGGTTCCGTCGTTCTCTATCCCTCATCTACCGGGACGGTCAACCTGCTCGCATCAGGCTCCATTAACGGCTTGCAACAGAGCGGAACCTCTTCCCTGAGCACCGGCCTTTGGAGCATGTACGATTACAGCACGATTCTTCTCTCCGATGCCAATCCGGGAAACCTGCCGAGCATTACTTCTCCCTATGCCTATGAAGAATATGCAAACGGAATGACAAACAGACTCAGTCAAACAGCATCTGATTTTCTCTATTATAAAATTGACGTCTATTTTAATGAAAGTGGATCCTATACAGGAACCAACAGCCTCCTGGCCACGCAGAACGAATTACACGACACGAACATCCTTCACGCCAACGACACCACTGGATCGGTGCATCTTATCGCCGAAGACGGGAACATATCCGGATTGACACTCTATTCGGCAAAATCCGCGGAAGTCATCGCCGGAACCGATATCACCGACGTCGGACTCTACATCCAGAATGTCAGTGCTTCAGACGTCAGTATTGTAGCAGCCGGACGCGACATCATCGCCTATGATGCCTCGTCACCTCTGCGCACAATAGTTACTGAAAGCGGCAATAGCTACAATTCGGAAGCAAACGTTATGACAGGCGACATTCAGATCAGCGGCCCCGGCACGCTGGAAGTGCTCGCCGGACGCAACCTGAACCTGGGCTCGGGAAGTTCCAACTCAGACGGCACTGGAGTGGGCATCACCAGCATTGGCAACCTGCGCAATTCCGCCCTGCCAAGTGAAGGAGCCGACATCCTGATCGCGGCTGGTATTGGCAATGCCACAAGCCTGAGCGACAGCGCTCTCAACTTCGGAACGATCACCCTCAATTCCAGCGGCAATTACGTCGTCACCGACACAACCAGCTTCATCGCCCAATTCCTCTGCCCCACGACGGGAGGCGAAACAGCTACCGCTTACCTGAAAGACCTGGCCACTCTGCTCGGCTTGTCTGAGGATTCCTCGACAACACTCATCTGGAACACCTACGCTGTTCTGCCCGAGGAAAAACAACGTCAGCTCGCTCTCGACATCTTCTATATGACATTGCGGGATGCGGGACGCGACCACAACGACGCCACCTCCTCCTATTACGGCACCTACGATCTGGGCTACAAAGCGATAACCGCCCTCTGGTCTTCTGTTAGCGGAAACACCTCGAAGTCCGGTAACGTCACCCTGACCTCGCGCGAAATCAAGACGGTAAGCGGTGGCGACATTGCCCTCTTCATTCCCACTGGCTCCCTCAGTGTTGGCATCAATGCAACCGGCACGCAGGCCCTCGAACAAGGCATCCTGACCCAGGACGGAGGCAGCATCTATATCTATACAAAAGGTGACGTTAGTCTGGGAACTTCCCGTATATTCACTCTGTACGGTGGCGACATCATCATCTGGTCAACCGATGGTGACATCGCAGCCGGTGCTTCATCAAAGACGGTCAAAGCTGCCGCTCCAACCACATTCAAGCTCGATACGCAAAGCGCCAATGTCGAAGTCGATCTCGCCGCGCTGGCCACTGGCGGCGGCATCGGTGTACTCGATGCCGTACCGGGAGCCACGGCAGGCGACGTCGACCTCGTTGCACCTACTGGAACCATCGACGCGGGCGAAGCCGGTATTCGTTCCACAGGCAATGTTTCACTCGCAGCCCAGGTCATCCTCAACGCCTCAAACATTCAGGCGGCGGGCAACGTCTCGGGAGCACCGGTCGCCTCAACCCCGGCAACCCCCAGCATGGCGGCCATTGCCAACTCCAACACCGCAACCGCTGCCGCTTCCAGTGACACAAGCGAAATCGCGAGAAAAAACCAATCCAGCGCCGCCGCCTCCCAAGAGCTGCTCTCCAATAACATGGTCG
>DBTH01000232.1:11044-22719 GCA_002306945.1 Methylacidiphilaceae bacterium UBA1321 | reverse complement strand
GGTCGAGGAAGCGGTACTTGAGCCGGGTGTCCTCGGGAAGGATGTCCTCGGGGAAGACGTTGAGTGGAAGCGGCTGGCACGAGCCGAGGAGTTCGTACTTGGAAACGAAAACTTCGATCTCGCCGGTAGGCAGGTTCGGATTGGTACTGCCTTCGGGGCGGGGCTTGACGATGCCGGTGACGGCAACGACCGATTCCTTGTTGATGTGGGCGAGTTCCGCCTGGAAAGGGAGATCGGGCGGAACGACGATCTGGGTCAGGCCGTAGTGGTCGCGCAAGTCGATGAAAAGCACGCCACCGTGATCGCGCTTGTTGTGAATCCATCCGGCCAGGCGAACTTCCTGGTCGACATTCGTTTTGCGCAATTCGTTACATTTATGAGTACGGTAGTGAGACATAATGGGAAGTCCAAAAGTAAAAGCTTAAAAGGCCGAAGTGAAAAGAACAAAGTAAGGAAAGTACCAGGTACTAAGTTCTAGGTTCTAGGTACCGGCTTACATATCTCAGGAACCGTTTGGTATTCCTTCCCCTTCCCGTAAATTCCGTCTAAAAAGCCTTTCAGCCTTTTAATGTCGGAATCAACTGATCGAGGGCGATGGCGACCTGTTTGCGGTCGGCGAGGGTCTTGACGGCGACTGTGCCGTTCTTGATTTCCGCATCGACAACGACGGCATGAGTCGCGCCGCGTTCTTCTGCGGATTGAAATTGCTTGCCGATCTTGGTCGGGGAAAGCGGCATATCGGCGGCAATTCCCGCATCGCGCAACTTCTGGAGAATCCCCGCCGCTTCGGCTCGATAGGTTTCGTCCGGCACGACGACATACGCCTGGATCGACGCGGTCGCGGGCTTGAGAAGTTCTTTCTTCTTCAGGATTTCGCCGAGGACGACGTCGCCCATGCCGAAACCGAGTGCGGGGAGATCGACTCCGCCGAGATTCTTGAGAAGATTGTCGTAACGGCCGCCACCGGCAATGGCGCGAAATTCGCCGCTGCGGTCGAACGCCTCAAAGACGACGCCGGTGTAATAGGCCAGGCCGCGCACGATGGTGAAATCGCGCTTATAATAATCGCCGAGGCCACGGGCTTTGAGTCCGTTTTCGACCGTATCGAGCCGTTCGCTAGCCGCGCCGTGATCGAGGATGTTGAAAACTTCGTCGGCGAGCGGGCCGAGCAGTTCCGCTGTCTTTTCGCGAGGCTGACGGTCAAATTTATCGATGGCCTGAAACACGCCGTACCATTGGTCTTCGGGGATATTCTTCGACTTGAGGAAATCGACCCAGAACTGGCGGTCGCTCAGGCGGATGACGAAATCCTTATCGGTCAGGCCGAAGGAACGAAGTGTGTCGATGCAGAGGGAAATCAACTCCACATCGGCTTCGAGACTGGCTTCGCCGATGAGATCGCAGTTAAGTTGGAAATGTTCGCGCAAACGACCGCGTTGCATGCGTTCGTAGCGGAAGACCTGTGGGATGGAAAACCACTTGATCGGCTTCTTGTAGTCGCGGTGTGCGGCGGCCACCATGCGGGCCAGAGTCGGAGTCATCTCCGAGCGCATCGCCACGGCGCGTTCGCCTTTATCTACAAAGTGATAGAGTTGGCCGACAATCTCTTCGCCCGACTTCTTGGTGTACAGTTCGAGCTCTTCGAGGGGCGGGCCGTCGTATTCGACAAAGCCGTAACGCTGGGCCGTGGCGCGCCACGTGGAAAAGAGAGCATTCCGGAAGGCACAGTCCGCCGGGTAGAAATCACGAAACCCGGGGAGCGATGGCATGGAATAAAATACGTCTGTGGATATAACGATACCCTGCAAGGGATTTCGTTATATTCTTATTACGAAGCACCTTGAGAGGGATTCTCAGGAGAGGCAGGTTTGTCGTTTCCGGTGGAGAGTTCTTCGGAAAGCTTCATGACCTTGGCCTTCATCTCCTTACCCGCCTTAAACTTAACTACGGCACGGGGAGGAATGGGCACGTCATTTTCGGGCTTGTTGGGATTACGTCCCACACGAGCCTTGCGAAGCTTAACCTCGAAAACTCCAAAGTTACGCAGTTCAACGGACTGACCCTTGGCAAGACTTTCCGTGAGGTAGTCCAATGTCTTTTGAATGACATTGAGCACGTCTTGCTGGACCATTCCTGTCTCATTACTGATGCGGATCACTAGATCGCGTTTAGTCAAGTTCGGCATAAACCTGTGCAGATTAAGAGCTAAGCCTGCCCGTTTGGCAAGTACAAAATCATATTTATTTTAAAAACTCGAAGTTATTACAATTGCTTAAAATAAGTGCTTCCGTAAAAAGATAATCTGATCCTGCGAAACTCTCTCAAATCCTTCGGCCAGATAGACTTGAAAATGTGTTATGGGATAACTCTTTGCTTCTCCCCTCACCGTCCGCGCAATCGCCTTGAGCGCGGTTTCGGGCCGAACTTCCGTATCTGCCTCGCAGATGCAGAGTAAGAGAGGACAGGAAATCCGGTCGATTCGCGTAATCGGTCGATAGAAGGGAATTCGCAAAAGGGAACGCGCTGTAATGAGTGGCTTCCACGAATTCTCTGTTCCGGTCGTGCGCGCGACTTCGAGATAGCCGTCAAGCGCTCCAGGTTTGTTCAATGCCGCGAGTGTTCCGGGCGCGCCGACTGTCGCGACGTAAAACGGCGAAAGGCCGAGCCATCCGCGCAGTTGATCGTAAACTCCTGCCGCCGTGAGACGGAGCAACTGCCAGAGACCGCGCATGCTCAGTCCGTCGCGCACGCCGTCGGTGAACGGACATTGTGAAATGACTGCGGCAATCTCGTGATGTTTTGCCGCAAGAGCGAGAACGTGTCCACCGCTGAAGGAACTGCCCCAGAGGGCGATTTTCTGCGAATTGATTTCCGGCAGGGAGCGCGCCCAGTCCATGGCCGCTTCGTAATCAGCCAGTTGCCGCGAGATCGAAACCAGCATCCGGGGCTCGCCCTCGCTGTCGGCCCAATGGCGGTAATCGAACGCCAGCGCCGCGATCCCCTCACCGGCAAAACGTTGCGCATACAGGTCGAGTCGGTGCGAGCGCACACCACCGAGTCCATGCGCCAGGATGACGCAGGGAAACGGCCCCGTTCCTTCGGGCCGGTAGAACCAGCCGGTGCATTTCAATCCGCCACTGATAAAGGAAACGTCTTCGCGCGTAATCGACATAACCTTGTAAGAGTACACGGCGCTGCCGTTTTTGCGAGATACTATCGAGGAGAAGTTGAGGGGAAATTCGAAGCTTACTCGACAGACTCACCCTCTTGATGCGGCTTGCGGCTGATTTCCCACTTCGGATTTTGGTCAGTGAAATAATGAAGCGACCATTCGTTGGGCAACAAAGCCACAGCGTTGCCAAAGGCATCGCGGGCGAGCTTGCCGCCAGTGGGCAGAACAAGTGCAGAGACATCGACCGTTTCGCCCGGTTTGGGACGAACCCAGCAGCCCATGCACCAGCCGCCCATTTCCAGACGGACTTCGGCTCCGTATTCGCTCTCAAGGCGGTATTGGAGAACCTCGAATTGGAGCGGGCCGACCGCACCCAGGAGCGGAACCCGTTGCGCGGCGTGGGGAAGTTCGAACGGCTGGGCCAGACCTTCCTTGAGCAACTGGCGCAATCCTTCCTCGTAACGTTTGAACTTCGCCGTGCTCGTGTTGTGCAGGAAGGCGAAACATTCCGGCGCGAAACGCGGGATCACCGCATATTTCACATTCGGGTCTTCGGCAAGCGTGTCGCCGATGTGGAATTCGTAATTGCCGACAATGCCGACCACATCTCCTGCGTAGGCCGTATCGACGGTTTCGCGGTCGCGGGCAAAAAGACGCTGTGAATTCGACAGGCGCATCTTTTTTCCTGTGCGGGTGTGAATGACATTCATGTCGCGGCTGAACTTGCCCGAGACGACGCGGATGAATGAAACGCGGTCGCGATGCTTCGGATTCATGTTGGCCTGGATCTTGAACACGAAACCGGAGAAGTCGGGCGATGCGGGCGCAACCGTCCGCTCCCCGCTCTGACGCGGCGCGGGTTCCGGCGCCATCTGGAGAAAACGGTCGAGAAGAAGTTGAACGCCGAAGTTATTCCCCGCGCTGCCGAAAAAGACCGGAGTTAATTTTCCCGCGCGAACGGTCTCGATGTCGAATTCCGCCCCCGCGCCTTCGAGAAGTTCGAGTTCCTCGACCACGCGCTGGAAGACCGCTTCGGGCAACGCCTCGCGGACAAAGTCGTCCTTTACGCCGCCGACCTGAACCGGGGCCTTGAACGCTCCCGACGGCACCTTGTCGAACAGGTGCACCTGCGAGGTTTCGCGGTCGTAGATGCCCTTGAAATCGACGCCGTCGCCAAGCGGCCAGTTCATCGGGATGGCGTGAATGCCGAGCACCCGTTCCAATTCGTCGCACAGATCGAGCGGCGAACGCGCCGGGCGGTCGAGCTTGTTCATGAAAGTGAAGATCGGCACGCCGCGTTGGCGGCAGACTTCAAAGAGTTTGCGCGTCTGGTTCTCGATACCTTTGCCCGCGTCGATGACCATGATGGCCGCATCCACGGCGCTCAGGACGCGATAGGTATCCTCGGAAAAATCCTTGTGGCCGGGCGTGTCGAGGAGATTGACCACGCAGCCGTTGTATTCGAATTGCAGGACGGTCGAACTCACCGAAATGCCGCGCTGCTTTTCCAGTTCCATCCAGTCGCTGGTGGTGGCGCGCTGGTTCTTGCGGGCGGTGACGCTTCCGGCGAGTTGGACCGCGCCGCCGTAGAGGAGGAATTTCTCGGTCAGAGTCGTCTTACCGGCATCCGGATGCGAAATGATGGCAAAAGTCCGGCGACGACGAATCTCGGAGACGTCATCGGATGTGAGGGTCGAAACAGCTTCCATGGAACAAGAGTCTTTCTACCGCGCCTTTTGCGGCGGCGGAATGTTCACTCTTGCGATTACCCCTGCCAAAATCAAGAAATTACGAAGACAAGGGATTTTATCATAGCCGATTGGCGTCGATGCCGAGTTTGTCCATGCGGTGCTGGAGGATACGCGGGGTGACGTTGAGCAGTGCGGCGGCGTTCTTGACCACGCCATTGGTACGTTCGAGGGCGCTGACGATGAGTTGACGGTGCAGACGGTCGGTCGCATCCCCGAAGGAAATGCTCTCCGGGTCAAGCGCCGGGAGAATCTTTCCACTGATCTCACCCGGCAGCAGATCGGCCCGCAGGATTTCCTCATCGCCGTGGAGAACCAGAATGCGCTCAATGATATTGCGCAGTTCGCGAATGTTGCCGGGCCAGGAATATTTTTTAAGACACTCGACGGCGGACGGTTCTATGGTGCTGGTGCGGACATGGAGCGTGACGCGAAATTGGTTGATGTAGTGCATCGCCAGCAACGGAATGTCCTCCACCCTCTCGCGCAAGGCGGGCAGATAAACCACGTGATCGGCGAAACATTCCGCCAGCGGCCCAAGTTGCGGCAACGGGTTCGGTTCTCCGGGATTGGCCTTGAGCGAAACAAAAAAACGCGCGATGTGCGGCACCCGCTTCGAGGGGGCGTCGACCCGTTTGAATTCGCGATGGGTAATCGCCTCCTTCAAGTCCGCCAGCAGGGGCGCTCCCAGCAACTGGGCGTCCTCCAGATAAATCGAACCGTTCCCGGCCAGATCAAGCGTTCCCGGATTGATCCCCGTATCGGGGGGATTGGCCACCGAGCCGAAAAGTTCCTTCTCCAGCGAATAGGAGTCGCGCTGGAAACACTCCACCTTGATGAACGGCTCCGCGCCGAACCGGCTCCACGAGTGAATCTGGCGGGCAAAGAATTCGCGCCCGGTGCCCGCTTCGCCGATGATGAGAACCGGCGCTTCCGTCTGCGACGCCTGTTTGGCATCCTCGACCGCCTTGCGAATCGCCGCCGATTCCCCGATTACATTGACCGGGAATGATCGCGCGATCTCCCGTTTCAAAAGCCATTCCTGGCGGGAAGCGCTCGAAATCTGGAGACACTGGGCGACAAACTGCCGCAGGGCGTGAACGTCGAACGGCTTGCAAACAAACCCCGTCGCCTTCAATTCCCGCGCCTGCTGGATCGTTTCCTCATGATGCGAAGCGCTGATCATGACCACCGGTATCTGCGGGAACGTCTCCCGCACTTCGCGCAGGAAGGCAATACCGTTGATGCCGGGCATGATGATGTCGAGGATCATGAGATCGAAATGACTCCTGGCAATCTCCTCGCGCGCTTCCTCTGCTTTGGCGACCAAAACCAGCTCGTACAGGCCGCTAAAAATGGCCTGCAGCGAATCCCTCGTTCCCTGCTCATCATCTACAATCAATATCCTTTTCATAATTTCCCTCATTCATCCATCCGCAAAAGGCGTCTATGCCGCCAGAGTTTCCGCCATATAGAAAGGCAATTGTATCAGTGCTGTCGCTCCACCGCCATCCCTGTTCTTCAATTCGAGAGTGCCGTTGTGCTCCATAATAATTCCGTAGGCAATCGAGAGACCCAACCCCGTTCCCGTCTCCTTGGTGGTGTAGAACGGGTCGAATATATGCCCCATCGCCTCCTGCTTGATGCCCTTCCCTTCGTCCTCAAAAGCGATTTCCAGCCTGCCGGGTTGCGATGTCCCGGTGCGAACCAGCATTTGACCGCCATCGGGCATGGCCTCGCGCGCGTTGAACAGGAGATTGAGCACGACCTGTTCGAGTTTCTGTCGGTCGCCCCAGACCAGATCGGACGGCGCTTCGAGTTTTTTTATAATGCGGACATTCTTCTTCTCGAAATCGTGTTGCAGCAACAACAGGGCATTGTCCAGCACCTGATGAATGTGCACCTCGCCGAATTTCGGAGCGTCCGACCGCGCAAAGGAAAGCATCTGCGAGACAATCGAATCGATCCGGCTCACCTCTCCGTCGATGAGGCGGGAAAACCGCGCCATGAATTCCGGATCGCCCCGCTTCTCGGGTACTAACTGGACAAAAGTCTTGATCGCCACCAGCGGATTCTTGATCTCGTGGGCAACGCTCGCCGACAAGGTTCCCAGGCTCGACAAACGATCCGACCGGCGCAATTGCTCCTCCAGCTTTTTCATCTGGGTCAAATCGTCGAAAATCAGGAAAGTCCCGCGCGGCATCACTTCGTCCGGGGAGAATATCCGGCAGCCAAACCGGATCGGCACCGGATGGGTGTCCTGTTCCCACAGCAGCGCGGATTGATCGCGCAGCGGCTGGCCTGAAAGACACACCTGCTCCACCGCCTTGCGGAAACATTCCGGCAGCCGTTCCAGCGGTTGCCCCAGCAAACACTCCTCCGTCCGTAATATCCGCAACGCCTCCCGGTTTGCCACGGTAATGCGCTCGGCCTCGTCCACCACGATCACTCCGCTGAGCAACTGATCGACCAGCGTCTCGACGTAACGTTTGCTCTGCTCAATGGCCGTATACAACGCTGCGTTCTCCAGCGCCACGCCAAGCTGGTTGACCATGACCTGCAGAACCGATTGCTGATCCTCGTCGTAGATGCGCCCCGACAACTTTTCGCCCAGAAGAACCAGGCCCCGCCTCTCTTTCGGACCCGGTATTGCCATGGCCAGGCATCCCTGACGCTGGCGGATTTCGGAAATCGCCGCCTCGTGCAAGACCGTCCCCTGCGCGTGCAATAACGCATCCACGTAGAACGGACGCCGATATTGCGACATGACCAGCGCCAGCGACGACGACGCTTCCAGCTCCTTCGGTCTCGGGTGGAGCGTGCTCCAGTACGCGGCATACCGCCCGTTGCCATCCGAGAGAAAGACCGATACGGAATCGGCTCCCGTCACCCGCACCAGATACTGGCCGAATTTTCCCAGCACATCCTGCGTCGTGCTCACCGAGCGCAGCAACGCGTCGGTCTCGGGCAGCACCTTGCGGGGATCAATGCCGTTCCAATTGCCGATGACGCGGGAGACGAACTTTTGCATGACGTTGTGCGAAGGAGCCATCGCAAACGCAATGCCCAACGTCGCCATCAGGCCGGGAATAATTACGTTGTCCATATTACAATAGCCCAGCGCAAAATCCGTAAGCAACCACAAGGCGCAGTACCATGTCATCAAAAACGCGCTCAACAGGGCGTAACCCACAAACCGGCGCAACAGGATCCCCACATCCAGCATACGCTTGGTGACGATCCCGTACGCCATGACCGTCTGGAAACCCACCACGCAAAACGGTCCCAACCGCACTGACTTCGAATCGCCCCGGATGATCGGCAGCACAATCTCGAACAGGAGACTCACGCAGATGAAAGACAGGATACCCCAAAAGATGAATTGCAGTTCGAGCCGCTGCCCGCCACGAGCCCTGTACAGATCGCGGGCGTACAGATAGAACACCACCAGAATCGACAGGGTGAAGTAGGCCACCCAGATCAAAAACCCCTTCCCGTAAATCGGCTCTGGAATCGTGAATGTCGTCGGCTTAAGCGGGATCAAAACACCGATCAGATAAACAGGACTCCATGCCAGACCCGACATCAAGAGGAATAAAAGTATGAAATAACGATTCCGGCGCAACAGCCCCCACAAGGAAATATCGCGGTTCCCGATGGCCATCCGGATCAGATTGAAGGCGATCGGAAAAAAAGATCCGTACACCGTACACAACCGGATCAAAAACTCGACATGGTTCGAGTCGCGACCATGCAATCCCACCTGAAGCGTCGTCACCCACAACAATGTCAGACACGAAAGCAGAAAAAAACTTTGATTGACCGCGCGTTTCGGATTTGTCGACAGGACGGAAAGTCCCAGAAACAATTCAAAAACAATGATTCCTATGGTCGCCCAATCAAAACCGTTCATGGCATTAGCGGGAGTTTTTTAGTCAATTCAAGAAGCCATTCCAAGCTATGTTTCGAAACTCTATCCTCCCTCCATCGAAAATCATCGCTTCCCGCACCACTTACCCCGGATTGAAATGTCCTGACTGCCGGAAAGTCCAGTGGAAAGAGAGCTGTTTTACCGGGTATTCTTGTGAGGCAATTTGGATGTGTTCCCGATATAATTGAAGCGGGTATCTGAATAAAAAAAAGTCTGGCGACACGCGCGTCGCGTCGCCAGACTTTAAACCAGTCCCACCCCCCGACTAGTTTCCCTCCAAACTTCATGAGTTTCACCCTTTTCCCTTAACTCATGTCGCAACCTTACTCAATTACATTTTTGTAATCAATAAACAAATTTGTAACAAGGAAAGATATTAGAGGTGACCTTTAAATTAAATGACGTCTAATCATTTATGAAACCTAAGTCATTACGATTGAGCGAAGTGCCTCTATTTGTATCACGCCTGCAATCCAGTCTAAAACACATAAGCTCTACTTTAATTCTGGCGAATACGCTAATATAACGGTTCGTAGCGCTCAATAAGACGCGTTTTTTTGGGCGGTCACTGTTCGAGCAAGCTCTCCGCGAGGGCGAGGGACTGGCTGTTCTGGCCTCCGAGCATGCGGGCGATTTCCCGTGCGCGATCTTTCTCGCCGAGGCGGGTCAATTCCGTGACGGAACGATTCTGACGAACCGATTTGGCCACAGAGAAATGTTGTTGTCCTTGCGCCGCGACCTGTGGCAAGTGGGTGATGCAGAGAACCTGGTGCGATTTGCCGAGACCGCGCAATTTTTTGCCGACCTGCGTGGCGGTTTCGCCGCCGACATTGGCGTCAATTTCATCGAACACGAGAACCGGCACGTCGTCGACTTCGGCCAGCGTGGTTTTGATGGCCAGCATGACACGGGCCATTTCACCGCTGGAGGCAATCGCGCGCAACGGACGGGGTTCCTCCCCGACGTTCGGGGCAAAGATAAATTCCACGCGGTCGATGCCATCGCGGCCAGGCTCGTTCAATGAGGCGACATCAATGCGGAATAGAGCCTTGTTGAAGCCGAGGCCACGGAGTTCCTTCTGGATCTTCTCACCGAGCGGCCCGGCGGCCTTGTGACGGGCGGCGCTGAGCTTGTCGCAGGCGGTCGAGAATGCCTTGTTCGCTGCGGCTTCCTCGGCGGCGAGCCGGGCGAGGGCTTCGTCGCTCGATTGGAGAGTTTCGAGTTCCTCCGCGGCACGCTGACCGTGGACAATGACATCGGCCAGTGTCGGGCCGTATTTCTTTTTCAGTTTCTGAATCAGATTGAGTCGTTCCTCAAGCTGGCTCAGCGTAGCGTTATCGGCATCGATGCCTTCGATCCGTTGCGTGACGCTGGAGTAAAGTTCCTGCAACTGGGCAATGGCCGAACGATTCAGCGCGGCAGTGTCTTCGAGGCTGGCATCGATCTTCTGCCAGGCTGAAAGCGAACGTTCGACCGAGGCGAGTTGGGCGAGAACCGAACCTTCGGACTCGCTGAGGATGTCGGTGATCGTGCCGCCAAGTTCGATCAATTGCCGGGCGTTGCTGGCGATCTTGTACTCGCGTTCGACGGTTTCGTCGTCGCCGGGCTTCAACTGCGCCCCTTCGATTTCCTTCACCTGGAACGAGAGCAAATCGACCTTTTGGGCGCGGGTCGCTTCGTCGAGCTGGAGTGACTCGCGTTTCTGGCGGATGGCGCGCAGCGCGTCCCATGTGCTTTGAGTGGTCTCAAGCTGGGGATCAAGTTTGGCGTAGGCATCAAGGATGGCCGTCTGGCGCTGCGGCAGGAGAAGCGACTGGTGATCGTGCGGGCCGTGGACATCGACGAGAAGATCGCCCAGCCGCTTCAATCCGGCCAGCGTTACGGCGCTGCCGTTGGCGAATTGCTTGTTGGCTCCGGTGCTGGTGAAACTGCGCTTGAGCAGAAGGGTCGAATCCTCGCACGGTTCGGCGCCGATTTCCTCCAAGACCGCGTTGATCTGCTGGAGGAGGCGTTTATTGCCCACGGCGATGTCGGCTTCAACCGCGCAGGCTTGTTCGCCTGTGCGGATGAGGGTTTTGTCGGCCCGTTCGCCAAGGAGCAGGTTGAGGCCGTCGATCAGGATCGACTTGCCCGCGCCGGTTTCGCCGGTGAGCGTATTGAAGCCGGGGCCTATTTCCCAGAGGAGGTCGTCAACGAGGGCCAGATTCTTGAGTCGCAACGAGCGGATCATGGAGCCGGATTGTGGCGTGAAGGAGCCGCTTGCGCAAGCGCGTCTTGCGGGAACGTCAATTAAACGAGATTAACAGAAGACGAAATTTACGAAATGCAAGGGAAAGACAAAAGGCGTTAGACCGAATTAACGGAATGAACGGAATTAAAAAAGCGGAAAGGCTTGTCAGGAAATCATAAAACGGAATTTCAGAAGCCGGTACTTAGAATTTAGAACCTATTGATCTCTGCAAAATAGACCGACAATCGATAGGGTCTTTTATCGAATCCAAGAAGAAGCAGTCTATCGGACAAGAGTTTCTCTTTTGGAAGAAAGTCAGCCGATCCTTCGACGTCGCTACGCTCTGCTCAGGATGACGCCGTGAGGTGTCGTTTTTCGATAGAAATTGACCCTATCCAACGTCATCCTGAGCAGAGCGTAGCGACGTCGAAGGATCGGTTTGATAGCTTACGGCGCAATGAGAGGCTTCAAACCTCCAGATTTACTCGAATTGAATACGCTTCGCTTGTCAGTCTATTTTACAGAGATCAATAGAACTTCGTACTTAGCCGTAACTATTCAAAACGTCATGCTTGGGATTGAGAATTTTCCGAG
>DBTH01000232.1:483-10670 GCA_002306945.1 Methylacidiphilaceae bacterium UBA1321 | reverse complement strand
TTGAATAGTTACGGCTTAGAACTTCCCCGCCTCAAATCAAGTCCGGGAAAAGCTTGAACTGTTCCTGAAAGTCCGAGACGAAATCGTCGTAATCGTAATCGCGCCGGCGTTTCTGCCAGACAATGGCGGTCGATTCCATTTCAGCCCAGGGAGTTTCGCCCAGGAGCGGATTGCCGCTGTAGCCGATACCGATTTCCTTGCAGAACTGGTTGGCGGAAATCAGCGCGTGCGTCATTAGCGGCATCTGTCCGGGATTGGCGGCGGGCATCTCGTGCTGATGGATGGATTCAATGACTTCCTTGGGGAAGAGGTTCTTGGTGAGCCAAACCTCGGCAATCTCGACGTGGTTCATGCCGAGAATTTCCTTTTCGAGAAGGATGAGGCTTTCCTGCCGGGTCATGGCCTGTTCCAACGCGCAGAAATAGCCGAAGGGGAAAAGCTCGGCGAGAATGATCTTGCCGATGTCGTGGATGAGGCCGGTGACGAATTCCTGCCCGTCGCGGCGCAGGTTGAGGGCGTCGTACATGAAGTCCATGGCCAGACCGACGGCGAGTTGATGGTTCCAGAGGGGATTCCAGTCGAAATTGACCGATCCGCGCATCTCGAAGCGGAAGGAAAAGTAGATCAGTGCGAGGGAATTGGCCCGAACCAGTCCCAGGGTGTCGATGACATTCTCGTCATTGAGTTCATTGTCTTCGACCGAGGCCATGAACTTCGCCAGTCCAAAGGCCGCGTCGCGGAAATTGGGAATTTTCTCAAAGGCCATGCAAATGTCGTCGTAACGACCCTTGCCTGGATTGCAAAGCTGGAGCAACGTCTTCACCATCGGTTCGATGGCCAGAGGTTCGGTACGAGTCTCAAGGGCTTCGAGGAGACCGCGGCGGCTGATCTGGATATTGGCGTTGGTGCCGGTGCTGGTCCAGACTTCAGTGCTGCGACGCAACAGGCCGTGCAACGTTTCTTTGGAATAACCGCTACGCGGTGTCACCAGAGAACGGGCTGGTTTGGTCTCGATGATCTTGGCGTAGTGTTCGTAGGTAAACTGGTCTACATTGGCCAGGGCAAGACTGAGTTCCTCGTAATTCTGGAAACGGTCCTCGGGTTTGCGCTCCATCATTTTCTGCAAAAGATTGATCCAGCCCGCAGGTAACTGCTGGTCGAGGGCGGGTTTGAGGGGAAAAGGTTTGTCGAGGTGGCCCCAGACAATGTCTTCAACCGTGGTTCCGTCAAAGGGCGGCTGTCCGACCATGAGATGGTAGAGGGTGGCGCCGAGGGAATAAATGTCGGTGCGTTGATCGGTGTTGTCACGGGTGATTTGCTCGGGAGCAACGTAGGCGGGCGTTCCGAAGGCTTCCCTCTCTCCGCTGGTCTGGGCAATTTCGGGCCTGCCCAGTTTTTTAGCCAGTCCGAAATCGGTCAGCATGATCGTATTGGAACGGTCGATGAGGAAATTGGCCGGTTTGATGTCGAGGTGGATGATATTGGCGGCATTGGCGGCGGCCAGGGCGCTGACGGCCTGGCTCATGAACCAAAGCGCTTCCTCCGGGGTGAACCGGCGATGATTCTCGATCCAGTCGTCAAAATTCTCACCCTCGATGTACGCCATGGCGTAGAAAGCGATCTGATTTTCGACACCGATGTAATAAATCGGTACAATGTTCGGGTGCCGCAAGGCGGCAACGGCGCGGGCTTCTTCCTGGAAATTCTGGATGTATTCGTCGTCGAGGGCGAATTCCGGACGCAGGACTTTGATGGCCACATAGCGTTCCAGGGCCGGTTCAAGGGCTTTGAAGACAGCACCCATTCCTCCCTGGGCGATTTTTTCGCTCACGATGTAATGGCCCAAGTGAGTCCCTGGCACAATGTCGTGGTAGTTCGTTGGCTCGGACATCGGATTTCGGATTAAAATAAATAAAGCACTAATGACACCCGCTGAATAGCGTTAAAAACAATCATCGACGGCCTGTTTCAATGTGGCGCACCGGTCGCCACATCGCCCACTGGCGCAGGCGGTTCCGGTGGACCGTAGGCGCGGATCAATCCCTCCGTCACCGCGTTGGCGTAATCCCGGAAAATACTCCGGTAAGGAGTTCCGTCAAAAGTCTTCGTTCCGTCGTAATCCCCTGCCAGCAACCGTCGGTAAGTGACCACCTGATTCATAAAATATGGTTCCACGCAAACGACCGGGCCGGGGTAGTTGCGGTTGGCGGCGAGGTTGCGCGCCACGACGTACATGTTGCCGGGAACGACCAACCGCGTTGTCCGTGAATCTCCATACATCACCGGCGGGAAGCCGGTCTGTTTTTTGAACGACCTTGAAATATTGTCGGCGACTTCGGCTTCGATCGCGCTGCCATTCTCCAGCAATTTCCCTACCAACTGGCGGCGTTGGTCGAGATCGGCGATTTCCTCCCGCGTATAACTGCCGTGAACGAAGAAAATATTGCGGTTGATCGGCGTGAGGGCGTTGTAGGAACTGCGCGGGGTGGCGTTGAGGTAAAGGGTGATGGTGATGTCGGGTTTGAAGTTGACCCGGATTTTGCTGCCGCGTTCCGGAATCTCGGAACCGCGGTAGAAGAGGAAATCGGCCACGTCCTGAATACGCGGCCTCAAGGCGTCGATCTGCTGTTCGGTCGTCTTGTTCTTAAGGCGGTCGGCCAGTTTCGGGTTGTGAGCCAAAAGCGCTTCGCGGGCCTCCTCGATAAAATCGGCGGGCCGGTACGGTGTGACCGGGTCGGTCGTTTCGCGGACGAGGAAAACCGTCGCGCCGAGATCGGTCAGTTGCTTCTGGAGAATGTGGGCCGTGATGATATTGAGATCGCCCTCGTTGACCGGAGCGCTGCCACGGTAACGGGTGGAGCGGTTCTCCACCTGCGCCCACTTGCCGCCGATGTGTCCAGGATCGATGGCGATGTGCAGATCGTAAAGAGGTTTGCCTGCGGGCTTGGCCATCGCGCGGATTTGGGCCGGGGTGCGAAACGGCCTCAGCGGGGCGGCCCTGTCCTCGGGGCTGGCGGCAAATTCGAGGGTGAAAACGGGAACCGCCTTGTACTTCGACCCGGCCCAAAAAACGGCCCGTGCGTCATTGATGTCGACGTAGGAGCGCATCGCGTCGAAAGGATCGTAGAGATATTCGAGTTTGCGTTCGAATTCCTTGCGGGTGAGGCTGCGCTGATAAATATCGAGGGAAAACCACGGATTCGGCGTTTCGACCGCTGGAAGCACTGGCTCCGCTACGGTGGCCGTCTGTTGCGAGGCCGCATGACCGATGCCTTGCGCGGGTAGTTTTTTACAACCCGCCAGCGTCGTCCCCACCGCCATGAGCGATGCACACACGATCATGACGGAAACGAAAACACTCCGGAGAAGCATGCGATACGATGTTGAAAGCCGTTGCGAAAAGCAAGCAGCGAGCCTTTTTCTTCCCATGCTTTTTTCCCTTGTTAGTACCTCGTTTAGATTTTTACATTGTCAATCAGGCGGGTCTTGCCCACCCACACCGCGGCGCAAAGACGGCCGTTGGCGCTTTCGACATAATCGACTTTCATTCCCGGCGCACGCGACAAAACCCTGCGCAACCACGCCACGGGCTGTTTCTGTTTGACCGCTTCACGCAGCGAATGCGGCAGGATCAGTGCTTGCTGGCGTTGCTCGGGGCTGAGGTAGCGGTTGCGGGAACTCAAGGCCAGACCGTCGCTGTCCCGAACGATCTCCACCGGGACGATTTTCACCGGCACGTCGAGATCGCGAACCATCCGTTCGATCACATCCACCTGTTGCGCATCCTTGCGGCCGAAATAGGCGCGGTCAGGAAGCGCGGTATTCAAAAGCTTGAGCACCACCGTCGCCACACCCCGGAAGTGAATCGGGCGCGACACGGCACAACGGCCTTTCGACTGGACTGTTTCCTCCACCCAGGTCGAGAAATCCGGCGGATAAAGCGTTTCCGGTGCGAGTACGGCATCGACCCCGGCGGCACGGCACAGGGCGAGATCTTCGCGGCGCGGACGCGGGTATTTGCCGAAATCCTCTTTCGGCCCGAACTGGGTCGGGTTGACGTAAATGCTGACCACGACGCGGTCGTTCTGCTTGCGCGCCGTTTCCACCAAAGTCATGTGGCCGCGGTGCAACGCGCCCATCGTCGGCACCAGGCCAACAGTCTCCCCGGCACGATGCCAGCTCCGGCTGAGCTTCTGCATGGCCTGGGCATTCGAAACAATCTTCATAAGTCGTTATTGTATACACGTCATAGATCGAAACGGTAGCGAAAATATGAATTCGGCTCATTTATCTGGATTCCCCGGTATTTTCCGTGTGATTTCAAAAGAGAGTCGAAGGCGAAAGTTGTGACCCTTGACTTCACCTCCGGTTCCTCCGAATACCCTATTGACCGCTTGGGGATTCCTTATAAGTTAGTGGGGTATGATTTCCTTCGCCCGACTTCGTTCTTTCGTTGCACCGCTCGTCGCCATCGGCGCAGTCCTGCTTCTCACCAGCCTCAACGTTCAAGCCCATCCGGGCCACAACGTCGCCGGTTTCATGCCCGGCATCGGCCATCCCTATAGCGGACTCGACCACATTCTGGCCATGATCGCCGTCGGTCTCTGGGCCGCGCAAATCGGCGGTCGCGCCGTCTGGGCTGTTCCCTGCACTTTCGTCGGAGCCATGGCAATCGGTGGCCTGCTCGGCATGGGTGGCATCCTGGTGCCGTTCGTCGAACAGGGCATTCTCGCCTCTGTTTTTTTACTCGGCCTGATGATCGCCTTTGCCGTCCGCCTGCCAATCGCCTACACCGCGCCGCTGGTGGGACTGTTCGCCATCTGCCACGGTTATGCTCACGGAGCCGAAGCGCCTGAAAGCGCCTCCGGCCTGACCTATGCCGCTGGATTCATTCTATCGACCGCCTCGCTTCACGCCTGCGGAATCGTGCTCGGTGTTTTGATGCAAAAACTCCTCGGCAACGTGATGGTTCGCCTGAGCGGATTCGGCATCATCGCCCTCGGCTGCCTTCTCTTCAGCGCCTCACCTTCCGAAGCCGCCACGCTCGACAAGCCGCTCAAGGACGTGATCGATCCGTACCTCGCCATCACCGCCTCCCTCGCTTCGGATTCCTACAAGGGCGTACCCGAAAATGCCGCCGCGTTGAATAAAGCCGTCAGCGCCAATGCCAAGAATTTTCCCGCCAATCTGGTCAAGGATGCCGCCGCGTTCGCGCAGGCCAAAGACATCACCACCACCCGCAGAGCCCTCAAGCCGTTGAGCCTTTCGTTGATTGCTTATCTGGTTGCGCAAAAGGTGCAGACCGGGGCGATTTACGAAGTCGTCTGTCCGATGTCGGGCAGTTGGCTCCAGGGCGACAACAAGAAAGTCCGCAATCCCTACGACGCTTCCATGAGCGAATGCGGCGATTTTCAACGGACGTTTTGACGAGGGCCGCTTTGAGCCGTTAGCTGACAGCTCCGAACCCTTGCGACCTACGGATTTCCCGTAGCGGGAGCCGAGGAGGTGCCCGTCGAAGTGGAAGGAACCGCTCCAGTGCTAGACGAATTGCTGGCCGGATTTTCCGGTGTGGCGTCATCGGTCGATTCGATGGGGCGGTTGATGAGCGCGAAGAATCTTCCAATCGCCTTCGCTCGGCTAGCCCCCGGAGCCGTCAAGGTTACCGTCATCACACGAACCGAACCGGACTTCACCGCAATGCCCGAAAACCAGAACGTCTTCTCCCAGGAACCGGTTTTCCCGTAGACGTAAACGCCCGGCTGATCGACCGGCCAGCGCATCACCGTCATCAAATCCTTCTGGCAGGCCACTTCGACCGGCAACTTCCCCCGGATCAGCGCGCGCAAAAAGGCGTGTTCCTGCCGGGGCGTCACGCGAAAAGGCCCACCGTGAATCCAGTCCTCGCGACTTTTCATGCTGCCTTCCTTCGCGTTGCCGAATTTGCAACGGGTCGCCATATCGAAAAGATCCTCGTCCTTCAATCGGGCAATGAGTTGGCGGAAAAAGTCGTTATTGGAGGTATACATCGCCTCCTGAAAGGTCAATGGCTTGCCCTGCCCCGCAATGACATTGTCGACACACAACAGCTTTGTATCGGGAGCGGCGATCTTTTTTTCGAACGCCGTCAGCGCGATAATCATTTTAAAGGTCGAGGCGGGAGAGAATTCCTTGTCGGCCTCTTCCTTTGAACCGCTCGCAAACGGCTCTTCCTTGGCGGGCGTATTGGATGGAGCGTTGGACAATGGTCCGTCTGACATCAAAACAACATCGGCGCGGACGGTTATCCAGCCCGCCACAATCGCCAGGGCGACAAACAACGAAATGATCTTACCCTTGCACATTCCTCAAGGTTTAAATAAACAAGGACATGCTGCAAGCGCGCTTTTTGCCATTATCGGCCCTCTTCCTGTTTTGGAGTATCGTTTTTTCGGGATCGCTCCCGGCCCAGGAAACCCAATCCAGACTCCCCGTTATCGAAATCAAGGCGGGCAGTTCCCTCATCCGCGCCGAGGTCGCCCACACCACGGAACAAAAGGCCCGCGGCCTCATGCACCGCACCCGCCTGGGCGACAACGACGGCATGATCTTTATTTTCGACGGCAAAACCCGCGCGAATTTTTGGATGAAGGACACTCCCCTGCCCTTGTCGATTGCCTTCATCGATTCCAGGGGAGTCATTCTCGAAATCGCCGACATGAAGCCGTTTGACGAAACCACCATTCAGAGCGCCAGCGATCAAGTCGCTTTCGCACTGGAGATGAATCAGAATTGGTTTTCCCTCAATCGCGTGAAACCCGGCACCGCGCTCATCCTGCAAGGAATCACCTGGGCGGAGTTTCTTAAAAAGGGGTGAATCCCTCACTGGCGCACAATTTCTCCGACCAGTTGCTGCAGCTTCTCCACTGCTTTTGGATAATCTCCCGGCCCGGTCATAATCACCTCCAGCACCTGCTGGCCGAGATGACGGCGCCCTTCGAGCACGGCACGCCAGCGGCTGCGCACCGACCAATCCTCCGCTTCCGGTTTGACCTGCGCCACCCTGTCTTCCCAGAGACAATAAAAGACCGTCAACTCGGTCTTGCCCTGAACAAAAACCTGCGAGTGAAACGGCAGGATTAATCCCTTCGCCTTCACATTCACCACGCCCTCATCCGAGCGCAATACGCAACCCACCGCTGGCAGACAAACCTCGGGACGGTGCAACCGCGCCAATTGCGCCGCGTTGCGTCCCGGAGTCCAACGCAGGAAATAAACTGCCATCGAATAACCGTCGCGTTCCCGCCACGTTGCCGCATCAACCTCGTTGGCACGCAACATCCCCAGCACTTGTTTGTTGAGTGGGATCGTCTGGAAGCGTTCGCTCTGTTGCGGCATCACGACCGACCAACGCGCGTTCTCCACGGCCCGGCTTTCGTGCGACCGGTACCACGATTCCACCGCCACCTCCACGACCGCCAGCCAAAGCAGTCCCAACAGGCAAACCATTCGCACCCCGCGCGTGAAATCCCCTCCCTGCAACGCCAAAACCTCCCCCATCTGCGGCCGCATACCGGCATGCGGATGCCGTGACCAATCCCCGTCGTATCCAAACAAAGTCATGCTCCGGGGATTGCTCCGTTGGAGCCATGCTGCTCCGGCAAGCAGTCCCGCCAGTAAAATTCCGAGCGCCACATACCCGATCGCGTCATGACGGCGCTCAAGCGAATCCAATCCGCCGCTCGACAAAATCGACGCCAACATCGTCGTCCGAAACACATTCACGACCAACGCTAGCACCAATCCGAACCCCACCAGCGTCACCCGCCTGCGCGCATTCATCCGACACAATTCCCCCAGAAACAACCCCGCCATAATCACCGTCTGCAACGAACGCACCCCGCTGCATGCCTCGTCGACCCCGACCACGCGCCCCGGTAGTTCGATCACATTGCCGCTCGCATGGGCCGGGATTCCGATCCACATCAACAGCTCCACACTCAGCCGCGCCACCACGCTCATCAAGCCCTGTACCAGCGGATGCTCTATCGGCGTCGGCCAGGGAATTGCCACCAGGATGAATCCCGTTGCAAAGGCGAAATAGCGCAACCATTTTCCACCGCCCCACAAATACAGGGCGCACCAGGTTACTCCCACCGTCAGCAGGGCCAACATCCAGCTCACTGGACGCCATTCCGGATTGGCTTCCTGCACGAGTCGCACCGGGAGCCACAAAAACAGCAACAACCACACCACACCGATCACACCCCAGCCCGCCGTTTGCGCGTCGCGCAATGGACGGCCCGGCCACGCTTTCCAGAAAAGGTAGAGAGCTAAAAAAGGAACGAACCATCCGTAGCCGTACTGCTCGTTCACGCTCCAGTCGATCCGCAACTGAAAGATCAACACCGTCCATAGCGCCAGGCACAACACCAGCATCCACACCGCCACGCCCGATCCGCGATCCTTCCACATGCGTGCGATCTTGCCGCAACACACGTCCGCATCTCAATTCATTTCGATATGTCAGTCAAAAACCGTTTGCCTTTTAATTCCGCGAATTTCCCCCTACAACGATTCTGTGAGCCCATCCGATCCATCCCAGGCAGAAAACAAACCGTTCTTATTGAAATGGGGACGGCGCATTGTGATTCTCTTCCTCATCGCAGCAGCCCTTGTCCTTCTCCTGCCCTCCTATCGCCAACTCAAGGTCTGGCGCGCCCGTTATGTTGCGGGACAAGCCGAAAAAGCCGCGCAGGCCAAACAGTGGTCCGACGTCATCAAGGATTCCCAACTCGCGTATCAACTCGCCGCCACCGACCCGGAGACCTTGCGACGCCTGGGCAACCTACAGGAGAAAATCTCCCCGCGCGACGCTCTCGAACTCTACCTCTCCCTCGCCAAGCTCCCCGGAGTTCAACCCGAAGACCTCCGCCATCTGGCGCGTCTGGCCCTGGTTCTGGGGGAACCCGGCGTGGCCGAAGCCGCCATTCAAAACCTGTTGCGCGCCGAACCGTCCAACATCGACAACCTCCTCCTCGCCTCCAATCTCAGCGCGGTGCAAAAAGACCTCCGACAGGCCCTTCTCTACGCCCGTCAGGCGCAATGGATCGATCCGCAAAACCGTCCGGTGCGTTACGCCATCGCCCAACTTCTCTCTCTCAATCCGCAAACCCGCGACGACGCCATCCGGCAAATTCTCGCCCTGGCCATCCCCGGAACCGATTCCACCAGCTTCGAAGCGCTGCAATTTCTCGCCAACTCCAATGTCATCCTCACGACCGAAGACGTCCGGCGTATTGCCAACGCCCTGGAACAACACCCGCTCTCCCAGCCCGCGCAAAAACTCCTCTCCCTCCAACTCCAGCTTCGCCTGCCCGGCACTAATCGCACCACGCTCCTGGAACAGGCTGTCCGCCAGTACGGGGATTCCGACGACAACCGCCTGTTGCTCGCCCGCTGGCTTAATCAACAGGGCGAATTCCAACGCACTCTCAATCTCGTCCCGGCCGCACTCGCGCTGAAATCACAAAGTCTGTTTCTCGTCCGCCTCGACGCGATGGCCCAATTGCACCAATGGCAGGAAATCGACACCATTCTGACTCAAAATATTTCCATTCCCCTGAGCGATGCCTACCGCGAACTCTTCCGCGCCCGTTGCGCCCGAGAACTCAAGCAATCGGCCGAAACGGAAATCCATTGGCAGCGGGCCATTCGCGAAGGACAAAAAGATCCCGACCCCAACACACTCTGGTTTATCGCCGATTACGCCCTCAAACTTCACGAGCGCGCCCAGGCATGGGAGGTCTATCAGGTCTTGAGCAAAAATCCCGTCACCGCCCGCCAGGCCTACACACGCCTCGTCCGCATGGCCGAAGAGGAGGGAGCCACCGCCCGGTTGCTCGAAGTCATCCAACGCATGCGGCAGGATTTTCCCACAGACATCGGCCCTGACAACGACATCGATTATCTGAAACTGCTCCTCAACCGTGAACTCCAACCCACCCTCGCCTCCGCCACAAAACGCTTCGACTCAAACCCCAAACTGATTCCCTGCCGGATCACCCTCGCTTTGGCCCGGCTGCGCAACAACCAACCCCTCGAAGCGCTCAAACTTTTTGCCGATCCCGCGAACCTGCCCACCCCGGACTGGCTTCCCGGCTGGCAGACGGTCTACGTCGCCACGCTGGCCCGCAACAATCGAATTCATT
>DBTH01000232.1:0-244 GCA_002306945.1 Methylacidiphilaceae bacterium UBA1321 | reverse complement strand
CGCGGGCCCGCAACAATCGAATTCCCGAAGCGCAAAAGATCGCCGCAGTCATCCCGCTCAACCGCTTGAAGCCGGAAGAACTGGAACTGATCCGCGGATTAATAAAGAAGAAATAGAGCAGAATAGAGATTTTCAAGAGGTCACGGTCCTGTATTCGTGTTGAACTTTGGATGTCCTCTTCCACTTCGCGTCACACGTGAATTCAGCGTCACGCTAAATAGTGTCGTCACGAGATAGCGAGCCA
>DBTH01000187.1 GCA_002306945.1 Methylacidiphilaceae bacterium UBA1321 | reverse complement strand
CCTCACGCCCGAGCTGGAGTTTTCCCGAGGCAAAGGCTTCGTTGCGCGTCGGTCACTTATTGATGAGCAATAAATTCCCTCCTTGCGCCTCGCCTTAGCCTCGGGAAATTCTCAATCCAAAGCATGATGTTTTGAATAGATACGGCTGAGGTCAATCTTAAGCGCCGAAGCGGAGCCATTCCACTTGAGGATGGGTTCAAGGATATGTAATTTCTATCTGGGAGTCGGCAGGCTGTAACCACCGTCGCCTCCGTTTCGTCTTCAGGAGTATAGAACCGATGAAGACCTGGATGCAGATCGCCTTTCTGTTTCTCTTCGCGTTGAGCGCCTATTATGCGGACGCTGCCGGAGAGGAATTCACCGTCACTGATTTAACCTGGCACGATGCCGCCCGTAATCGGGATATTCCCGTCCGGATTTACGCGCCGAAGACGGCTTCGGCTGCGTTGCCGGTCGTGATTTTTTCCCACGGATTGGGTGGTTCGCGCGAAGGGGGCGCGTATCTTGGCCGTTACTGGGCGTCGCACGGATACGTCTCGGTTCACGTGCAGCATCCTGGTTCCGATTCGGCGGTGGCGACATCCATCGAAGCGATGCAAAAAGCGATGCGCGACCCGCAGAATTTCATCAATCGGCCCAAGGACATCTCGTTCGCCATCGACCAGTTGACCGCGCTCAATGCGGCGGAAGGCTCGTGGAAAAATCGATTTGATCTCGAACGTATCGGCGTCGCGGGGCATTCGTTCGGGGCTTACACGACCTTGGCCGTTGCCGGGGAGAAACAGGCCTTGATCCGGGAGAAATTGTCAGACTCGCGCGTCAAGGCTGTCGTTATTCTCAGCGCACCGAATCTGAGAATGGCCAATTACGATGAGGTGCACATCCCGGCTTTTCATATCACCGGAACCGAAGATGTCATCCACATTGTTGGTGCAACCGACAAGGCCATCGACCGCCGCATACCGTTCGATAAATCGTCCGGCCCGGACACCTATCTGGCTATCTTTGAAGGCGGCAACCACGGAACTTTTGGTGGCCGGGATCAGCTGCTTCCCGGAAAACATCAGTTGGATGTGAGCATTCAGGATCTGGTTTGCCAGGGAACGACCGCCTTCTGGGACGCCTATCTCAAGGGCGATTCCACGCGTAAAGAGTGGCTGGCTAATGGCCCTTACAGTCAGCTTCTGGGTGGCAGAGCGACATTTGAAAAGAAGTAACAAGACGTTTGTTAACGTTACGTTACTTTTTGTTGTTTAACGTGTTGTATAAAATACAACATTTCTCTCGGTTTGGCGTTTTTCCGCGCTATGATTGACCTTTCAGCCCTTAAACGGGCGAACAACACGATATGAGTGCGGATGAAGTCAGGCGGCTCGAAGTTCGATGCCGCAATTGGTCGGAATATCCGAGTATACGCGACGTGATCTTGCGTATTCGCGAGATGGACGATTTCTGTTTCGGCAAACTGGCGACGGAGGATTGGGGCACGGTGGACGGCTGGGACGCCATTGCGCACAAGAATCCGTACATGAACGTTTGTCTCGAAGTCGACGGCGTCGTGATGGGGTCGGTTCACTGGCTTTGGCTCAATCGCACCGCGCGGGATCATTATCTGGCCGGGCAATTGCGCGACGGCATGATCCGGCCCGAGGATACGGTAGGCGTTCCGCCACAAAAGGAGCCTGTTTATCTTTATTTGCTTTCGATGATGGTTCATCCGCAGTATCAAGGAGTGGGTTATCTGCGGCGGTTGTGGAACCACGCTGTGATGGAACAGGCCGAGTGGCGCAAAAAAGGAATGGTTTTCGAAGAAGCCTATGCGACGGCCTGGTCGGAGGCGGGGATTACCATTATCACCCGCGCCGGAGGCGAAGTCATCGGTGAAGACCAGTTTCACCACCGCATGTACAAGCTTCCCGTCCCGGTGAGAAAACTCTTCCGCAAGGATGACCCGACATCGAACCCTTAACATGATTATTTTGTAATGCCTTGCCGCCTCACTCTCGAATCCCTCTTTCCGGACATCCCGCATTTTCGCGAGGTCAACCTCAATGACTGGTTGAGCCAACATTGCGCGGAGCGGCCCGCGAGTCCCGCGGAGTGGGAGCGAGAGATCGACCGGATGCAGAGCGAACTGGGCGTGTCGGCCTACGGCGGCTGGATGGAATACCGGGAATGGATGTGGTCGGGTTCGTACATGACTTCGACGAAGAAATACTGGCATCTCGGCCTTGACGTGTATCTCCACCACGGGACGAAGGTACAATTGCCTTTTGATGTGACGGTGATCGACACGTTTTACAACGAGGATTGCGAAGTCGGTTGGGGCGGACGGCTGACCGTGCAGCGTGAACCGGGCGCTCCGGCGATTGTATTCGGCCATCTCGAAGCCACCTTGCCACGGCGCGGGGCGCGGCTGGAGGCCGGGAAACCTTTCACCGAGATCGCAACGTGGCCGGTGAACGGGAACGTCTTTGAGCATTTGCATATTCAACTGATCCGGCCCGATTTGTTGCCGACGCTCGATTGGGATTCGCTCGACGGCTACGGCTATCAGGAACAAGCCGCCGATTTTCCGCATCCGCTGCGGACGGATGTTTGAGGAAAGGGGAGTGCGCTATGGACGTCGTAATTTTTGACTTGGAGACGACGGGTTTGTCGCCCTACTACAACGAGATCATCCAGATTGCCGGGATGCGGATGCGCTCGGGGCAGATTCTCGAAATGGAATTCTTCTCCACCTACGTCAAACCGCGCGGCCGGATTTCCTCCTTCATCTCGAACTACACCGGCATTACCGAGGATCACGTCAAGAATGCTCCGGCGGCGGGCGAAGCGGTTTGCGCGTTTTCCAAATTTTCCGGCGACTCCCTCCTCATCGCCCACAACGGACAACGCTTCGACGTGCCGTTCCTGCGCGAGACGTGCACGCGCGAAGGATTGGCTACGCGGACAGTGCCGTTTGTCGATTCGATGACCTTTTCTCGCAAACTCTGGGGTGGTCGCGGTGGCCACGGACTTGACGCCGTGATGGAACGACTTGCCCTTACTGGCGAAGGCCATCGCCGACACGATGCGCGCGGCGACGTTTACATCCTGGCCGAAGCTGTGCGCCGGATGTGGGGAAAGTTATCGTGCGACTACGAACATTGCCCGGTGCCGTGCCGGTCGGGCGTGTTGGCTAATTCGTAACTCGTTTAGCGTTAATAAATAAACCCGATTTTGGCTTTTACGAATCCGGGTTTCGCACAAATAAGCGCCATTCTGTCCGGCTCCGGACTTGCTCCGGTTGGGAAATTGAGGCATCTTTGACCCTTACGCTTATGCAAAAGACTTACAATTTGCGCGTGCGCGCGATGGAACGCCTCGTATCACCGCACACGCTCAAGGAAGAATTGCCCATGTCCGATGAGGACATCGCTGCCGTGCTGGCTTCGCGCCAGGATGCCGAAGCGATTCTGGCAGGCCGGGATTCCCGGATGTTGGTCGTCGTCGGGCCCTGTTCCATTCACGATCCCAAGGGCGCCATGGATTACGCCCAGCGTCTGGTGGTGCTCCACCGCGAACTCAAGGACGTCTTCTACATCGTCATGCGCGCCTATTTTGAGAAACCGCGCACGACCATCGGCTGGAAGGGGCTCATCAGCGATCCCTACCTCAACGACTCCAACGACATTGAGGCCGGTCTGCGCATTTCCCGCAAGCTCCTCATCGACATCACGCGACTGGGCCTGCCCACCGCATCCGAATTTCTCGACCCGATCGTTCCGCAATACAACGCCGACATGGTGACCTGGGCGGCGGTTGGCGCGCGCACGACCGAATCGCAAACCCATCGCATGATGGCCAGCGGTCTTTCCATGCCGGTCGGTTTCAAGAACGGTACCGACGGCAGCTTGCAAGTGGCCGTTGACGCCATCAGTTCAGCCCGGCACGAGCACAGTTTTCTCGGCCTGGAACAGGACGGAATGACCGCCATCATTCACACAACGGGCAACCCGACCTGCCACGCCGTCCTGCGCGGCGGCCGCAAGGGAACCAATTACGACGTCGCGAGCATTGCCGAGGCGGCGGAGCAACTGAAGAAGGCCGGACTTCCCATTGGTCTGATGGTCGATTGCAGCCACGCCAATTGTCACAAGGACGCCGCGCGCCAGGAAATCGTCTGGGATGACCTGATCCAGCAACGCCTCAAGAAGTCCAGCCCCGCGCTGGTGGGCGTCATGGTCGAGAGCAATTTGTTCGCCGGCAACCAGCCAATGAACACCCCGGATAAATTGAAGTACGGTGTCTCGATCACCGACCCGTGTCTGGACTGGGAAACGACCGAAGCGATGTTGCGCCGCGGCGCCGACATCCTCCGCAAGGGATAAGCCAAAAGGCGAAAGACTTTTTGACGAGATTAACGGAATTTACGAAAATCGGGAAAACGGCTTATCAGGAAATCAGGAATGGGGAGGAATCGATAACATCATACTGATGTTATCGAAAGCGAAAACCTGGTACTTGGTACTATCGCTGTCCTGTCTTTCACTGAAAACAGAAAACTTCGACCTGAAAACTTTTTCGTCCTGTCATGCCAGCCAACGGTTCCCAGTCTTCTGATCCGAATAAGTCCGCCTCCGGTACGCAGCAAGGGCCGCGTCAACTGGCTCCTGGCGTTCTGGGTTACCGCTATCGTTCGCGTCACATGGCCATGATGAGTGGGCCGCGCAAGCTCTCGTACTATTTCTACTTCCTGAAAAACCCGCTCTTCTGGGGGATTTGCATATCGGTTTCCGTCATCCTGCTGGGAGGACTGTGGGCGGCGCGGAACGTGCCCGTCCTGCCCCGAACCGATCTCACCGCGATTCGCATCTACGAAGAATGGAAACGTCGTGTCCTGACCGTGAACGAGAAACCCGCCGTGAAGGAAAACGGCAAAGTCGTTCAACCCGCCGAAAAGCAGTACACCGTCACAACCGAAATCCTCGACCGTCCCCAACCGACCCCGGCTCCTGCGGATAAACACTGACATTAGGAATTCCAGTTGTGGCGTTAGCGTCACGCTGCCCTGCTTTTGCCTTGTCCTTGGGACGGAATCTGGCGATAAATGAAAGTTTCCGATGAATATACTCGATGACCTACAATGGCGTGGCCTTTTGGCTGATTGCACCGACAAAGCGGCGTTACAGGAGCGGCTGGGACAGAAGCCGGTCACCGTCTATTGCGGCTTCGATCCCACCGCTGACAGCCTTCACGTAGGCAATCTCGTCCCGTTGCTCGGACTGCGCCGGTTTCAACTCGCGGGCCATCACCCGATTGCCCTCGCGGGTGGCGCCACCGGACGCATCGGCGATCCGAGCGGAAAGACCGTCGAGCGCCAACTCCTCGGCTTCGACGTCCTGCAGTCCAATATCGCCAGCGTCAAATCACAACTCTCCCGCCTGCTCGATTTCGATTCCAAAACCAATCCCGCGCGCTTGCTGGATAACTCGACCTGGATCGGCCCGATCACCTTCCTCGACTTCCTGCGCGACGTGGGAAAGCACTTCACGGTCAATCAAATGGTCGCCAAGGAAAGCATCCGCGCCCGCATGGAAGACCGCGAGACCGGCATCAGCTTCACCGAATTCAGCTACATGCTCCTCCAGGCTTACGATTTCTACCACCTCAACAAGGAGCTCGGCTGCGAACTCGAAATCGGCGGCTCCGACCAATGGGGGAACATTACCGCAGGCATCGAATTGTGCCGCCGGAAATCCTCGGCGCAGGCCTACGGCCTGACCCTGCCGCTCATCACC
>DBTH01000275.1:8616-18974 GCA_002306945.1 Methylacidiphilaceae bacterium UBA1321 | reverse complement strand
TTGAATAGTTACGGCTTAGAGCTTATCCCTAAATAAAAGAGGACTGCGTTGCAGCCGCCTGGGCTCGGGAACAAGGAGTAGACGAGGGAGGATATCCGTAGCGATCTCTGACCGAGTCCACGACGCCGTGCCCGAGCGCCAAGCGGCGCAACCCATTCGGGCCGCAGTCCTGATGAACGCTGGCTTTGTCTCTCGTTCGTTACAGATATATTTCATATATGCGCCTCGCTCGTTCCTCGCCACCGCTCATCATTCCGGGCGGCGCAGACCTCTCTTATTTAGGGATAAGCTCTTAGACAAAAAGGAACGGATCGCCTGCCGGAACGAAGGTCGCCGGTATCCCCGGCAAGACGGGTCGTAGCCATTCGACCAACCAGCGCATGCCCAATTCCTCGCTGTTACAATGGCCGAGAATAATCAATCCCTTCGGCTTCCCCGCAGCCGCGCTGTCGCGGACATACTCGCAAGTTTCCCACTCCGAGCTCTCGCCGCACACCATCACATCGACATTCGGTTCTCCGAGAAGCTTGATCTGACGTTCGCCCCCGTAAGCGCCCACCAGCATGCCGATCGTCTTGCACGACATCGTCGGATCGCCCGCCAACCGAACCGTGCGGATATGGAGGCGATCCTTGAGGAATTGCGCCAGTTCGCCAAGAGTGGTTTCGGCGAGATGATAGATGTTCGGATTTTGCGCGTCGACGGCCCAATCCCAGCGCAGTTCGCGGATCACGCCGGTGACGATCCCGTCCGGCTCGTGCCGATGCCAGTAATCGTGAAAACGCCACACGACCAGGCCGTGATCTTCAAGGAATTTCATTTTCGACTGAAAAACCGGATCGTTCTTCAACCAATCCGTCTTGTCGATATGATTGTAAAAAGTCGGCTCGTGCGTAATGACCAGATTCGCTCCCAACTCCACCGCACGGTCAAGCACCGCCCGCGTTGCGATGAAAGTCGTGACCACTCCCTGCAAGGGCTGATCGGCGTTACCGCTCTTGAAAGTATCGACCGTTTCAGACTTAAAGCCGCCGGGGATTCGTTTGATCACGGCATCAACGGCCTGTTGAATCGTCAGGGAATCGCTCATAAACTGCCCAGCCTAGAACGGACGCTCCCAGTTGGCAAGGAGCGTGTAGACCTCCTCGCGGCAAGCCTGGCGGATCAAGACATTTTGACGAAATTAACGGAATTTTAAAACGGAATTTACGAAAGACTTTAGCGAGTTGCTGAAAAAGGATTTTATCAGGAACTCATGAAAATGAAGAGAAACTCAATCCGATCCATTCCTGATTTTCTGAGTTCATGATAAGCCTTTGTCTTTTTAATCCTTTCGTAAATTCCGTTTTAAAATTCCGTTAATTTCGTCAAAAAAATCTCAGGCTATTTCAACTTGCCGATCTCTTCCATCATCCGGTTGGCCAGTTTTTGATACGCTTCCTTGTCGGGCTTGCCGTCCTTCGGCAGGAAGAACGGTTTCCCCACCACGATCCGCAACGGATTATAAGTCAGCTTTTTTTGATGACGTGAAAGCGATTCGTAAGTGCCGAAAATTCGCACCGGCAAAATCGGCACCCGCGCCTTGTACGCGACAAAACCCGCGCCTGATTCCGCCGCCTGAAGCGTGCCGTCCGGGCTGCGCGTTCCCTCTGGAAACAGCAACACCATCTCTCCGTCCTTGAGCAAATTGATGATCCGCCGCAAGCCCGGCAAATCGGCGTTATCGCGGTCGATCGGCAACGAATTGCATAGCGGCAAAATCTTGTCCAGAAACGGCGGCTTGAACAACGTCTTGCGTGCCAGAAAATACATCTCACGACTCAGCGCCCAGCCAATCGTCGTCGGATCGAGAAAACTCACGTGATTGGAAACCACCAGAGCGGGCCCCGCTGGCACATTCTCCAGACCCTCGACCCGCCCGTGAAACATATTCAGGGTGAACGCTTCGACAATCTTGTAGGCTAAACGATAAAATGGGCGCATGGCTTGAAATCCGGTGAAACGACTAAATTAAAAGCGTTACCTTTCCCCCGCAACGTTTTTATGAATTAGCTTCACGATCTCCATCTCCACATTCAACGCAGCGCTGTATCGAGATCACTCTGACTCAGCCGGAAGATGAAGATCGTGTTATTGATAAAGGCTTCCGGTTTTTTCTCCGTTTGCCGCAGCCAGGCGCAAAGCCGCGCGATGCGCAGTCGCGGATATTCCTGCTGCACGGTCTGGAGATTGCGCTCGGTGTAGAGATCGACCAGTTTTTTCAGTTCGTCGGGTTTGTCTTTCGCCGCGGCGAGTTGTTCCAGCACATGCGTCTGGGCCCGGTAAACCTGCTCGTAACGGTCCGTCCACGGCCCGCAAAAGGCGAGGTATATCCCTTGATAGAGCGTCGCGCTGATGGCATAGACGCCGGGCTTCAACGGCTCTATCGGCTGCGATGGCGTTCCCCTGTCGAGAAAGCCGGGCAGCAGAGTCGCCTTGACCCCGTAATATTCCGTGTTGGCTGATCCGAAATAAAGCAGGTAGACAGGCGTGCGTCCGTCTTCGAGTTGATGCGCGCTGAGCCAATCCTTCAGGCCGGGCAAATCCTGGCCCCAGTCGAGCGAACTATCGACCAGGTGCCGATACCCTTGCGAAGGGCCACCGGCGATCTGATTGAAATAGGTGAGATAATTCGGACGCACCGCCAGCGATTCCTCCGCGTGCCAAAGCAGCAACGCGACCACCAGCGCCGCGAGCCATTTCACATTTTTGCGAATCCAGAATCCGGCGGCTCCCGCCAGAACAAACAAGGGAGGATACAGCGGGAACAAATGGCGGTGTCCAATATTGAGGTTACTCGTAAAGGCGAAAAGCCCGTAAACAACGAGCACGATCCACAAAGGCGACGCCTTATAAATCCCGTTCCAAAAGTAACGAAACCGAGCCCCCTTCACCCTGGCATCCACAGAGTAAACTGCCATGACCACGGCGCACAGCGCCAGCAGCAACAAAAGCAAAAACGGCAACGTCTCTTTAACTGAAAAGGCGTAGGGAAAGAACCCGTGGAATCCGTAGATACTGAAATCACCATTAAGAAAACTCTGCCGTACCTGTCCCGCCACCGAGACCATCAAAATTCCGAATAAATACGCCTCCGGCAGCAATTGTCCGATACGCAATTCCTGCACCACATCCGTCAACAATCCCGGCTTTGACGCCGCATATTCCCAACCGCCGGGAAACAACCGGTTGTGGTAGGGATTGAAGTCCGAAAACGCCGAATAACGAAAACCGAACGTTGCCCAGATTCCAATCCATACGATGAAAATCAACACCGGTAACACGCAACTCATCACCAGCAATTTTCCCCAGCAACTGCGCACCGGTTGGCGCCATTGCACCGGCAACGATTCAGCATTCTCCAACCGCATGACCAGTAAAAGCAATCCCATCGGAATGATGAGAACCCCGGAAACCTTCGCCAGAAATACACCCGTCAGCACTATGCCGCACAGGACGACATTGAATACATCGACCCGCTGCATCAGCCGCCAAAGCGCCCCCATCGACGCAAAGAAAAAGAAGGTCACCATCACATCCGAAGCCACCAGCGATCCATGCCCCAGCATTGACGGACAAAACGCAAACAACACGACGCTCACCAATGCCCCTTCCGGCCCGAATAGAGAACGCGACCAGAAATAGATCAGCACTCCGATCGCAATGAGCAGCAGCGCCATCATGCAGCGCGCCTGAAACATCATCGCGCCAGCATCATTGCCAAGTTGGTAAAAAAGCTGCTCGTCCATTGCATAGACATTCGACAGCTTCCATTCGTTTTGCGTTATATCAGGGAAGCGATCCGAACGCCAGAGCGATGGCAGTGCTCCCCAGCGCTGGGAAAGATTTCCGTTGTCCGGCAACAGGCGGTAATCATCCTTGAGCCAGATCCCGTATCCGCCGGTCAAATGAGTGACCTCGTCGAACGTCGGCGACTTATCCGCAACCGCGCTTACGGCCATGATGTAAGCCGCCACAATCAGAATCCCCGCAAACAGCGGTGAGAATAGAAATCCTTTGATTCGTTCCATGTTCGTTTTATCGCGTTATCACCAAAGCCAGACCGCGTCTTTCCGGTGGGAAATAACCTTGCGGGGTGCGGCGTCTGCATATTAAATGATCAAGTCCTGCGGGCAAGCTCTACGACATCCTTAATTAAGGCAACGGAGGGCGGCTCAATAATCCTCCAAATTCGAAAAAATTCTAAAGCGATCAAGGCCGAAACCATGACAACAACGGATTTTCTGCTGGCAATTCCGGCCTATCGAGAACAACACCGCCTGCCGCCCTTTCTCCGCGACTTACAAGACCGCCTCGCTACAGCCCCGTACACCACCCGCATCATTATCGTCGACGATGGTTCGCCCGAGACCGAACGCCAGCTTTTACTCCAATCGATTCACTCCTCCCGTTGCGGCAATTGTGAAGTCGCCGCTCCCATCCTCTTCCCGCACAACCAGGGTAAGGGAGCAGCCATTCTCACAGGTTGGCGTCAGGGTGGGGATGCGCGCTGGGTCGCCTTCGCCGATGCCGACGGAGCCACTCCCGCCTATGAGATCGTCCGTCTGTTCGATTTCGTGTTCAGTCAACCGGACAATCTCCAATGCGTCTGGGCCTCCCGCATCCGCATGCTGGGCCGCACGGTTAAACGAAAGCTCACCCGTCACCTCTCCGGTCGTGTTTTTGCCACGCTGGCGAGCACCCTGCTCCTGGGCAATGTCTACGACACCCAGTGCGGTTTCAAAATTCTCCCCGTTCAGTGGTTCCGCAAGATCGATCCCGAACTCCGGGAAAGTGGGCTATGCTTCGATATTGAGTTATTGCTCGCACTCCATTTCTCCGGAGCGCGCGTGATCGAAATGCCCGTCGATTGGGAAGACATCGCCGGCGGTCAGGTCAGCCTCTGGCGCGATAGTTTCAAAATGCTCAAGCAACTCTGGACCCTCTATCTGCGCAAGAAAGAGTGGCAAAAATCGCAAGCGTCCTGAGGCGGTTTTCGCCCCCGTCAGGAACTCTTGGACAGATGTTCGAGGGCGCGACTGACGACTTCCTCGATGCTGAGCGTGCTGCTATCGATGAGGTACGCGTCGGCAGCGCGGGTCAACGGCGATGTTTTGCGGCTGCTGTCGATCTTGTCACGCTTGGCAATCACATCGGCTTCGCCCTGGCCCTGGCGGCGTTTAGCGCGCACGACCGGATCGGCGTCGATGAAAAACTTGGAGTGTGCCTTGGGAAAAACGACCGTGCCGATGTCGCGACCTTCCATGACCAGATCGGCATGACCGGCCAGCGATTGCTGCTTTGAAACCAACACTTCGCGGACGTAAGGAACGCTCGCCACCTGGGAGACCTTGTCATTGACCCGCGCATCGCGGACATGCGGCATCGGATCAACTCCGTCGAGGCGGAAGATCGTCTCGCCCTTCTCGATCCGGCATTCGACTCGCGCCTGCCTGACGGCTTTCTCGACCGCGGCGGCATCCGACGTGTCGACGCCTTTTTCCAACAACCACCAGGTCACCGCGCGATACATCGCACCGGTATTGACGTAAGTGTATCCAAGATGTTCGGCAATCTGGCGCGCCACGGTACTTTTACCGGAAGCGGCAGGGCCGTCGATGGCAATGACTGTATGCATATAAACTCCAGCTCTCGAAAAAAGGATTGGCGGCAGAATCAGGAACGCGCTCTGTTGCTGCGTCCCATAGTCACCACTGAACCGACCATGGCGCCAAGGTGCATGGCCGTCTGGTCGGTCAACTGCTCCAGATCCTGCACGAAGGTCGGGTAGGACGTGGCGATGCAACCGGTGTCGGTAATGCGACTCGGTCCGCGCGAGAAAAGAGCCAGGATCGCGCACGACATAGCGATGCGGTGGTCGCCAAAGCTTTCCACCTGGGCGCCGTTGAGCGGAGCGCCGCCCTGAATAATCATACCGTCGGGCTTCTCCTCGACCGGAACGCCAAAGGCGCGCAGGTTCGCGGCCATCGCGGCGATGCGGTCGGTCTCCTTCACGCGCAATTCTTCTGCGTTTGAAATCACTGTTTCGCCTTCGGCGAGGGCAGCGGCAACGGCCAGGATCGGCAATTCATCAATCACATTGGCAATTTCCTCCCCGCCGATATGCGTACCGCGAAGCTGACGACCGACGACCTGCAAGGTGCCGTAAGGCTCGGCGGCGTTGTCTTCAATCGTTTCGCGAATCTGGCCGCCCATGCGCAAAAGCACGCTGAGCAGTCCGGTGCGGGTCGGGTTGAGCCCAACACGAGTCAAAGTGAGCGAACTGCCCGACATGGCGGCAGCCGCCACGATCCAGAACGCCGCGGAGGAGAAATCACCCGGCACGAGCAAATCGCGCCCGTGCAGTGTCGTCCCGCCGCGCACACGCAACGCGCGCCCTTCCTTGTTGAGCGGGGCGTGGAAATGTTCGAAAAGACGTTCGGTATGATCCCGGCTTTGGGTCGGCTCGGTCACCGATGTCGTTCCGTTGGCAAACAATCCCGCCAACAGGAGGCAGGTCTTGAGTTGGGCGCTTGCCATGGGGAGATTGTATTCGATGCCCTTGAGCGGTTTTCCGGTGATGTGCAGCGGGGCAAATCCCTTCGGTCCCTGACCGGCAATTTCCGCGCCCATCTGGGTCAGTGGATCGATAATACGTTTCATCGGGCGGCTCGACAGGGAGCGGTCTCCGTAGAGCACCGAACGGAACGGCTGGCCCGCGAGTACGCCGGACAACAGGCGCATGCTCGTGCCAGAATTACCACAATCAATCGGTTCCAACGCCGGACGCAACTTGCCCGCAACGCCGTGCACCAACAAGGTCGTGGAGTCGATGAGTTCAATCGAAGCGCCAAACGCCTGCATCGCCGCGAGGGAACAGAGGCAGTCTTCTCCGGGAAGAAAATTGGTCACGCGGCTGGTGCCGTCGGCCAGTCCGGCAAAGATCACGGCGCGGTGGGAAATGCTCTTGTCACCAGGCATCTGGATTTCGCCTTCGATGCGGCGGGACGGCTGGACGACCAGGACGTTGTTATTCTCGTTGGAACTCATGATGATCGGGGGCTTAATTGCGAACGGACATGGTTGGCTTGTGAGAGCAGTTCATGCAAACCTTTTTCGTCGCCTTTTTGTAATTGTTCGCGGGCCTGCTCCAGCGTCGAAATGAGCCGACCCAAGGCGGCCTCCAGAGCGCAACGGTTGGAGATTAAAATATCGGTCCACATCGCCGGAGGACCAGCGGCCACGCGCGTGGTATCGCGGAATCCGTTGCCGATGAGCGCAAGGCTTTCCTGGCTCGCCGCCTGAACCAACGCCGCCGCCGTGAGGTGGGGCAAATGACTGATCTGAGCCACGAGTTGATCGTGCAATCCCGGTTCCAGCGTTATCAAGCGGCAACCGAGCAGCGACCAGAATTCCTTCACCGTCTCAACCGCCGCCGCATCGCTGACGGGAGTCGGCGTGACAATGGCGACAGATTTTTCAAACAAGTCGGCGCGCGCGGCGGCAAATCCGGCCTGTTCGCTTCCCGCCATCGGGTGACTGCCCACCCAGCGGGCGCGACCGTTCAAAATCGATTCCATCTGTTTGACGACGCAACCCTTGACGCTGCCCACATCGGTCACAATGGCCGAAGGCTGGAGCGCGGGTAAAATTTGCCTGGCCAACTCGGGCATGACGCCTATCGGCGTGGAAAAAACAACGAGTTCCGCCCCTTCCACCGCTCGAACCGGGTCGGTAAACAGAAGCGACGTAACGTTGGCTACGCGCGCGCCTTCAAGGGATTTGTCCGTGCGGCCGTAAATGGAAATTTCTCCGGCCAGCTTCCGCCCCTTCAACGCCAGTGCAAGCGATCCTCCCAATAGCCCCGGCCCCAGTATCGCTACCTTCGCGTATTTCACGCTTTCCTTTCTTGGGGGCGCTGCCCCCAAAAACCCCGCCAAAGGGTGTGCCCCCCTTTGGAAACCTCAACTTTACGAATTTCCGTTTTGCTCAAAGCAAAACGAGAAATTCGTAAGCTGGGGTGTCCAGAGGGAATCGTTCCCTCTGGCAGGAGGTTTGGAGGACGGAGTCCTCCAAGCATGGAAAGCGGAGACATGGTCAACCTTTAAGGACGCTGGGGAGTTCGGCGAGGAAGCGGTCGACCTGTTGGGGAGTGCCGACGCTGACGCGGATATGTTGCGGCAGGCGGTAACTGACCATGGAGCGGACGATGATTCCCTTTTTCATAAAGGCCTGAAACACGCGCGCCGCGTCACCGACATTAATCAGAACGAAGTTGGCGTGTGACGGCGTATAATCGAGTCCCATTTTCTGGAAAGCCGATTCCATCTTCGCGCGACCTTCATCGGTGATCTGGCGGGTGCGTTGCTGGTGTTCCGCATCCTGCAATCCGGCGAGTGCGCCGACCTGTGCAATGAGATTCGCGTTGAACGGCTGACGGGCGCGCTGGAGCAAATCCGCGAGTTCGGCAGGCGCAAGGCCGTAACCGATTCGCAGACCGGCCAGACCCTGAATCTTCGAGAACGTGCGCATGAGGATGACCTTGCGGCCTTCCTTGACGTAACGCAGCGTGTCGGGCGGATTGTCGAGGAATTCGTAGTAAGCTTCGTCGAGCACGGCGATGACATGCGGCGGCAAGTTCTGGATGAACTCGTCAAGTTCCTCATTGGTCACGCGCGTGCCGGTGGGATTGTTCGGGTTGGTCAGGAAGATGAGCCGGGTCTGGGGCTTGACTTCCTTGAGCATGGCCTTGAGGTCGGTGTGAAACTTGCCGTCCTTGTAATCCTCCACCTTGACGCAACGCAGGCCGAAAAGCTGCGCCATGAGTTCGTACACGGCAAAGGAGTGCGTGGTGGTGATGACCTCGTGCACTCCGGGCCGGGTGAAAGCGTGGTAGAGCAACTCGATGATTTCGTTCGAGCCGTTGCCGAGGATGATGTTGGCTTTTTCAACACCGAAGTGCGCGGCAATGCCGTTGCGCAGATGAAAGCCGCCACCATCGGGATAGTAGTGGCATTTCGACAAGGCATCGCGCATGGCGGCCACCGCCAGCGGCGACGGTCCCAACGGGTTCTCGTTGGAGGCGATCTTGATGATCGACGACGGGTCGAGCCCAAGCTCACGGGCCACGTCATCAATCGGTTTTCCCGGTTCGTACGGCACCAAGTCCAGGAGATCCTGGTTGGCTAAATCACGGATGCTAATCATGGAGCTTCCAAGCATGCCGCAGTTCCTCTCCTTTGTCCAGCCAGCGTAACTGGATGCAACGTGACGTTGCATCCAGTTACGCTAACGCAGGAAGTGGACATCCTCTCTCGCTTCGCGTGGGTGCAGGGGCGATTGCCCCTGCCTGCTCAGGCAGCCACGACGAGATTGACGAGTTTCTTGGGGACGACGATCTCTTTGACGAGTTTCTTGCCGTTAATCCATTCGCCGACGCTCGGGACGGCTTTGGCGGCGGCGAGCACTTCGTCCTTTGGCGCGTTGACGCCGATGGTGAGGTGTCCGCGGACTTTGCCGTTGACCTGGACGACCATTTCGACGCTGTCCTGATGGAGGAACTTTTCGTCGTACTGCGGCCACGGTTCACGGGCAAGGGATTGCTGGTGACCAAGTTGGGACCAGAGCTCCTCCGCGATGTGGGGCGCGAACGGGGCGAGCAGGAGGACGAGTTTTTCGAGCGCTTCACGCGAACGGGTTTCTTCCTTCGTCAGGTCGTTGACGAGAATCATGAGTTGCGAGATGGCGGTGTTGAACTGGAGTCCTTCGATGTCGCTGCCGACTTTCTTGATGGTGAAGTGGAGGCTGCGCAGGATCGCTTCGGACGGAGCTGTGTCGGCGATGCGGGGGTTGAGAACCCATTCGCCGGCCTGATTTTCTTCCATCACCAGACGCCAGACGCGGCCGAGGAATCGGTAGACGCCTTCGACGCCCTTGGTGGACCAGGGTTTCACTTGCTCAAGCGGACCCATGAACATTTCGAAGAGGCGCAGGGAGTCGGCTCCGTATTCGGCGATGACGTCGTCGGGGTTGATGACGTTACCGATGGACTTGGACATTTTCTGATTATCCTCGCCGAGGATGAGCCCCTGGTTGACGAGCTTGTGGAAGGGTTCCTTGGTCGAGACGACGCCGATGTCGTAGAGAACCTTGTGCCAGAAGCGGGCGTAGAGAAGGTGGAGGACGGCATGTTCGGCGCCGCCGACGTAGAGGTCGACTCCGTTGGGCCCCATCCAGTATTTGTCAACTTCCTTGCCGATCGGAGCGGTGCTGTTGTGGGGGTCGCAATAGCGGAGATAGTACCAGCAGGAACCGGCCCA
>DBTH01000275.1:7885-8350 GCA_002306945.1 Methylacidiphilaceae bacterium UBA1321 | reverse complement strand
CCCATTGGGGCATGGTGTTGGTCTCTCGGACGGTGCCGTCGGGGAGGTTGAGCCATTCCTTCGCCTTGGCGAGCGGGGCGAGACCTTCGGCGGAAGGCTTGAAATCGTCCATCTCGGGCAGGAGCACCGGCAGGGCGCTTTCGTCGAGAGGCTGGTGTTTGCCGTCTTTCCAGACGATGGGGAAGGGTTCGCCCCAGTAACGTTGGCGGGAGAAGAGCCAGTCGCGGAGTTTGTACTGGATTTTTCCGGTGCCGAGGCCGTGTTCGACGAGGAGATCAATAATCTTTTTCTTGGCTTGGGCCGTTGTCAGACCGTCGAGGAAACCGGAGTTGATCGCGGTGCCTTCGTCGTGGAAGCAGCCTTCGTATTTCGCTCCTTCGGGAGCTTTGACAACTTCGATGATGGGCAGGTCGAAGGTTTTGGCGAATTCGTAGTCACGGTCGTCGTGCGCGGGCACGGCCATGA
>DBTH01000275.1:7271-7632 GCA_002306945.1 Methylacidiphilaceae bacterium UBA1321 | reverse complement strand
GCGCGGGCACGGCCATGATCGCGCCAGTGCCGTAGCTGATAAGGACGTAGTCGGCAACCCAGATGGGAATGGGTTTTTCGTTGACCGGATTGATCGCGTAAGCACCGGTAAAGACGCCGGTCTTGCCCTTGGCGAGGTCGGTGCGTTCAAGGTCGCTTTTGGATTGAACAGAGCGGCGGTACTCTTCGACCTTGGCGCGTTGGGCGTCCGTGGTGATCCGGTCAACGAGCGGGTGCTCGGGCGCGAGAACCATATAGGTGACACCGAAGAGTGTGTCGGGCCGGGTGGTGAAGACGGTCAGTTTTTCAGGGCGTCCGGGCAATCCGAAATGGACTTCGGCGCCTTCGCTGCGGCCGATCCA
>DBTH01000275.1:6562-7020 GCA_002306945.1 Methylacidiphilaceae bacterium UBA1321 | reverse complement strand
GCTGCGGCCGATCCAGTTGCGTTGCATTTCCTTGAGCGATTCAGGCCAGTCGAGGCCATCGAGATCGGAGAGGAGGCGTTCGGCGTAAGCGGTGATCTTGAGCATCCACTGGCGCAGGGGACGGCGTTCGACGGGGTGGTTGCCGCGTTCGGAACGGGGGCCGTCGTCGGTCTGGAGAACTTCTTCATTGGCCAGTACGGTGCCGAGATTGGGACAGTACCAGACGGGGGCTTCGGAGACGTAGGCAAGGCCCTTTTTGTAGAGCTGGAGGAAGATCCACTGCGTCCAACGGTAATACTCGGGATCGGTGGTGTTGACTTCGCGCTGCCAGTCGTAGGAGAAGCCGAGGGCTTTGATCTGCCGGGTGAAATTGGCGATGTTCTTGGCCGTGGTGACGCGCGGATGCGTACCGGTCTGGATGGCGTATTGTTCAGCGGGCAGTCCGAAGGCGTCCCAGC
>DBTH01000275.1:0-6309 GCA_002306945.1 Methylacidiphilaceae bacterium UBA1321 | reverse complement strand
CCGAAGGCGTCCCAGCCCATCGGGTGGAGGACGTTGAAGCCTTTCATGCGCTTGTAGCGCGAGACGATGTCGGTGGCGGTGTAGCCTTCAGGGTGGCCGACGTGCAGGCCCGCGCCCGAGGGGTAGGGAAACATGTCGAGGGCGTAGAACTTGGGTTTCTCGCTGCCAGATTCGCCGGGATTGGCGGCGCGGAAGGTCTGGTTGGCCTCCCAAAATTGCTGCCATTGGGGTTCAAACTGTGAAAAGGGGAATTGTTTACGTACTTGCACAGGTTAGGCATAACAGGATTTTCTTTCATTGCCAAGGCAGCATGATGCTGCTCCCAGTTACGCGAAGCGGTAGAGGGTGTCTGGTTCAGATGATATACAATCGGCTCAGCTTTCATCCGGTTTCCGGCTTCCTGCATGGGCTATTCGCCTATGCGAATTGTCTTGGGTTTTGGTCGGAGTAGTGGAAATAATGCGCTTTTATGCCCAGCCGTATTCTCACTCTCGCCACTCGCAACCGTCACAAAGTCACCGAACTCGCCGAACAGATGCCTCCCAGTTGGAAAGTACAATCGGTTGCCAACATTGCGGGATTGCCGGAAATTGAGGAGACCGGAGCGACGTTTCTGGCTAACGCCACCTTGAAGGCCGAAGGAATTTCCAGACATGTGCCGGGATTGGTTTTGGCCGACGACTCGGGATTGGAAGTGGATGCCCTGTCCGGCGCGCCGGGAGTCTACTCGGCCCGTTACGCAGGACAACCGACCAGTGACGCGAAGAACAACGAGAAGTTGCTCAAGGAATTGGACGAAAAAGGGGCGACCCAGCCGGAGCAGCGCAAGGCCCGGTTCCGTTGTGTCCTGGTGGTGGCGGAGCAGGGCAAGACCATCGCGAGCTTTGACGGAACAGTCGAAGGCCACGTCGCAGCCGAACTAAGCGGTTCACACGGCTTTGGATACGATCCCCTTTTCATCCCGGACGGTTACACGGAAAGTTTCGGCTCGCTCAGCAGCGAGATCAAGGCGCACATCAGTCACCGCGCGAAGGCGATGGCGCAGTTCCTCTCCTGGGTAGCGAGACGTTAACGCAGACAATTCATTCCCCGACGAAATAACCAAGTTGAGCGCTCCAAAGAAGCGCCTACTGGGCAAAAATTGCCCAGTAAATGATGGATCAACCTCTCGACCCGCAGTGAACGCTCAAAAGAGAGGCCCGGATTACCTTTTAGTAAGGTGAAGGAAATCCTTGCCGATAAGGACGGTACGGCCCCATGTGCCGGGACATGTCCCATTTACTTCATCACGCCGTCAGCATTGTCCTGCATGGCTGGAACCGCCAGTTGCGGTGGTTCAGCGTGGCTGGCTTATTGGTTGTGGGTTTTATCGTAGCGCTGATTCTCCGCGATTTCGTACAGCCCCCAACTCCCGGAGTCAGTAACAACGAAATCCTGATCGGATCAAGCCTGCCGTTAAGCGGCTCCATTGCACAGGTCGGAGTGAACTATGCGGAAGGAGTGCGCACGGCATTCGAGATCGTCAATCGCAAGGGCGGAGTTTATGGCCGACAACTTCGCCTGATCACGCGCGATGACGGCTATGAACCGTTGCAATGCGTGCTCAATACGCGCGACCTGATTAGCAAGGATCGCGTGTTTGCGTTGACCAGTTACGTGGGAACTGGCACCAGCGTCAAAGCACAGACCATATGGACGGGGGAACAGGTTCCAGTGGTCGGCTTTTTTACCGGCGCACGGGGGTTGCGGGAGCCGTTCAACCGTTATAATTTTCACGTACGCAGTTCCTATCAGGATGAAGCGCTTGCCCTGGTCAATTTATTGACAGACAAAATCCACGTCAAACGCGTGGCGATTTTTTACCAGTACGACGCCTTCGGGCAAACCGTGCTGCGGGAAGTTCGCCGTGTTTTGCTCCAACACCAGATCAGCGTGGTGGCGGAAGGAAGTTATCCGCGCAACTCGACCGATATTGCCAGCGGACTCAAACGGATTCTCGATGCCAGGCCGGAATGCGTTTTCATGATCGCGACCTATGGAGCCGGGGCGCGCTTTGTCCGGGAGTTGAAGCTCAATAGCAAGCAACCGGTGATTGTGGGGGCGCTGTCGTTTGTGGCAGCGGAGAATTTCATCGAACTGGCCGGTCGCGACGCGAACGACAGCTATGTAACTTTGTCCATTCCTCACTGGACGAACACAAAGGTGGCGTTGGTTCGGGACTATTACCGGGACAGCGCCTTGATCTACCCGAACGGCAAACTGAATTCGATAAGCCTGGAAGGCTACATCAACGGACGAGTGATCGTCGAGGGGTTGAAGCGCTCGGGCCGCTCACCGACCAGAGAGAAATTCATTGATGCGCTTGAAAGCATCCACGGTCCGGTTTTGGGAGAGGGATTCGATTTCGAATACAGCCACACCAATCACGAGGGAAGCCACCGGATTTACCAGATGCAGATCAAGGAGGGCAGGCTTGAATCCCTGGATCGAAAGAATTAAGCGGATACTCACCGCCCTGCTTCGCTCCGTGCGATGGACCGCCGACGAGATCCGTTGCGCGGCTCAACCCGACGCGATATCCCCGGAGATTATTCAGCAACGCCGGTTGTATTTCCTGGTACTGGTCGGGTTTCTGCTGATTGCCAGCTTCATTGCCTTTCTGTTCAAGGAATATTATCTCTTCCAGGAACTCAATCGCTCACAACACCGGTTGCAAAGAATTGTCGACGAGATCGACGGATGCAATGTTGCCCTGCGGACCGCTGCGCGGTTGGGAGCAGCGACGACCGAGACCCGTTGGGAAGGTGTCCACCAGGAAAAGGAAGTCGAGATGGACTCGGATATTCAAAATCTGGTCGACCTTTACACCCGCTACGAGAAAAGCGATGTAGCGGTGGCGTTGCAGATTTACAATGTCGAATTGCTCGAAAAGGAAAACGACGCGTTCTATCTGGTTCGCGGCGGACGCACCGATTACAACGAGGCGATGCGGCTGCTCGACAACACCGACTACCAGCAAAAGAAAGACGCCTTTGAAGACGCGCTCAGGGAGACCGAAAAGCACATGGTTCATTTCCTCGACAGGAAAATGCGCTCGGCGCACAACGCCTCGATCATGGCCGCCCTGGCGCTTCTGCTTTTGAGTATTATTCCAATTTTCCCGATCATCCGCGTTCTGCGCGTAATCCGGGAAATCTCCCGCGAACGCGAAGTCGCCGAGGAGCAGTTGACCCGGCTCAACAGCTGTCTGCTTTCCTTTGGCAGCAATTCACTCATCAACATCCAGTCACTGGTCGACCTGTGCGGTGCGTTGCTCTCGGCCGACAGCGTGGCCTACCAACGAATCGAAAACGGGACGGTTTGCACGGTGGCCTGGTACGGGAAAAGCATCTGCCGCCCGGCGGAGTTGCTGCCGGGCAGTCTGGCGCAGGGAGTCATCGACAACGTTTATAACGTGCCGCTGATTTGCGATACAATGGAAAATTCCGAACTGGCCAGGAAGTTGGGACCATTAACTGAGCTGGACTGCCGCACCTTCATGGCGCAACTGGTCAAGTCCGAGGACGAGGTAATCGGCGTTCTGAATATCTTTTACCGGAACAATGTCCGGGTGTTACCGCAAAACCTGCGCTTCATCACCATTGCCTGTTCGGCCATTGCCCCCGAGGAAAAACGCGCCAAGGCAGTCGAAACCTTGCGAACCAGCGAGGCCAATTACCGCCTCATGGCCGATAACGCAACCGACCTCATCATGCGTTCGACCCTCAACGGCACGATCGTTTATGTCTCACCGGCCTGTTCGAAATTGCTGGGTTACACACCGACCGAACTGATCGGGGTCGGACTGGATCGCTTCTGGCATCCCGAGGACATGCCAATTTGCTGGGAACAATCGGCGCAGGGTTATCGCACCCTGGTGGAAGGAACCAGCGTCCACCGCTTGCAGACCAAGACGGGCGATTACCTCTGGTTCGAGACCATCAGCCGTCAAGTGGTCAATAACGAAGAACGTTGGGGGCGCGAGATGATTCTGGTTTCCCGCGAGATCACCGAGCGCAAACAGGCCGAGAACGCCCTGCAACGCGAACGGGAACAACTCGCGGTGACTTTGGGCAGCATCACCGACGGGGTGATTTCCACCGATTTGCAAAACCGGGTTGTCCTGATGAACCGCGTCGCCGAGGAGTTGACCGGCTGGACTTTGGCGGAAGCCCAGGGGAAGGATGTGAAAGAGGTTTTCTGCGCACCGGTCTCCTGTTGCGATCTTTCGGCCAATGGAAAGCCCAACGAAAACACCAGCCTCCTGCACGGAGTCACCCTGCGTTCGCGTGAAGGAAAGAGCCTCTCCATCGAAGGCAGTTGCGCGCCGATCCATCACTTTGACGGCAGCGTGATCGGCTACATCGTCGTCTTCCACGACCAGAGCGAAAAACAACGCCTTCAGGCCCAGGTGGCCCTCTCGTCGAAACTCCAGTCCATCGGCCAACTGGCGGCGGGCATCGCCCACGAAATCAACACCCCGATGCAGTTCATCGGCGACAATACCGAATTTTGCCGTAATTCTTACAAGGAATTTCTCAAAATGATGAAAGTCCACCTCGAATTGGAAGCAGCCTGCGTCGAACAGGGTGTTTGCGTCGATTTGGTCAGGAAGGTTCAGGAAATTGCCAAGGAGATCGACTCCGAATATCTCCTCCAGGAAATTCCCAAGGCGTACGAAGAGACGATTGCCGGTGTTGCCCGTGTGACCAAGCTGGTGCAGGCCATGAAGACTTTCTCCCATCCGAGCCAGGGCCGGATGCAAATCAGCGATCTCAACCAGAGCATCGAAGCGACCGTCAATGTCACCCGCAACGAATGGAAGTATGTGGCTGACCTGCAGTTGGATCTGGCTCCAGACATGCCGATGGTTCCGTGCCTGATCGACGAACTCAATCAGGTTGTGCTCAATATGATCACCAATTCGGTCGATTCCATAAAAGACGTCATCAACGCCGGTGGCGCCAAAAAGGGAAACATTTATGTCGGTACCCGATACCAGAACGGTGAAGCGCACATCATAATCAAGGACAGCGGCCAAGGCATGCCGGAGGATGTCATGCGCAAGATATTCGATCCCTTTTTCACTACCAAGGAACCCGGCAAGGGAACCGGCCAGGGGCTGGCCATTTCCCACGACATCATCGTCAATAAACACAAAGGTCGCATCGAAGTGAAATCCGACGTCGGCCAGGGCACGCAATTTACCATCATCCTGCCCGTCCAGGAGACCGTTAATCAGGAGACAGCATGAGCACTAATCCACCCGCCACCAAACCGTTCATTCTCTTCGTCGACGACGAGAGGAACATCCTTGAAGGCATCCGCCGTAATTACCGCTCCCTGCGCAACAGCTACGAGATGCTCTTTGCCGAGAGCGGCGCCGAAGCCCTCGATGTACTTGGCAAACAGGAGGTCGACGTGGTCGTTTCCGACATGCGCATGCCCGCCATGGACGGGGCAACCCTATTGCACGAAGTGGCCAGGGAACACCCGGATACGGTGCGTATCATTCTGACCGGGCATTCCGACGAGGAACTCATCCTCCGGGCCGTTCCGGTCACCCACCGATTTCTCTCCAAACCGTGCTCGTCCGACGATCTCAAGCAGAGCATCGACCGGATCCTCTCCTTCCGCGATTCGCTCAACAACCGCAGCGTCTCCAGGTTCCTCTCCGGCATCGAACGGCTCCCCATCCTGCCCATGTCGATGCAGAAGCTCCAGCAGGAGATCACCTCAACCAATCCGTCCATCGAACGGGTCGCCGAACTGGTCTCCCAGGATCCGACCCTGGCCGCACGGATTTTGCAATTGGCCAATTCCGCGTTCTTCGGGCCGCGCCAGGTTTTGTCCAGCCCGGTAGACGCCACCTTGTACCTGGGATTGGAAACGGTGAGTGCGCTTTCCCTTCACGTCCATTTGTTCGAGTCTTTCAACGAGGATAAGAAAGTGACCGTGCAGATGCTCAACGACCTCCAGGTGCGCAGCGCCTATGTCGCCGACATCGCACATCACATCGCCCTTGAAATTTCCAAATCGCCCGAGATGGCCAAAGAGGCGTTTGCGGGAGGACTGCTTTCCGACATCGGCAGGGTTGTGCTCGCGCTGACTCCGGACATAGCCCAGGACGTGAGCCAGTACGTTGCAAAACAGCATGTTCCTTCCAGTACGGCGGAGGATTTCCTGGCGGGGGTCTCTCATGCCGAGGTCGGAGCGGATCTGCTGGGTTTTTTGGGCAGCGCGGCCGACATCGTCAGCCATGTCGGTTAT
>DBTH01000166.1:17147-24046 GCA_002306945.1 Methylacidiphilaceae bacterium UBA1321 | reverse complement strand
ACAGTCCGGTCAACAGTCCGGTCAAAGAAACGGTTCGCGTCCCGGACAGGAACATGCAGGGCCGGGACTACCGGCGGATCGGGGAATGCCTGCGGACAATAACGGCAATCAACCCGGCGGCGCAGGCGATCAACCGGGCGAGGGACAGGGGCGGCCCGGTGAGAAGGGCACGCTTGCACAGCGGCAGGATCAGATTCGCGAGGCGGCGTCAAAATTGGTCGCAACGGGTGGGTTCGACGACGACGTGAAGCAACTGGTTCGCAGCGCAGCCGGATATGCGGCGGTGGCGGGGCAGCAATTGGCGGCTGACGATGGCAAGGCGGCGTTGGAACCTTCGACGGCGGCACTCAATGATTTGAAGAAGGCGATCAAGTTGATGAACGACCGGGGTCGCGAGCAGGCGAAGGCGCAGTTGGCTCAGGCGCAAGTGGAGATCAACACACAGATGAGCAACGAGGAAAAGCTCAAGGGACAGACCGGCAGCGGCGCCGCCGCGCAACATCAAAAGACGGCGGAGGAACTCGCCCGCCTGAAAGAGGAATTGCAGAAACAGGCCGAGAAGCAGCAGAACACCGGTTCGGCCGCAGCGGCGCAAGCCCTGGCGAAATTGGCCAACGGTCTGGGCGATCCGGATTTGAAGAAGAATTTGCAGGTGCTCACGAAAGATCCCGGAAATGCGGCGGCCTCGGCGGCGGTGACGAAGAAGTTGGGCGAACTGGCGAATCAGAGTGCCGCAGGACAGGCCGGTTTTGAGCGCGATCCGTCCAAGGCGTTGCAGGAAGCGATTGCGCGTTTGGAGAGCGGTCAGGCCAGTCTGGAGCGACTTGCCGCGAAAGAGCAAGGGAACGGCGCTCGCGGTTCGAACGGTCAGGATCAAGGCAATCGACAGAATCCGGGTACTCAGTCAGGGCGAGAAAATCGTCAGGGTCAGGGGAACTTGCCAGGTCAGGGGAACAAACCCGGACAAGGTAATCAACCGGGCAACCAACAACAAGGGCAGGGGAATCAGCCGGGTCAGGGCGAGCAGGGATCAGCCGGCGAGGGAACGAGTGGGAGAAAGAATACGTTGAAGGAAGATCCGAACGGCAGTGTCATCGGACCGGAAGGTATGGAAGGTCGCGGTTCCGAGGGCAACGGATCGACCGGATCGCGGGAAGAGAAACGTGAGGAGCGAAACCAGACAGCCAGTGGGAACATTACCGCTACCGGGCCGGAAGGCGCAGAGGGTCGCGGCCCCGAGGGCAATGGGCCGACCGGATCGCGGGAGGGAAACAGTGAGGAGCGAAATCCCACAGGGAGCGGCGGTGGCGATGGAAACGGCCCGCGCAATGGCGGCAACGGACAAGCGGTGAGCGATATTCTGGAGCAGATGAAAAACGATGTGCAGCAGGCGGCGGCATTGACGAACAATCCGACGATCCAGCAGCAAGCCGACGGCGTGCGCAAGCGGTTGGATCGTCATTATGCCGAGTCGGCGAATGCGAATCTGGTCGAGGCGCTCACGCAAATCAGCGGCCCGGTGAAGGAATTGATCGCCCTGCTGAAAAAGAGCGTGGGCGAGGTGACGCGACAGGAGATGTTGCGTCAGGCGGATCTGGACGAGGCGCCGTTGATGTACCGGGATGCGGTTTCGAGCTATCTGGAAAGTTTGTCGCTGGATTATCTTAAGCCGGAGGAGGGGACAGCGGAGCCCCCGGCGGGTTCTCGGTAAATCCGGTTTGTAGGTTTAATACGTTGTAGAAATTCATGACTGAGACGTCGCAATTTGTTTGGAAGTTGGGAGGACTGACACCGTCGCCGCTGGCGTGGGCGTTATTGGCCGTACTGGCTTTTTTGATCGTCGTGGTGTTTGTGTGGAGCTATCGGCTGACATTGCAAAAGCTGTCTCCCCTACGACGCGTGGTTCTGAGCGTGATGCGCACCGGTTTTCTCGCACTGCTGGTTTTGTTCCTGGCCAATCCGAGCCGCGTCGAGCGCGAACTGCTCGCTCCGTCAAAAGGGCATACGCTGGCGGTGCTGGTGGATCGTTCCGACAGCATGCTCCAGCCGGACAATCGCAAGGTGACGCGGCTGGATGCGGCGGCGAAGGCATGGAACGGTTTTGAGGGCGATCTGAAATCGTCCTTCGAGCGGGTCGGTTATTTTTCATTCGGAGAAACGCTCACCCCGGCGGGCGGCATGGAACCGGCCTTGTCGCAGACGCAGGCGGGGCATGAGACGCATCTCTACGAGTCGCTCAACGCGTTGCTCGGCCGGGTGGAGCATTACACAGACGTGGTGGTGTTGACCGACGGCCTTGATACGACGAATCAGGATTCGTCGGCAGTCGTCAAGCAGGCGTTGGCGCGGCAGACGGCGATTCATTTTCTGCCCGGACAAAATCGGGTTTTCCCCACCACACCGCTCAATATCCGCGAGACCTCGGTGCCGCCGCTGGTGCGGCCGAAGACGAAATTCGTCTGGCGTTCGCTCGTGGAAGCCTACAGCCGCGAGGAACGCGATGTGCCGGTTTCGCTCTGGATGGGCGACAAGGCGTTGTCGCAAGCGACGATTCATTTTCAGACCGGTCGCAACGTGATCCCGTGGAATGTCGATTTGACCGCCGACGCGGAGGGGATCATGCCGCTGGAGATGCGGCTTGGCGAGGGGACGGAACAGCGTAGCGTCGGCGTCTCGGTGCAGGTGAAGGAGCGCGGCCCGGTGCCGGTGCTTTATTATCAGGGCGGACTCGACTGGGGATTTCGTTTTCTGGCGGGGACATTGCGGCGCGATCCGAGTTTCCGGCTGGCGGCGATTTTTAATCCCGCTCCCGGAAAGCGCATGACAACGGGTTCGCCCGGAGTCAATCCACCGGACGATCTCCCTTCCACCCGCGCGGAGTTGGATGCGTACAATCTGATTGTGCTTTCCAATATCACGCCGGAAAATCTGACCGATGCACAGCAGAACGCGCTCGTTGATTACGTGCGCTGCGGTGGCGGCATCCTCTTTGTCTGCCCTGGCACCGAAGCCTGTCAGGCGTTCTACGGTAGTAAACTGGAAGGGATGTTGCCCGTGGTGTTCAGTCGTACCTGGAACGAGGCTCCCACCAGCACATCGGCGACGCGGTTTCGGGATATGATGTTGCAAGTGCGGGGTGGGGGAAATGGTGGCATGGAAAAACAGTTCGCGACGCAATCCGACGAAGCGACCGACCGGACACCGCTCTCGGCCTTCCAGTTGACCGATGGGGCGAAGAGTCTGCCGATCTTCAAAGATCCGATGGGTGGTGATCCGATCGTGCCGCAATTCTCCAGGTTTTCCGTCATTGCGCGCGCCAAGCCCGGCGCTGAGGTGTTGGCGCAGGAACCGAAATCGGGACAGGTGCTTTTTGCGGTTCAAACTTTTGGCGAAGGGCGCAGCGCGGTGCTGGCGTCCGATTCGCTCTGGCGCTGGAAATTGTCGTTGCCGAGCGATTCGAAGAAGTCCGAGGTCTTCTGGCAGCAACTGCTCCAGTGGTTGTCGAAGCAGCCGGGACGCGGACTCTTCTTCGAGAAAGTGGTCAACCCGGTCGGTTTGCACCAAAAGCTGGCCTTCCAGATTGGCGGCGTGCCGCAGGGCAGCCGCGTCACCGTGACGGCGTTGAGTCCGTCGGGAAAGAAAGTGCCACTGGGAATCGCGCCAACCGGGACGGCGGGCCGCTGGTTGCTCAACATGGAACCGGACGAACCTGGTGAGTGGAAAGTGGTGGCCGAGGAAACGTCCGGCTTGCGTGCGGAAATGCATCTGCGGGTCGATACCAAGACCGTTTCGCGCGAACTCTCCATGGAAACGCCCGACGTGATCGGGATGAAAAAGCTGGCCGAGGCCACAGGAGGTCAATTGATGGCCGCCAACGGCGCGGCTCCGTGGAAGGCGGCGGCTGGACTCGACCAACCCATCGTTTTGGCCGAACGACAGACCGCTCTTTGGAATAAATGGCCGCTGCTCATCGCAGCTCTCGGATTGTACGTGGCGGAGTTGCTGCTGCGGCGGCGCTGGAAACTGCTTTGATTGCAGTCGAGACGTTGAAAAATCGAAGCTTGGCAGAGGATAAGAAGTTGCTAGATCAAGTAAAGGGGAACTTATGAGCGAACTGGACCGAAAGACCTTTTTGCGGCTCATGGCCGCCGGTGCGGCGTCGTTTCTCGGACGACCCCTTCCTGTTCTGGGGCAGACGTTGAATCCGAATGGGCAATTTGATGTTCCCAATCAATCTGACCAATTCCGGAACCAACAGCTTGCTCCGATGCGGGGCTCGCAAGCTATTCGTGTCAACCAAACACGGCAGACCATAGCGCAGCCCTCGCAGACGATGCTTTCGTCGAATTCGCAGGCGAGCTGGGGACGACTCAAATTCCCCTGCATCGACGGGGATTGGGACGACTGGAATGCGCACGCGCACGGTGATCTGAATTTCCTCAAGCATCTTAACGACACGACCTCGATAAGCATTTCGTCGGTCGACTGGAACGTGGCCAATATCGACAAGATCGAGGAGATGACGCGCTATCCGTTTCTCTTCATGCACGCCGAGATGCCGCCGGATCTGAGCGCGCAGCAGATTGCGAATCTACGGGAATATATCCTGCGCGGCGGATTTCTCTTTGCGGAGGATTGCGTGCGCGGGAAGTCGCATCATCATCGGGGAGGTGGGCCGGATCCTGACCTGTTTTTTCAGGGAATCATGGAGACAATGCCGAAAGTTTTTCCCGAGGCCAAAATCGAAAAACTTCCGAACGATCACCCCGTCTATCATTGCTTTTACCATTTGCCGAACGGTCTGCCGATGTGCCAGGGACAACCGCATGGCGGTCATGGCGTGACGCTCAATGGCCGACTGGTCGCGTTTCTCAGTCCGCACGACAATCATTGCGGCTGGACGCATCCGGCATGGTTCACCAATAAAGATCCCCGCGCCGGAGAACTTGCCCTGCAAATGGGAACGAATCTCTACATCTACGCGATGACGCAGAACGCGTGAGAGTTGTACTGTGAAATCTGACGTTGAAAGCAGGGATCAACTCCCGCGATTCAGATGGTGGCGAATGGCGTGGGTTATAGTGTGGATTTTCGTCGTCTTGTTTGTCGTATTTTCGTGGCTCGCAGCGGAGCGCTTTGTTGATCCGGTTCCGTCTCGGGTGAGATGGAGGGAATCGGATGGAATGCGACCGCAGAATGTGGAATTTCAGGCGCGGGACGGAGTGAATTTGAAAGGCTGGTTTTTGGGGAATTCCCAATCGCCAACCGTCGTTATCCTCTTGCACGGAGTAGATGCGAATCGGACACAATTACTCGGTAGGGCGCTGTGGCTGGCAGGGGAAGGGTTTAATGTACTGTCTTATGACGCGCGCGGTTGCGGCGAGAGCGAACGGGTGTTGCGTTCATTCGGCTGGCATGAGCAGGCAGATTTGCTCGGGGCGCTGGATTGGCTGAAAGGATGCGGCTTTTCGCAAATCGGCTGCATCGGTTTTTCACAAGGCGCGGCGACTATTCTGCTGGCTTCGGCGCAATTGCCTCCCGAGGTGAAGGTGGTCGTTGCGGAGAGTCCGTACCGAACCTTGAAGGAATCGGTCGATGCTCATTTTCGGATGTTGACGGGATTGCCGAGCAACTGCTTGGGGGCGTTGGTTGTTCCGTTGGCCGAGCGCAAGCTGTCACTGAAGGTTGACGATGTCTCGGTGATTCGGGAAATTCCAAAACTTCGCGTACCGACGTTTTTTGTTTGCGGTGGTGCGGATAGACTGGCTCCTTCGGATGCGGTCAAGGCGCTTTATGAAGCGGCCCCGGTGGAAAAAGACTTCTGGATTGTTGAAGGCGCATGGCACGGAGACTTCTTCTACTACGCGCCGCAGGAGTACAGAAAACGAGTGGGGGATTTTCTGAGAAAATATCTGCTTTAAAAGACTAAAGCAACGTCACGTTGCCATCGTCGCCCTACTCTGGGATTGGCCAGGGTAGGGGTGAACGAATCTATTGTCTTTGGGCGGGCGATCAGTTCGAAACCGTCGAGGGCGGTTCGGCGTTGGCGCTGGCGCTTGGGGTGAAGGTAAGTGCTCCATCCTTGACGCCGACCACGACCAGTTGCATGCCCTTGAAGGCGCCTCTGAGCAATTCCTCGGCAAGCGGATCTTCGAGGTAACGTTCCACCGCGCGGCGCAACGGACGTGCGCCGTAGGCGGGATCGTAACCCTTCTCGATGAGGAATTCACTGGCTTCGGGCGAGAGGCGTAACGTGATTTCGCGTGCAGCCAGACGACCTGCCACCTTGGCGACTTCGATGTCGACGATTTTGGTGAGATCCTGCTTGGTAAGGGCGTGGAAGACGATGATGTCGTCGAGACGGTTGAGGAACTCGGGCTTGAAGACTTTCTTGGTCTCTTCGAGCATCTTGTACTTCATGTCGTCGTAGTCGGATTCACCGGCCTTGGTTCCGAAGCCCATGGCGTTGTGCTTGCGCGCGAGGTCGGCTCCCACGTTTGATGTCATGATGATGATCGTATTGCGGAAATCGATCTTGCGGCTGAGGCTGTCGGTGACCATGCCGTCTTCGAGGATCTGAAGGAGGATGTTCCAGACATCGGGGTGGGCCTTTTCGATTTCGTCAAAGAGGACAACGCTGTACGGACGGCGGCGAACCTTTTCGGTCAGCTGGCCGCCTTCCTCGTAACCGACGTATCCGGGAGGCGCTCCGACCAGGCGGGAGACGTTGAACTTCTCCATGTATTCGCTCATGTCGATCTGGATGAGGGCATCCGGGGAGCCGAACATGAATTCGGCCAGGGTCTTGGCGAGGTGGGTTTTGCCCACGCCCGTCGGGCCGAGGAAAATGAAGGAACCGATTGGACGGCGCGGATCCTTGAGGTCGGCGCGGGAGCGGC
>DBTH01000166.1:16469-16894 GCA_002306945.1 Methylacidiphilaceae bacterium UBA1321 | reverse complement strand
TTGAGGTCGGCGCGGGAGCGGCGCAACGCCTTGGCCATGGCCTGAACGGCTTCGTCCTGGCCGATGACCTTGCCTTTGAGTTCGTCACCGACGCGCAGGAGCTTGTCCATGTCGTGCTGTTCCATGCGGGAGAGCGGGACGCCCGTCCACTTGGAGACGATGTGCAGGATGTCTTCCTCGCCGACAAGAACTTCCTGTTCATCGCGGCGGGTGCGCCAGTCGTTGAGGACTTTTTCGAGTTTGTCCTTGGCTTCCTTTTCGGTGTCGCGCAGGGAGGCGGCTTTTTCGAAATCCTGGGCCTTGATTGAGGCTTCCTTGCGCTGCTTGATCTCTTCGATCTCGGCTTCGATGGTCTTGACTTCGGGCGGGCGCATGGTGGCGGCAATGCGGGCGCGTGAACCGGCCTCGTCCATGACGTCGATCGC
>DBTH01000166.1:0-16215 GCA_002306945.1 Methylacidiphilaceae bacterium UBA1321 | reverse complement strand
TCGTCCATGACGTCGATCGCCTTGTCCGGCAGGAAACGGCCGGTCAGGTAACGATCGGAGAGACGGGCGGCGGCGGCCAGCGCGTCGTCGGAAATCTTGGCCTTGTGGTGTGCTTCGTACTTCGGGCGCAGTCCCTTGAGGATTTCGATGGATTCCTCAACGCTGGGGGCTTCGACCATGACGGTCTGGAAGCGGCGTTCGAGGGCGGAATCTTTTTCGATGTACTTGCGGTACTCGTTCATCGTGGTGGCACCGATGCACTGGAGCTCGCCACGGGAGAGGGCGGGCTTGATGATATTGGAGGCATCCATGGCGCCTTCGGCGGAACCGGCTCCGACGATGGTGTGAAGTTCGTCGATGAAGAGCAGGACATTCTTGGCCTTGCGGATTTCTTCCATGACGGCCTTGATGCGCTCTTCGAATTGTCCGCGGTACTTGGTGCCGGCAACCATCAAGGCGAGGTCGAGGGTGATGACTTTCTTGTCGCGGAGAAGTTCGGGGACATTGCCCTGGATGATTTCCTCGGCGAGGCCTTCGACAATGGCGGTTTTACCTACGCCGGCTTCACCGATGAGAACGGGGTTGTTCTTGGTGCGGCGGCACAGGATCTGGATGACGCGCTCGATTTCGTTTTTGCGGCCGATGACCGGATCGAGTTCGCCCTTGCGAGCGAGTTCGGTCAGGTCGCGACCAAAGGCTTTGAGGGCGGGAGTCTTGACTTCCTTCTTGCCGCCACCTGTGCCGGGAGAGGCTTCCTCACCGCGACCGGGCTCGGCGGATTCACCGCTGGATTCTTCGCCGGATTCACTCGCGGAGAAATTGGGATCGAGTTCCTTGAGGACTTCGTTGCGGGTGCGTTCGATGTCGACTTCGAGGCTCTTGAGCACGCGGGCGGCGACGCCGTCGCCTTCACGCAGGAGGCCGAGGAGGATGTGTTCGGTTCCAACGTAGCTGTGATTGAGCGCCTTGGCTTCCTTGCCCGCGAGGGCGAGGACTTTCTTGACGCGCGGGGTGTAGGGGATGTTGCCCGACATTTTGGTGTCGGGGCCGGAACCGACCTGTTTTTCGACTTCGATGCGGACGGTTTCCAGGTCGAGCCCCATTTTCTGGAGCACGTTGACGGCAACGCCCTGACCGAGTTTGATCAGGCCGAGAAGAAGGTGCTCGGTTCCAACGTAGTTGTGGTTGAAGCGATCCGCTTCCTTTCGAGCCAGTGCAAGCACTTGCTGGGCGCGCGGGGTGAAATTATTCATTGGTTTTCTTCCCTTCTTTGGATGGGGTTGTGACGTCCAAATCTTTCATAACAGGGACCGGCCAGCTTTTCAACCGTTCCCGGAGCAAATCGGCGCGCAGGGCGTCGCGCTCCTCGGTCGTGAGCTTGCGTTCGTAGTCTTTCTGCAAATGGGCAGGTTGGGTGGCGATGAAAAGCTCGTCGATGTCGATGCGGTAGTCTTCCGGCAACATGGAGAGGTCGACGCCGAGCCGCAACATGGAGAGGAGGTTGAGTGCTTCCTTCGACGAAACCGAATAGCCGTGCAACACGACGCCGTAGGCGCGACCGACTTCGTTGGCGACCATGCGCGGGCGATCTTGCAAAAGGCGTTGGCGGGCGTTCTCTTCGTTCTCGATGATCTTGCCGATCACCTTGATGAGTTTTTCCAAAATGTCGTATTCGGATTCTCCGAGGGTCATCTGGTTGGAGACCTGAAAGAGGTTGCCAAGGGCTTCGGTTCCTTCGCCGTAGAGACCGCGAACAGCCAAGCCGATGCGATTGACGGCTTTGATCGTCTGGGTGATCTGTTCGCTGAGCACGAGGGCGGGCAGGTGCATCATGACCGAAGCGCGCATGCCAGTGCCGACATTGGTCGGGCAGGCGGTGAGGTAGCCAATTTGAGGCGAGAAGGCAAAGTCCAGGGAGTTTTCCAGTTCGGTGTCGATCTTGTCGACCAGCTTCCAGAGCGCTTTGAGTTGAAGTCCGGAGCGAATCGCCTGGATGCGCAGGTGGTCTTCCTCGTTGATCATCACGCTGAGGGTACGCGGCTTGTTGACTACGAGACCGCTGCCGATGTTCTTGGCGGCGTGTTCGCGGCTGATGAGGTGCTGTTCGACCAGAACCTGTTTTTCCAGGGGAGTGAAGTGATCCATCGAATCGCTGATGATTGCGTGGGCCATCTCGGGCAACGCCGATACGGCAGGTTGGATGACGCCGAGAATTTTCTCGCGCTCCACCTTTTTAGCCCAGCCGGGAAAAGGATATTTGTCCAAGTTCCGCGCCAGGCGCAGGCGACTCGTAATGACAATGCGGTTACCCCCGCCTTCACCACGCATCCACTCGCTGGAGGACTTCAACAAATTGGTAATTTTCACTAGGCCCTAAAGTACGGTGGTTATAGAGAAAAAGCAAGCAAGGGAAGTGCCACTTTTTCACCCTCCGATAGGTAGACGGCAGATCGCGCGGATTTATGTAGCCCAATTACAAAATTTCCGCCCTCAAATTCTTGTATCTCCATTCATTCACTCATCCAAACTCTTTGATTTCGAGTCAGATCGGCTAGCGAAGATGAAAGAGAAAATGAAAATCAGACTACAAATTTTCGATAGGTATGTCGACAAAGTCACTATGGTTATTTTTCGGGTTTGAGTCGAATTCCCGTTGCGGCAGTTCAGAAAACAAAGTATGTCTATCAACTTTATGACGCACCTTGATAAATTAGAGTCGCAATCGATCTACATTTTTCGCGAAGCCTTTCATTCCTTCTCGAAAGTCGCGATGCCTTGGTCGATGGGCAAGGACTCCAACGTCCTGATCTGGTTGGCCAAGAAAGCCTTTTGCGGCAAGATTCCTTTCCCTGTCCTCCATATCGACACCACCTACGAGTTCCCCGAAATGCTCGAATATCGCGATTGGGCGGTGAAGCATTACGACCTCGATTTGATTGTTAAAATCAACGAGGAAGCCCGCGCCCGCGGCGTCGGTTACGAGAACTACGACCCCGTCACCGTCACGCACGAACTCAAGACCGTCGCGCTCCAGCAGGTGATGGCCCAGTACAAGTGGAACGCCCTTATCACCGGCATCCGCCGCGATGAGGATTCCACCCGCGCCAAGGAACGTTACTTTTCACCACGCAATGTCGACTTCGAGTGGGACTACAAGGATCAGCCGCCGGAATTCTGGAACCAGTTCACCACCGCCGTCAAACCCGGCGAACATGTCCGCGTTCAACCGCTCCTCGACTGGACGGAGATCGATATCTGGTACTACATCCAGCGCGAGCAAATCCCCATTCCGAAGATGTATTTCGCCCGCCCCGGCAAGGACGGCAAGATGTACCGCTACCGTTCACTCGGCTGCTGGCCGATCACCAAAGCGGTCGTCAGCAACGCTACGACTATTGAGGCGATCATTGAGGAGTTGAAGACCACTCACACTTCGGAACGTGCCGGCCGCGCCCAGGATCATTACGAACGCAACGCCATGCAGAAACTCCGCGCCAAGGGATTCATGTAACCAGGGCTACCGCCCTGGACCCACGCGACGCTGACGCCCGATCTGTAAGCGTTACTAACAACTAAACAGCAACCACTCTTCCTCATGTCCAGTACCGAACTCGAAAACCAACGTCTGAAAATCGTCATCGTCGGCCACGTTGACCACGGCAAATCCACGCTCATCGGCCGCTTGTTTTACGACACCAATTCGCTGCCCGACGGCAAGGTCGAGAGTATTCGCAAAGCCTGCGAAGCCGAAGGCATGGAGTTCGAATACGCCTTCCTCCTCGATGCGCTCCTGGAGGAACAGGAACAGAACATCACCATCGACACCACGCAGATTCATTTCCGCACCGCCCGCCGCAACTACGTCATCATCGACGCGCCCGGCCACAAGGAATTCCTCAAGAACATGATTACCGGCGCCGCCAGCGCCGACGCCGCCATCCTGCTCATTGACGCACACGAAGGCGTCCAGGAACAATCCCGCCGCCACGGCTACCTCCTTTCCCTGCTCGGCGTGAAGCAGGTCATCGTCGCCGTCAACAAGATGGATCTCATCGGATTCTCCGAGGAGAAATTCGAGGCCATCCGCAAGGAATACACCGAATTCCTCAGGCCCCTTGGCGTTCATCCCTCGCACTTCATCCCCATCTCCGCCAAGCACGGTCACAATATTATCAAGCCCAGCGTCGAAATGCCGTGGAATCACGAACCCACCATTCTCAATGCGCTCGACAGCTTTTCCCTCCCGCCTTCGCGCGACAATCTTCCCCTGCGCCTGACCGTGCAGGACATCTACCGTTTCGATGAACGCCGCATCATCGCCGGACGCATCGAGGCGGGCACGCTGTCTGTCGGCGACGAACTCATCTTCTGGCCCGACCGCAAGCGCAGCAAGGTCAAATCGATCGAGGCGTGGAGCGCAGCGTCTCCGGTCACTCAATCCAGCGCCGGTCGCTCCGTGGCTCTCACGCTTACCGAACAAATCTTCGTTGAGCGCGGACAGATCGCTTCCCACACGAAAGACACTCCCGTCGAAGGTCGCGAGATCAACGCCCGCCTCTTCTGGCTCAGCGATGAACCGCTCCGCCTTGAATCCACCCACACCCTCAAGCTCGGCACCCAGTCGGTCGAAGCGCGACTCGTCAAAATCAACCGCGTCATCGACTCCTCTACTCTCAACTCCGCCACCGAAGCACGCAGTGAAATCGTCAAGAACGAGGCCGCTGAAATCGTCCTGCGCACCCGTCGTCCGTTGGCTTTCGACAACCACAACGTCATCACCGAAACGGGCCGCTTCGTTCTCATTCAGGGCAGCCGCATCGGCGGCGGTGGCATCATCCACAACGCCGTCTACAGCGACGTGAAATCCGATGCCGTCAAGAGCGAGAATCTCTCCTGGAACATCAGCGAAGTCACCAGCGAAGACCGCATCGGCTACTTCATCCACCGCGGTGCCGTGATCTGGCTGACCGGTCTTTCCGGTTCCGGCAAATCGACACTCTCCACCGCCCTCGAAGCCAGCCTCTTCAAGCGCGGCCACGCCGCCTTCGTCCTCGACGGTGACAATCTCCGCCACGGGCTCTGCGCCAATCTCGGGTTCTCCGACGAAGACCGCACCGAGAACATCCGCCGCGCCGGTGAAGCCGCCAAGCTCCTCGCCGACTCCGGCCTCATCGTCATCACCGCCCTCATTTCTCCCTTTGCCAAAGATCGCGACAAGGTGCGCGAAATCTGCTCCAACGGCGGAATCCCGTTCGCGGAAATTTTCGTCAACGCCCCGCTCGCCGTTTGCGAACAACGCGACCCAAAGAATCTCTACGCGAAAGCCCGCAAGGGCGAGATCAAGGGATTTACCGGAATCGATTCGCCGTACGAACCGCCGCAAAAACCGGAACTCGAATTGCCCACTGACCAGCTGACCAAGGAAGAATGCCTCACGCGCCTGCTCGACCTGACCCAAAATCTCTCCCAGGCTGAAGACAGTACCCGCGCCGAAGAGATCAATCCCGAATCATCGATCTGATACGATTGAGTTTAAAAAAATTCAGAAATCATCCGGAGACGGTGTAAGTCTGTTGGAACACTCTCAACCCGGCCTTCTCCCTGGCCAGGGTGAGGGTACTTCACGGCGGCTACAGAATTATTTAATACGCCGTGGCAGATTAACCGGTAAAAAAAGAGGCGGGATTTGCATCCCGCCTCTTTTTTTGAAAGTGAATAACCAACCGGTTTACTTCTTGATGGTTTTGGGACGATTCTTGTCGTCGACCAAAACGATCTGCGGATGATGCGCGTCCGCTTCGTTCTCCGGCACCTGGGCGAAATTCATGATTGTCACCTTGTCGCCGATGCGGCCCAGAAGCGCCGTTGCTCCGTTGAGTTCGATCACTCCGCTCTCGGCAGCGCCATAGATCACGTAAGTTTCAAAACGCTCGCCGTTCTCCACATTCCCCACCAAAATCTTCTCGTATTCACGCAGACCCACGAGTCTACACAAACTGGCGTCGATGGTCATGCTGCCCTCGTAATGCTGGCTCGCACCCGTAACCGTCGCCCGGTGAATTTTCGATTTCAACAAAGTAATAAGTCGCATAGTCGTACCGTGCGGCTTTACCCGCACAAACCGTTAAGCAAAGATCGCACGAAGTCTTTTGTCAAGCAACCTCCTCATATTCCGCCCCGCGCAAACCCTTGTAGCACAATAATCGCAATCATTTAATTCCCCGATAACGGCACCACAAAACTTCTGTTCCGCAGCCATTTCCGATTGCTTCCGATCTCTGGCCACGGCATCATCTTGCCAATGCGAGTGACCTTTCTCGGAACTTCCGACGGCCATACCAGCGCGACGCGTGGACACTCCGGCATTCTGCTCCAAACTCCGGAAAGCTCCCTCCTGCTTGATTGCGGCTACAACGTCCCGCGCTACCTCCTCTCGCACAAGCTCAACCCCGACGTTCCCGAAGCCGTCTGGATCAGTCACCTCCACAACGACCACATCGGCCAGTTCGGCATGCTCATCCAATCCCTCTGGCTTCGCGCCCGCAGCGCCCCACTCCACATCTTCGCACCCGCGGCGACGATTCCCTTCCTGCGCGATTCGCTCGAAAAATGTCTCCTCTTCTCCGAACTCCTCGGCTTCTCGCTCGAGTGGCATCCTGTACGGCCCGGACGCGCGGTCAAAATCGGAGTCTTCCAACTCGACGCCGTCCCCACCCGGCACCTCGCCAACCTCGCTTCCTTCTTCAAGAAGAAATACCCCCGCACCAGCTTCGACTGCTACGGCGTCGCCGTCACCTACCGCAAACAACGTTACGTCTACTCCGCCGACATCGAGAAACCCCAGGATCTTCGCCCCGCCTTCAAGCAACCCGTTCACGCTCTTTTCTGCGAACTCTCCCACTTCCCCGAACGCGAACTCTTCAAGGAACTGGCTGCTCATTCCGTCCGCAATCTCCTCCTCACCCATTACCCCGACCATCTCCAAAACAAGGAAGCCTTCCTCAAGGCTCTCGCCCGCGAAGAAAAGTACCGCGGCAAAGTCGTACTCATGCGCGACGAAAAAACCGTCAGCCTCTGAGCGGAATGCTCAAAGGCTTTCGGACGAGAATCGACGGAATTGTCAAAATTAAAAGACGATGGATTTCTCACGGCGCGGGAGCGGTCTGTTTTTGCAGGTCTTCGATCCGCTGGACGGAGATTGTGCCGAGGTCGAAATCTCCTTTGCCGGCGGGCAATTCAAACTCCTTCGCACCGGCGCCAAGAGGTTCATGTGCGCCGCCCGCTCCAGAAATGTTTCGGTTCGTGAAAAACGCCACCAGACGATATTTCCCCAATGGGACATCGTCGATGCGAAAATGTCCGGCGGGATCAATGTTAAAATCGATGGTGACTGATTTGGCTAGCAACGCCTTGCCCTCGGGTGTTTGAGACCAGCTCTTGAACCAGGCCTGATGGTGCTTCAGCATTTCCTCCTGACTCAGGTCCGCGTCGAGCTTTGGTTCCGGCAACGCCGTCCGCAAGGTCAGATTGGCTCCCGGCAACTGTGTCGGAAAACCCGGCAGAATCCGCAACTGTCCGACAATGGCTCGCCGTCCCGATCCGAAGTCGAGCACGGCGGTCTTGCCGCTCTCTATGGCAACCGTCCTGGGATTATTCAACGCACACCCAAACTGATTCACCCGGATCTCTCCCGGCACCAGGCAGCGGTAGAGAAGCGCTCCTTCGGGGAGGTGTTGCGGGTGCTCTGCTTCAAAGGTTATGCGCGAAGTGGAAACGCCCCGCATGTTTTCATCCTCCTCTTTCGCGTAGCGCACGTAGTAGGGCGGTTCTTTCGATGAGGTTCCCGCTGTCGAAACGACGCGTAATTGTCCCCACGGTTCCAGTGAGACGTCTGGATGTGTGCGCAATTCCTTCACACTCGTCAGCCGGTAGCCACTCTCGGGATGCACCACTGCCACGGGGAAATCCGATTCCTGCGGCCCGAGTGAATATTCTCCTTTGTCGTTTGTTTTCACGATCAGGTGTTCCGCGCGGTACGAGCAGACGCCGTTGGTAACGCGGGCCGCGTTGCCCAGCCCGCCGACGATGATTTCCGCGTTGACCACTGGCTTACCCTCGGCGGATTTCACCACGCCGCGAATCGCTTCTTCGCGTTTGAGTTCGAAATTGATCTCAACGTTTTCCTCGCTGTTCGCAATTGGCCGCGAGACCGCCGGGGCGTATCCTTCCGCCTCCACACGCAAACGGTGCGCGCCTTCCGTCGGCAATTCCTCGCCCGACGTACTATTGATATGGGCCGGTTCATCGAACAGGTGAGTATAGGAATCGGTTGTGAAAACTCGCGCCGAGCCGCGAGCCCAATCGCTCCAACCGGGATCGTGTTGGGCAAAATAGGTGCCCGCAATGAGTTTATAGTTGAGAATCGGCTGGCGCGTCTGCGCGTCGATCACGCGGCCATGCGCCACCGTTGGACGCAGTAACGTCAACGTCTGCATGGCGGATTGCGGTTTCACAATCACGGTCTTGCGCTGAATGTCCTTGCCGATGATGTCGCAAGTCACCGCATCCTGCGGCGCGTGCTCCCAGACAATGAGACCGTCCTTGTCCGATTGGAAACGACTGTTGAATGGCTGGTGCTTGCGCCAATAGTCCGGACAAAGTGAAACGCCTTCCAGCGGCTTGCCCTTTCTATCGACCACACGCAATTTCACCGTTCCGCCTGACTTCAACGCCACCGGGAATTTCAATGCGCCCTCCCTGGGAGCCGCCGCGGGCAATTCGATCATCTCGGGCGCGTAGCCTTTTGCGAATACGGTCAGGATCGGGCCTTGCATTCTCCGTTCCAACGATAGAGCGCCGAACCGAAAATTGCCTTTCTCATCGGTCTTCACCGAAGGCACCGTACAGGAATCAGAGCCGCCTTCGCCGTAAATCACCTCCGCACCGGCCACCGGTTTGCCAGCTTCGTCCGTCACTACGCCTTCGCACGGCACGCCATGGCGCACGATCAAGGTCGCATTTTCCTTAAGAAAATCATCGGGCTGAGGCCGGGAAGCGATACGCTCATAGCTCACATAATCCGGGTGAACCACCGTGACTGACAGCAGGCGCAAATCGGACGGCGCTTCGTCGTAATGCCAGTGCCCTTTCGTATCGGTCTCGACGCGCTTTTCCCAGATGTCATTGAAGACCTGTTCGCTCCTGCCGCCCATCGACGAGCCGCGAATAATCAAAACCACTTTGGCATCGGCAACGGGCTTGCCTTCTGCATTCTTCACCACGCCGCCAATGCGCCGGCCTTTCTCGGTTTTGAGCGTGTAGCGCTCCGGCAGATTGAAATCCGGTTGATCCAGATCCCAATCGACCCGCCGTGGCACGTAACCGTCCTTGCTGGCGCGAATCGTCAGGTACGCGGGGCGCTTGACGGGCAGCGCAATCAACGTTTTTCCCGCCGCGTCGGTCGTCAATTTGAGATCGATGTCCGTCCCCTTGACCTTGACTGTTGCTCCGGCCACCGGCGCATCGCTGTGTGAACCGTCGACAAATGTGAACTCCATCGTGAATTCCCCCTTCTGTGGTGTCGCACTCCAAGCCATCGTATTTGAAATCAATAAAACCAGAGCCGCCAATATTCGTACCATCACGCCCTCCTTGTGGAATCTAGTAAAAATAATTTGAACATATTGACTTGATCTTTACCTCGCTGGCGGCGTTGTTCATTCGTCAGTTATCTATTGGATAACTTTTTCCGTCACACCTTGCTAGCGAGGTCAATCTCTTCGTCACTACTTGTTCAAGTTATTTTTGCCAGATGCCTATGTGTGTTTGTATAGCAAAACGTTGTCATCCGCTCAACCTGAACCCACGTTTAAACCCATGTCATTTCTCTCATCAAAAAAGGCTTGTCAGGAACTCATGAAATCAGGAAAGAAGTAGAGGGTTTTCTCCCTTTTTCTGATTGTGTGAATTTTCTCTGAACACATTTCCCTAATTCCGTTAATTCGGTCTAAAAAAATTTTCATTTCCGCAGCCGGATATAGACCGGCGACTCGGTGACTTGCAACTTGATGGCGTTGGGGCTGGTCTTCGTATAGAGAACCTGCGGCGCGCGGCCTTTGGCCAGCGGCATCGACTCCAGCGACAACACAGGCGCGGGAAGATCGGTGAGGGTCACTTCTGTTTCGCGATTTTCATTCGTCGGTGACCAAGCCACCCAGACGAACGAATCCGGGTCGCTGCCGGAGACAAATTCGTAGACGCAGAGTGCGCCCCCGGTTTTTTTGACGACGCGCTGGAAGCGGTAATCGCCGAGCGTTTCGTAGAGATGCTTGACTGCCCAGTACGAAGGCTTGGGCTGGAAATGCCGCGTGAGGCCGGACGCGCCGTGCACCGAGGCGCTGTCGTTATCGTCGTAAAAATAGAGATATGCGCGGTTCACGTCGCGTTCGGAAAAGCAGAGAATCGAGCGGACGAGATATTGTGCTTGCTGGAGATCGGTGACGCCTCGCCAGTTCAATTTCTCAAACCAGCCGGAGCGTTTTTTCATCGCCGCGTCGGTGCAGGAATCGTAACCGAATTCGGTAACCCAGATTTCCTTGCCCGGTGTTTCCCTGTTGCGCCACGCAATCGCCGCATCGAGTTCCCTGAGGTAATCGATGTTGGGATCTTCCGGATAACTGCGATCCCACGGGCTCTGGCCGGGACGTTGCGGTTTCTGCGCGTAGAGGTGGAGATTGATGACGTCGAAGAGTGGTTTGATTTCCGCGCTGGAGAAAGTTTCTTCGAGACTTTTGACGTACTTGTCGGCCACGCCCGAACGAACGGCGCAGGTGACGATTTTGATTCGCGGGTCGCCACGCCGTATGCCATGGGCCATGCGGGTGAAGAGCGTCTGATAGAGCGAGTCGGGGAATTCGTTGCCGGGTTCGTTATCGATTTCAATCGACGTGCAGAGCGAGCGCCCCTTGTAGGGACCGAAATAACGCGCCAGGGCGAAACCGTATTCCTCGGCCCACGCCTCACGGCCTTCCCACAGCGCCTCGAAGCCTTTCTTGCCGCTGCCGAATTCGCCGAACATGGCACAGATGTCGGTTTCAAATCCCGCCTTCTTCCACGGGCCGTAGACGTTCGTCTCCCAGTTCACGCGGTTGACGCAATCGGGGAGGGTGATCGGATCGCCGGGCGCTTTCACGTCCCAACTCAGGTTGTGGTAATTGCGTACCAGTCCGCACACCGGGCGGTAGAGTTCGGGCTTGAAGGTGAAATGGCCGTTGACGCCGAGGAAATCGCGAACGAGCGGATGCCGGAATGCCTCCGGTGAAGTCTCCTCGGCAAAAATCGGAGCCGTCATCCAAACGAAAATAGCTATCAGAATTACTGCCCGCATATTTTCATCTCAAGCATCGAAACTTGCTATCCGTGAAGCACTCTCACCCCAACCCTCTCCCTGGAAAGGGCGAGGGCGGCAGACTGAGCCCAGCCGACGTCTGTATTACGGGATGCCATATCACTCCGTTTTTGATTCCCTGAGTTCGTGATAAAATCCGTTGCCTTTAAAATATCGTCAATTCCGTTAATTCCCGTCTAAAAGCCTTCCGTCTTTTCCTTTTGTCCCCAGCGATTGCGGAAGAGATGCTTTTCCAAATCCTCGCGCGGTTTCCAGCCGACCTCTTCGAGCAACGGCCTGGAGCGGAATTCCTGCGGGTAACCGATGCAAAGATAAGCGATGAGCTCGACGTGATCGGGCAGGCCGAGGAGTTGCTTGACCGGGCCGGGCTCGACGATGCTGACCCAGCCGACGCCGATGCCTTCGGCGCGCGCGGTGAGCCAGAGATTTTGCACGGCGAGACAGACGCTGTAGGAAATCATCTGCGGCATCGTGCCGACACCGAGGACGAATTCTTTTTCCTTCGCGTGACAGCAGGTGACGGCGAGATTGAGGGGGGATTCGAGGATGCCTTCGAGCTTGAGCGAGCTGTAGAGTTCGCGGCGTTGGCCCGGCTCGACGCGGTTCTTCTCACGTTCGTTGACGGCGACAAAATTGTCGTGGATCGACTGCCGGATTTCGCGCGAATCGATCAGGATGAAATCCCACGGCTGGCTGAAACCGACCGAAGGCGCGGCATGTGCGGCTTCGAGCATGCGCCAAAGCGATTCCTCGGGAATCGGGTCGGAGCGGAACTTGCGCACGTCGCGGCGGGAACCGATGATGCGGCGCAACGTCGCCCGTTCCTCCGGGGAGAAGGATTCGCCCGACTCGACGTGGATTTCGTTGTTCATGGAACGGCTTTTTGACGGAATTAACGGAATTTACAAAATTATAAAAAAGACCAAAGGCTTATCAGAAACTCACGCAATCATGAAAGAGAGCAAAGCTGCCTTTACCATTTCTCGATTACTTGAATTGATGACAAAAATCCCTTTTGTTTTAATTTTCGTTAATTCCGTTAATTCGGTCTAAATGCCTTCACGTCTTTTAGAGCCGAACGTGCGCCCAGCGGGAAGATCGGTCGTAGAGGGCGGCGACTTCGGCGGCGATGCGTTTCTGTTCGGTCGTTTGCTGGTGATAGATTACGTCGTAGTGACCGAATTGCATGACCACGACTGTGCGGAATTCGGGCGCGGTGGCGTTGGCCACGGCGAATTGTCCCGCTGCCGGAACAGCAGGATCGAACACGCTCAGGGCGTAGACAATTGGCACCTGGATGCGGCGCGCGGCAAAGACGCTCTCGTAATAACCGAGGGTCTTCTCGATTTCGGGGGTGCGTTGGTAGAGCTTGCGAACCACTTCGGCGCTGCCTTGCGAAGGATTCTTCAGTCGGAAGGAGTGATAGCTGAAAGTCGGCTGGCCGAGTTCGGCTCCCACATAAAGCCGCTGCCACGGCAACATCAACGCGCCGATGCCGCCGCCAAAACTGTAGCCGCGATAGAGAAGCGGAGCGGAAGGAAAACGGCGTTTCATCAATTCCGCCGCCGACCAGTACGCCGCCGCGCAGGCACGCAGGATGTAGGTCTGGGGCGATTCGATGCCGCAGATGACGTGATCGACCGCGGAATCGGGCACGACGCGCTCGGGATTGGCGGAGAGATTGAAACCGGGAGCGCAGACAAAAAGCACCGCCGATTGGCCGTCGAGAATGGCGTGGTCGGGCTCGGCGCGACCGCCGTAACCGTGGCCGCAGACTACTGCTGTTTTGGCGTCGGTGAGTTTTTCCGGCACGCAAAGCCAGCCGCCCACGCGCCAGGAATCGAGGGTGTTGAAGTAGATTTCGGTGATCTTGTAACCTTCGTGCGTGAAGGTCGAGGGCTTCTCCTCCTGCTCAAGGGCGATCTCGGCATTCTGGCGGAAAGAGTCGCGCCAGAAGGCGTCGAAATCGGACGGTTCGCGCTCGGGGCCGGGGCCCTTGATGCGGCGCAGTTCGTCGAGAGTGAGTCCGTAGGTCGGGTCGAAGGGAAAGGAAGCCTTGTGTCTGTCAAATAGCGTGTTTGTGCTCATACCGGAATACCCAATGTCTTTTCTGTTTCAAAGCGCAATGATTGCGCGAAATCGACATTAGAAATAAACCGCTCCCACTGCACGATTAAAATCAGGGAATCTTATCGCAACACATTGCGGGGCTGTCGCTTTTCCGATTGGAACTGCCCAGCCCTTGACAGATATCGTAGTATGAGAACAGTTCTTTGATAGATTATGGACTGCGCTTCGAGCGCAATCCACATAGTCAAGTGCCCCGAATCACGGTTCGGGGAGAATAGGGAAGCGGGTGTGAATCCCGCGCGGTAGCGCCGCTGTAACGGACGACGAAAGCTTCAATAAACCACTGTCCTGGAGAAGAGACGGTAAGGAGAAGCGATTAGGACAACTCCGAAGTCAGAAGACCTGCTTGGCTCATGCTCATCAAGCCCCGGATCCGATGGTTCGGGCTACTGTCTCGCCAAGGACAGGATGGGGGAAATGAAGAGTTTGTCCTGACACGACCCGCCTTCGCTCCCTCGCAACCGGAGCGCCGCGGGATTTTTTATGCCCTGATGCCTTCACCGTTTGCGAACCGGGATTTCCCTTTCAACGCAATCGCGGTCTGGCCGCCGCACGAAAGGATAGCAGGTATGAAACTCTTTACGCACAATCTCGGATTCCCCCGGATCGGCCCGCGTCGTGAACTCAAAAAAGCTCTCGAATCGTATTGGGCCCGACAATCGAGCCAGGAAGCTCTCCTGGCCACAGCCACAGAAATCCAAAACAAAAATTGGAAACTTCAAAAGCAGGCAGGCATCGATCTGATCCCTTCGAACGATTTCAGCTTTTACGATCACGTACTAGATACGTGCACTTTGGTTGGGGCGATACCGTCGCGCTTCGGCGGTCGCTCCAGACAAGGCGATTTGGACACCTACTTCGCCATGGCGCGTGGCGGCGAATTCCTCTCCGGCACAGAGTACAGCCGTCACGCGCCTCAATGTGCGATGGAGATGACCAAGTGGTTCGACACTAATTACCACTATCTCGTCCCGGAGTTCCTCCCCGGCCAGGAGTTCTCCCTCTGTTCGGACAAAGCCGTCTACTCATTCCTTCACGCCAAGGCTCAGGGTGTTCATACGACTCCCGTTTTGCTTGGTCCGATTTCCTTCCTGCTTCTGGGAAAGACGTCCACCCGTGAAAATAACTTCAACCTGCTTTCGCTGCTGCCCGGAGTGCTCCCGGTTTACGAAACGATCCTTCGGCAACTGTCATCCGCCGGAGCCAATTGGATACAGATCGACGAACCGATGCTTTCCTGCGACTTGAGTGACGAGCAACTGGCCGCTTTTGGCCCTGCTTACACTCGGCTGCGTTCCTCGGCCAGCTCAATCAAACTGCTTCTGACCACCTATTTCGGAGGTTTGCGCAGTAATCTCTCGACAGTTCTGTCACTGCCAGTCGATGCCCTTCATATCGATGCTGTTCGAGCCCCCGAAGAGTTAAATGTCATTCTCTCCGCACTCCCCGATTACATGGCGCTTTCTGTCGGCGTGGTGGATGGACGCAATATCTGGAGAAACCATTTCTCTGAGTCTCTGAAACTTCTGCATCAGGCGCTCGATAAAATCGGCCCCGGACGATTGATGGTCTCGCTCTCCTGCTCCCTCCTCCATTGTCCGGTCAGCCTGCGGCACGAAACACGTCTCGATCCGGAACTGAAATCGTGGATGGCCTTCTCTGAGGAAAAACTCCATGAAATCAGTACGTTGGCCCATATGATTGAAGGTAGCGCCAATGTGGCCGATATCGTAGCCAATCAACGGGCCATTTTTTCCCGCCAGCAGAGCCCGCGCATTCACAACGCTGAAGTCCTGCAGCGTAGCGCCGCCGTCACTGAAACCTCTTGCTGCCGCATCAATCCGTATCCGCTACGCCGTCAAGCCCAGGAAAAACGCTTCAGACTCCCGCCGCTGCCCACTACCACCATCGGCTCCTTCCCGCAAACCCGTGAGATTCGCGCTGCCCGGGCACAATGGAAAAGTGGCGAGCTTTCCCTCGGCGATTACGAATATTTTCTCGAACAGGCCACGCTCAGCTGTGTCCGGTTTCAGCAGGAAGCGGGTCTGGACGTTCTGGTTCACGGCGAATTTGAGCGCAACGACATGGTGGAATACTTCGGAGAAAAACTCTCCGGATTTGTTTTCACTCAAAACGGCTGGGTTCAAAGCTACGGCTCCCGTTGTGTGAAACCGCCCGTTATCTACGGCGACGTTCACCGCATCGAGCCAATGACAGTCCGATGGTCGAAATTCGCCCAATCGCTGACGTCCAAACCGATGAAAGGTATGCTCACCGGCCCCATCACCATCCTGCAATGGAGCTTCGTCCGTGACGACCAGGCCCGCCGACTGACGGCCCGGCAAATCGCTCTTGCCATCCGTGACGAAGTTTGTGCCCTCGAAGCCGCCGGTATCGGCATCATCCAGATTGATGAACCGGCCCTGCGTGAAGGACTCCCCTTGCGTCTTGCCGACCGTCCCGCCTACCTGGCATGGGCCACTGAAGCGTTTCGTCTGGCGACGGCCGCCGTGCGGGATGAGACTCAAATTCACACCCACATGTGCTATGGAGAATTTGACGACATTATGGGGGCCATCGTGCAGCTTGATGCCGACGTCATCTCCATTGAAGCTTCGCGTTCGGGCATGGAGTTGCTCCGGACGTTCGCCTACTTCCAGTACCCCAACGAAATCGGC
>DBTH01000250.1:444-5369 GCA_002306945.1 Methylacidiphilaceae bacterium UBA1321 | reverse complement strand
CTTTTTCCTCTTTTTACGCGACGTAAAAAGGGAAAAAGCCCTGTGGGGTTTCTAAAGGGTATCATACCCTTTAGCGGGGGATATGGGGGCAGCGCCCCCAATCTTTGTGCACGATACTTTAATTTGCTCTAGCCTCGGGACGGCGGAAGAGTCGATTCGCGGATGACCAGTTTAGTCGGGAGCCTGTCGACTGTATAACGGGGTTTGGGCTGACGGTGAATGAGGTCGAGGAGCACCTTGGCGGCGCGTTCGCCCATAAGTTCGAACGGCTGGGCGACGGTGGTCAGCGGCGGATCGGTGAGGGCGGAGAGGGTGATGTTCGAGTAGCCGAGGATTGAAAGATCTTCCGGGACGCGCAGGCCTATCTTGCGCGCGGCGCGGATTGCGGCGGCGGCGACTTCATCGTTGGCGCAGAAGATGGCGGTGGGCAGATTTTTTTTACGCGAAAGAAGTTTTTGTGCGGCAATGACGGCGTGTTGGGCGTCGTAGGTGCCGGTGACGAGGTAATGGGGCGGAACCGTGCCGCCGCAGAGTTTCATGGCGCGCAGAAAACCTTCGCGTCGCAGTGGGCCGGTCATCGAATGGGGATCGCCCATGATGTGGGCAATGCGGCGGTGGCCAAGTTTCCAGAGATGGCGGATAGCGAGTTCGGCTCCCTGCAAATCGTCCGAGCGCAAATGATAGCCGCCGACGCGGTCGCTGCTGTTGACGGCGACGATGGGCATGTTGTAGCGGGCGCAGAGGCTGCGGAATTGCGCGGCCATGGGGGCAGGGGGGTGGATGTCGCAGCAGAAGATGCCGGCCATGCGTTGCTGGACGAAGCGCTGGAGGGAATCGAAACTCTCGGACGAATCGTTCAGGTTGACGATCTTGATGAGGAAGCCTTTGTCCTGGGCGTTCTGGATCAGGCCGGTGACGACGCGGGCGACCCATTCGCGGTTGAGACCGATGGTGATGCAGCCGATGACGGCGTTCTGTCCGGTCTTGATGGCGACGGCGATCTCGTTGCGGTAATAGCCGAGTTTAGCGGCGGCGGCTTTGATTTTTTCGGCTGTTTCGGGCTTGATGCCGAGTTTGCGGTGATTGCCGTTGAGCACTGCGGAGACAGTGGGGCGGGAGACGCCGACGCGCTGGGCAATATCCGACATTTTGATCATGGAAGGACTGATATATACCGGCGGGGAGGGTAATTCAATGGTTATTGCGCAAAAAACACATTTCTGACACGAGTTAGATTTTATATTGCATTTTCCCGGCGTTCGTTTATTGCTGGTCGTATCGATAGAGTTGATATTTATGAGCCAATCCCAGGGTCTTCGTTTCCGCCAGATTCACCTCGATTTTCACACCAGCCCACATATTCCGGGAATTGGGGAGTTCTTTGATCCGGAGGAATTTGCTTCGACTCTGGCTGAGGCACACGTCAACAGTATTACGGTTTTCGCCAAGTGCCATCACGGCCAGCTCTATTATGAAACCGATCACGCGGCGAAGCATCCGCATTTGACCGGTAATCTGCTCAAGCAGCAGATTGACGCGCTTCATGCGAAGGGTATCCGGGCGCCGATTTACATCAGTGTGCAGTGCGATGAGTTTGCCGCCAACGCGCACCCGGAATGGATTGCGCTTAACGAGGATGGCAGCCGCGTGGGCCGCAAGCCGTTATCGGGGGATTATTTCAGTTGGCAGATTCTGGATATGTCGAGTCCGTATGTGGATTATCTGTGCGAGCAGATTCGCGAAGTGCTGGAGAAGTTCGCTCCGGTGGACGGTCTTTTCTTCGACATGTGTTGGGATCAGCCGAGCGTGTCGAACTGGGCCAAGGCGGGAATGGCAAAAGCCGGATTGAATCCCGAGAGCGAAGCCGACCGCAGGATTTATTCTCGCCAGGTGAGCCTGTCGTACATGGATCGGATCAAGAAGCTGATCGACAGCCGCCAGAAGGATGTTCCGGTCTTTTTCAACAGCCGTCCGTTGATCCGTTTGCATGAGGAGAAAAAGTTTCTCAAGCACGTGGAAGTTGAAGCGCTTCCGAGCGGTCAATGGGGTTATCTCTATTTCCCGGTCAATATCCGTTTTGTCCGGCCGCTGGGCATGCCGACGCTTGGGATGACGGGGCGTTTCCACAAGAGCTGGGCCGATTTTGGCGGGCTGCGGACGGTGCCGTCGCTGCTTTACGATTGTACCCAGGCGCTCGCCCATGGGGCGGCGTGCAGTGTGGGCGATCAGTTGCACCCGACGGGTAAGATCGATCACGGTGTTTATAGTGTCATCGGCGAAGTTTATCGTTACGTCGAAAAGTGCGAACCGTGGGTGCGGGACGCGAAGGCGGCGCATGAAATCGCGGTTCTCTTCACGGAGGCGACGTCCGCGAACGAAGCGACCGATACCTACAACGGTGTGTATCGCACGTTGACACCACTCGGTTATCAATACGATTTTGTTCTGCCGGAAGATCCGTGGGAAAGTTATTCGCTGGTCGTCGTTCCCCGTGTGGTCGAGTTGACCGATTCCCTGCGCGCGCGGTTGGATGCTTTCAAGAAGAAGGGCGGCAAGGTTCTGATCGAACTCAGCGAAGGTGAATCGTCGCCCTATACGGTGACTTATCTGCGGTTTGAAGCGCAGACGAGGGGAGATTTGCCCGAGACCGATCATGTCTTTTACGAGCACGGCGTTCGCCTCCTGCCGCAGGCAGGGGACACGGTACTGGCGAAGATTGTGGAACCGTACTTTGAGCGCACCTGGGAACATTTCAGCTCGCACGCCCAGACGCCGAATCGTCCTGACGTTTCGCCCTACGCGGCTGGAGTGGTCAACGGCAATGAAGCCCGATTTGCGTTGCCTGTCTTTGTCGCGGCGGCGCGTCATGCGAATCTGCCCTGTCGTCAACTGATCGCGGCGGCGATGGAGCGGTTGCTTCCACGCCCTATCCTTCGCCTGAAGTCGGCCAAATATGTCGAGGCGGTCTACAACGAATTGCCCGGCAAACAGGTTGTGCATCTACTGAGTTTCATTCCGCAGAAGAAGACCTCCACGATGGAAATGGTGGAAGAAGCCGTTCCCGCGCGCGATCTGCGTGTGGCCGTGCGGCAGGATCGCAAGGTGAAATCCGTCACGTTGCAGCCGGAGAACCGACCGGTCGAATTCGCCGTCAAGGACGGTTACGCGGTGGCTTCCCTCGACTGGATCGAAGGTCACACCATGGTGGTTTTCGATCTCGAATAAACTCCGCTCCGATTTTCTCTCACTCAGCACAAAACTCAAAATCCAATCCTTATGAAAAAACAACCGATCATCCTGATCGCCAGCGGCGATCTGCGTCTGTCAGCCAACCAACTGTGTGAACCGGCCCAGGCGGCGATGGAAAAGCAACTCGTTGCGGCCATCGAACGCGAAGGCTACCAAGTCAAGCGCGGTCACCCCTACGACTCCGCCAAAAAACACGGCTTCATCGATAGCCAAAAGCACGGCATGGAAGTGTTCGAATCCATCCCGAAGGACGCCCCGCTTATTGTGGCCGAATCGGTCTGGCAATATACCCATCACGTTTTGCCCGGTTTGATGACTCATCGCGGTCCGATCCTGACCGTGGCCAACTGGAGCGGCACCTGGCCGGGACTGGTCGGTATGCTCAATCTCAACGCCTCCATGGCCAAAGCTGGAGTGAAATACAGCACGCTCTGGAGCGAAAATTTCACCGATGACTTCTTCCTCAAGGGTCTGCGCACCTGGCTCAAGACCGGTGTCTACAAACACAAGCAGTCTCACGTCAAACCCTACGCCAAGGCGGGCATTCCGGCCTCGGCGGAAAAGATCGGTTTCAAATTCGCCAAAGCTTTCCAGGAAAAGAAGGCCATCATGGGTATCTTCGACGAAGGCTGCATGGGCATGTACAATGCCATCATCCCGGACGAATTGCTCAACCCCACCGGCCTCTACAAGGAACGCCTCAGCCAGTCGGCCCTCTACGCCAAGACTTTCACCGTCAAGGATAGCGAAGCGCGCGCCGTTTACGATTGGATCGTCAAGAAGGGCGTCAAGTTCGTCCTCGGCAAGAATGAAGAGACCGATCTGACCGAAAAGCAGGTGCTCATCCAGTGCAAGATGTACATTGCCGCGGTGCGCATTGCGGCCGAGTTTGGTTGTTCGGTCATCGGCATCCAGTATCAGCAGGGGCTCAAGGATCTGTTGCCCGCTTCCGACCTGATCGAAGGCTTGCTCAACAACGTCGACCGCCCGCCGGTTTACGACGAAGTCACCGGCAAGGAACTCTTCAAGGGCGAGGCGTTGCCGCACTTCAACGAGGCCGACGAATGCGCCGGTATCGACGGCCTGATTACCTACAAATTGTGGCGTGAACTCGGTTTCGATCCGGAAACCACCCTGCACGACGTGCGCTGGGGCCGTGAGTATGACGGTCAATATGTCTGGGTCTTCCAGATTTCGGGCGCGGTACCGCCGAAGCATCTCATCGGTGGCTACAAGGGCGTGACGAGCGAACGCCAGCCGGGAATGTATTTCCGCCTGGGCGGTGGCACGATCAAGGGTATTTGTAAACCGGGCTGGTCTGTCTGGAGCCGCGTTTACATTGAGAACGGAAAGCTCAAGGCCGATCTGGGTCTGGCCGAGTCCGTCGAATTGCCCGAGACCGAAATCGAGGAACGCTGGAAGGAAACCACTTCCCAGTGGCCGATGATGAACGTTGTCCTGTCAGGCGTGAGCCGTGATCAGTTCATGGCGCGTCACAAGGCCAATCACATCCAGGTCGTTTACGCCCCGGATAAGGCCGGAGCCCGCAAGGGTCTCTTCGCCAAGGCCGCCGCGTTCAAGGCGCTCGGCCTCGAAGTCGCTATTTGCGGCGAAGTCTGACTTGATGGAGGACTCTGTCCTCCAAACTACCTGCTTAAGGAAATGATTTCCTTAAG
>DBTH01000250.1:0-167 GCA_002306945.1 Methylacidiphilaceae bacterium UBA1321 | reverse complement strand
TCATGGGCTTTTTCCTTTTTTACGCTGCGTAAAAAGGGGGAAAGCCCTGTGGGGTTTTTAAAGGGTATCATACCCTCAGGAAGGGCAGGTACTATTACTGATTCCCAGTGACATGCAAAACAGGTTCTTTTAGATCATTTTCACTCTCAGCCGTAACTATTCAAAAC
>DBTH01000249.1:411-13432 GCA_002306945.1 Methylacidiphilaceae bacterium UBA1321 | reverse complement strand
CGGAGCAGGAGGGATTCGAACCCTCGGTGGCTTTAACACCACAGCCGCTTTCCAGGCGACCGCACTAAACCACTATGCGACCCGTCCATTAGGGTGGCGTTCGGAACGAACGCGGGTGATTACTCTACCCAGAATTTACGGTAACAGGGAAGCAGATTTTAAGTGGTTTGTCGGTTGGCCCGGATATTTCGCCATGAAACGGAAAACGGGCTCGATCTGCGCCATTTCTCCATCCCCTGATGAAATAACCGTGTTAAAAGCGAGATTGCCGGAGTGGAGCGGTCAGGGGGCCGGTTGTTGGATGCGGTTGAGTTTGACGCCGAATTCGAGGATGAGTCCGGTTTCGGCAGAGATGCGGACTTCGCCGAGTTGGGCTTCGTCGTTGTTGCGTTTGGTGAAGAGGGTGATGCGCCAGATGGGGGGCATGTTGGCTCCTTTGGCTTTGTCGAGGTAGAAGGCGGCGCTGGTGATGGGGGTGTCTTTGAGTTCGGGTAGGGACTGGATGATTTCGAGTGCTTTGGTGGAGTCGATGAGGAGGCGGTTGGGGGCGATGATTTCGCTCTTTTTGTAGGAGACGACGCGGAGTTTGCCGAGTTCGACGAATCCTTCTTTGGCGGGTGAGGCGGTGTTTCCGTTGACGGTGACGGCGCGGACGTGTTGGTCGGCGTCGGGATCCCAGTAGAGGAAGCGCCAGGTGCCGGGGGTGGGGTTGCCGGGGCGGCGGGTGCCGCTGATTTGCATGACGTTGCCGCGGATCGATTCGGCGATCATTTGTTCGGCTTGTGCTTTGGCCTGGAAGGCGCTCAGGGCGGGTTGTGCGGGAACGGTTTCTTCGGTGGTTGTGGGTTCTTCGCCGGGAATGGGTTCGGGCGGTGGCAGGGCGATGGGGGTGGGTTGGATTTGTGTGGCCAGCGAGGAGGTGGTGGCGTTGGTGGGAATGGAGGTGGAGGCGGTGAGGTGTGTGGTTTCGCCGGGTTGGGGTTCGACGGGCAGGGCGCGGACGGCTTGCATTTCGGTGGAGGCGGTGTCGGTTGCGCCGGTGTTGGGGAGTGGGTTTTCGGAGAGGGCGGCGTTGTCGGGTGTGGCTTGTGCGGTGCGGTGGGCGTCTTCGGGGAGGAGGATGGCGCGTAGAACCCAGATGGTGACGAGGAGGATGATGAGGTAGAGGAATACGTCGATGAGCCGGGTTTTACGCGGGGGATTGACGATTTCGTTGTAGAACCATTCTTGTTTGGGATTGCGCGGTTCGGCGGGTTGTCCCTTTTTCTTCCAGCCAGGGAGGAAGTGGGCGAGGCTGCCTTTGCTCTGGAGGGTTTGGAGGTCTTCGACGAGGGTGGCGGCGTCGGGGTAGCGGTCTTCTTTTTTCTTGGCCATCATGCGTTGGCAGATGGCGGAGAGTTCGTGGGAGACGTCGGAGCGCATGGCGCGCGGGTCGGGGGTGGGGGAGAAGAGGATTTGGCCGACGGCGTTGTAGGGGTTGGCGGCGGCGAAGGGCGGGGCGCCGGTGAGGCATTCGAAGAGTGTGGCTCCGAGGCTGTAGATGTCGTCCTGGGCGTCGGCGTTTTGGGCGTCGCGGATTTGCTCGGGGCTCATGTAGGAGGGGGTGCCGACGGAGGCGCCGCCCTGGGTGAGTTGACAGGAGACTCCGGCGAAGGCTTGTTTGGCCAGGCCGAGGTCGGCGAGTTTGGCGGTGCCTTTGCTGTCGAGCATGATGTTGTCGGGCTTGATGTCGCGGTGGACGATGTTGTGTTCGGCGGCGACGACGAGGGCCTGGGCAATATCGAGGATGATGTGGATGGTTTCGGTTTCGGAGAGTCGTCCATGGCGGAGGCGGTCGGCGAGGGAGCCGCCGGGGACGTATTCGAAGACGATGTAGTAGAGTCCGCTGGCCTGGTCGAAGTCGGCGTCCATGACGGAGACGACGTTGGGGTGGCGGACGCGGGCGGCGAGTTGGGCTTCGCGGACGAAGCGTTTGGCCATTTCGGCGCGTTCTTTGACGAGGGCGGGGGAGAGGATTTTGAGGGCGACGTCGATTTGCAACGTCATGTGGGTGGCGAGGTAGACGACGCCCATGCCGCCGGTGCCGAGTTCGCGCACGACTTTGCAGCGACCGACGATTTCACCGGGTTTGAGTTGTCCGAGGGTGACGGGATGGAGTCCCACCCATTGCGGATCGCTCCATTCGTCGGAAGGAAAATGGTGCGGAGATTCTTCGTGAGAATCGGATGGTTTGCCAACGTTCATGTGCTGATCGGTGTGCTTCTGTTAGAGAACGATTCCGCCGCCTGATTTTTGCAAATTCCTGTCAGTTCAACTCACCATTCTTCAGCCCAATGTCAAGCTTCAGGCCGTCCGAATCATTCCGGGATGCGATGGTTTCTCATTTCATAGCGGAAAAACGTCTTCAGAAAAAGGGGATATTCGATGGCTGTTCGGTTACCGGTAGATGACAGGGATTATTGAGCGAGCTGCAAAATAGGTATCGCCTGCTTCGCATTTTGTTCATATTAAAGGAATTATAAATAAGAGCGCTTCCGGTCTTTGCTAAGTATCTGGAAATGTGTAGCATGCAATCAATTCGTTGGAAAACTGGTACGTTTTTAGCTGGCTTTAGGGAGTGATTAACCAAAAACAGGGGATGATTGGCACCATGGCTCTTTTAGACAAATACCAGCCGGAAGAATTTTTTGATGAGATGTTCGAGGCTCCGCACAAGGTGCGTCCGCATTACATGGAACTGTTCGAACGCATTCAGGCTCTGGAGCCGGAGGAGTTCGAGCAACGGCGGCAAGCCGTGGACGCGTCGTTCCTGCGGCAGGGCATCACGTTCACCGTTTACAGCGACGAGCGCGGAACCGAACGCATTTTTCCGTTCGACCTGATGCCGCGGATCATTCCCGCCTCGGAGTGGGAATTCCTTGAGCGTGGTCTGACGCAACGCATCATCGCGCTCAATAAGTTCCTCCACGACATCTACCACGATCAACGCATCCTCAAGGAAGGGCTCATCCCGAAGGACATCGTTTACGGTGCGAAACATTTCCGGCCCGAGTTCATGAATTTCAACGTGCCGCGGGATATCTATATCCACATTTGCGGCAGCGATCTGGTGCGCGACGACAGCGGCACCTATTACGTCCTCGAAGACAACGGCCGCAGCCCTTCGGGTGTGTCCTACCTGCTCGAAAATCGACAGGCGATGAAGCGCGCCTTCCCGAATCTCTTTGACCGCATCCGCGTGCGGCCTGTCGATCACTACCCGGAAGAGCTGCTCAACATGCTCAAGTACATCGCCCCGCCGAGCAAGGCCAACCCCACCGTCGTGTTGCTCACGCCGGGTATTTACAACAGCGCCTATTTCGAGCACTCCTTCCTCGCGCGTCAGATGGGCATTGAGATTGTTGAAGGCCGTGACCTCACGGTGCAGGGCGACCGCGTTTACATGCGCACGACAAAGGGGCTTCAACAGGTCGATACGATTTATCGGCGCATCGACGACGATTTCCTCGACCCGGAAGTTTTCCGCAAGGATTCCGTCCTGGGTGTGCCGGGACTGGTTCGCGCCTACCGCGCCGGCAACATCAGCCTGGCCAATTCCATCGGCACCGGCGTCGCCGACGACAAGGTGATGTATTATTACGTCCCGCAGATGATCAAGTTCTACCTCGGCGAAGAACCGATCCTCAAAAACGTGCCGACTTACCTCGGCTCCAACGAGAGCGACCGCAAGTACATCCTCGAAAACATGCCGAAACTCGTCGTCAAATCCGCCAACGAATCCGGAGGCTACGGCATGCTCGTCGGCAATAAAGCCACGCGCGCCGAACTCGCCGAGTTCAAGGCCAAGGTGCAGGCCGATCCGCGCAATTTCATCGCCCAGCCGATCCTGGCGCTCTCGCGTCACCCGAGCTATTGCGACGGCAAGTTCGAAGGACGCCACATCGACCTGCGGCCCTACATACTTTACGGAGAGAAAATCACCATCGTTCCCGGCGGCCTGACCCGCGTCGCCCTGCGCAAGGGTTCACTCGTCGTCAACTCCTCCCAGGGTGGCGGCAGCAAGGACACCTGGGTGCTGTCCGGAGATCATTAAAAGGGAATCAGGACTTAGAAAACTATGCTATCCCGCGTCGCTGACAGTCTGTATTGGATGAGCCGCTACATGGAACGCGCTGAAAACATCGCGCGCATCCTCGATGTCAATTTGCAACACGTGCTCGATCTTCCCCACCGCGAAGCCGCCATCATTCGCAAACTCTGGGCTCCGGTTCTGCGCAGCACCGGGGATGAAACCGAGTTCTACAAAGAGTACAAGGAAGCCTCCAGCGAAACAGTTATCGACTTCCTTACCCTCAACGAGAACAACCACAATTCCATCGTCAACTGCATCACCTTCTGTCGCGAAAATGCCCGCCACGTCCGCGAGCAAATCTCCGACGAAATGTGGGAGGAGCTCAACCGTTTCTATCTCAACCTGCAGGGATTGACCGTGAAGAAAATCCTCAAGCAGGGCGCGGACGAATTCTTCAAACACATCCGCTCCGGTTCGCATCTGTTCCAGGGCATCACCGACGCGACAATGACCCACGGCGAAGGTTGGGATTTCATCCAGGTCGGCAAATACATCGAACGCGCCGACAAGACCACTCGTATTCTCGACGCCAACGAGGAGGTGTTGCAATCCCCGGCCAGGAACGGCGACCGCGCCACCGCGACTCTCAAGCTCGCCGCCATTCTGCGTTCCTGCAGCGCGCACTCGGCTTACCGCCGCGTTTATGTCGCGCAAATCGAGGAACGCAAGGTGCTCGAATTCATCCTGCTCAATCAACAGTTCCCCCGATCGATCCGTTTCTGCACGCACGCGCTCGACATCAGCTTGCGCAAGATTTCCGGTGCGACCGAGGAGACGTATTCCAATGACGCGGAGAAATTGACGGGCCGCCTTCATTCGGAACTCAGTTACAACGGCATCGACGACATCATCAGTCACGGGGTCAGCGCGACGATGGATAATATCCAGCTTCAGCTCAATAACATCGGCGAAGCCATTTATCGCAAGTACATGTACTTCGAAACTCCGACGACGACTTGACGCATGGGGGCTCTGCCCCCAGACCCCGCTCAAGGAAATGATTTCCTTGAGAATCCTCAAAAAGGGCGGATGGCGGCGCTCGTTGCGAGCACCGCCATCCGCCCTTTTAGTGGGGTTCCCAGGGTATCATACCCTGGGCAGGAGGTTTGGAGGACAGCGTCCTCCAGGATCAGGCGTGGCGGGAGCGGGGGTTACTGATTTTGATGAGGGGAGCGGGAGCTTCCTTATTTTCGCTGACACGGAACTGGCGTTGATACTGGCCGGGAGTCTGGCCGGTGATGCGGCGGAAAACTTTCGTGAGGTGCGCGCGATCGGTGAAGCCCGACTGTTCGGCGACTTCGTCGATGAGAGTTTTGGGATTGGTGAGAAGTTCCTTGGCGTATTCGACGCGGTTTTTGCGGATGTGGAAACTCAGTTCCATGCCGGTATGTTTTTTGAATTTGCGGCTGAGGAAATCGGGGTGGCAACGCAAGTGCTGGGCAATGTCCTTGATGTTGAAGGACGTATTGCGGTGGTTGTTGATGTAGCGGATCGTTTCGCTGACGATGTAGGGTTGGGGCGGTTCGCCGCCGTCGGTGTATTTGTCGAGACTGCTGCCATTGGAGGAGATGACTTCCTTGTACCAATAGGCGGAATCCTTCGGTGTGCGTTTTTGTGTTTCGTAGTCGACATGGATCAGGCCGAAGCGGTGCTTGTAGCCCTCGACCCATTCGAAGCAATCCATCAGCGACCAGGTGAAATAACCGCGCACGTCGACGCCATTGCGGATGGCGCGGCGCAATTGCAGCAGGTAGCGGGTCATGAATTCGATCCGGCCCGGATCGTGGACGCGGCCGTCGAGCCCGACCGCATCGCAATTGCTCATGCCGTTTTCGGTGACGATGATCGGCAGTTTGTAATTTTCCGAGAGGAATTTCGGTCCCCAATAGAGCACTTCGGGGGTTTGTTTCCAGAGGTGGTGGGTGTCGGGATAACCGGCAGGCAGATGGACTTCGACCGGATTGCCGTTGGCGTCGGCCTTGATCCGCGTGGCGAGGAAGATGTTGCAGCCGTAGAAATCGACCGGCTGGTGGATGATCTTGAAATCCGAGGCCGGATAATTCGGCACTGCGGAACCGTAGACCTTGAGACCTTCCTCGGGGTAATGGCCGAAGACGACCGCGTCGCCGAGCCAACAGTTATTCCACACCGTACCGGGGAAGACCGAGAGGGTGATTTGACGCGCGGCCTTGATGTCTTCGGGCGTGTCGCTATCGGGATAACAGAGCACGCCCGAGGACGACCAGCCGACGAGCGGCTTGAGTTTCGCCTTGGAGCGGATCGCTTCGACGGCGCGGCCATGGGCGAGCAGGCAATTGTGATAAGCCAGCAACGCCTCGGGCAGATCGAGCCGCAGGCCCGGAGCGTATTCACCGGTCTGATGGCCGAGGCCGATGACGCATTGCGGGTCGTTGAAGGTAACCCAGTGGGAGATGCGGTCGGAGAAATGTTCGATGACAATCGATACGTACCGGGCAAACCACTTTGAACTGTCCGGGTTGAGCCAGCCACCGCGCAGGAAAAGCGCCAGCGGAAAATCCCAGTGAAAGAGCGTCGCCCACGGTTCGATTTTGCGTTCCAGCAGCGCATTGATCAGCCGGTCGTAAAACTCCAGCCCTGCTTTGTTGGGTGTTCCGTTGCCGTCGGGAATGAGCCGGGTCCAGGAGAAGGAAAAGCGGTACGCCTTCAATCCGATTTCGGCCATGAGAGCGACGTCTTCCTTGTAGCGGTGGTAATGATCGCAGGCGACCTTGCCGGAGTGTCCTTCCCAGACGCGGCCCGGCTGCCGACTGAACATATCCCAGATCGAAGGGCCCTTGCCGTCTTCGTTCCAGGCACCTTCGATTTGATAGGCAGAAGTGGAAGCGCCCCAGGTGAAGTTGTTCGGGAAGATCATGTGAGCTCCTGACGAGTTAGCTTGTTAATTGAGGCGGATAAAGATCGCTGGGAATCGATAGGTGGGTTTCCGACCGGGGAATGACGTATTTGGGTACTCTGAAGGGAAATATAGGGCAGTTTTACGGAGAATGAAAGCCCTTATTGCTGATAGGCGGTCGGAAATAGACATATTTCAGGTCAGTATTGTATCTTACGGGATGGGGAGGGTTCTGTTACCTTAAACTCATGGATGTACTCTCTTCGGGCTGGGCGGTCACTGTGACCGGTCGTTTTCCCGTCGCGCACTCTTCGGGAAGTATATCCGCCATCTGAATGACTTGATATGGAGTCGTTGTAGCAGAAAGGAATCGATCTTGAGTTTTCCACAACATTTCACTTGGGGCGCGGCGGCCTCTTCTTACCAAATCGAGGGCGCTTGGAACGAAGACGGCAAGGGCCCTTCGATCTGGGATATGTTCACTGCAGCGCCTGGAGTCATTTGGGAAAGCGGCAATGGCAAGGTTGCTTGCGATCATTATCACCGTTACAAGGAAGACGTCGCGTTGATGTCCGAGATTGGCCTCAAGGCTTACCGTCTTTCGATCAACTGGCCGCGCATCCTCCCTGCCGGAACCGGCGCGGTCAACAAGCCCGGAATCGATTTTTACGACCGTCTCATTGACGAACTTCTCGCCAAGGGCATCGAACCGTGGGTGACGCTCTACCATTGGGAATTGCCCTACGAACTCTTCCTGCGGGGCGGTTGGCTCAACCCGGAAATCCCGGAATGGTTCGCCGAATACACCGCCGTTGTCGTCGATAAATTGTCCGACCGCGTCTCGCGTTGGATGACGATCAACGAGCCCCAGTGTTTCATCGGCATGGGCTACCTCAAGGGCCCCGGCATTCACGCTCCCGGTTTTAAACTCGACATGCCCGAAGCGCTCCGCGCCGCCCATCACGCTCTTCTGGCCCATGGCCGCAGTGTGCAAACGATCCGTTCGCGTGCCAAGCTCAAGCCCATCGTCGGCTGGGCTCCCGTCGGTGAATCCCGCTACCCGGTCACCGACACTCCCGCCAACCGCGCCGCCACGATGCGCGGCATGGCTGATGTCTACCACGACAATATGTGGAATAATGTCTGGTGGGGCGACCCGGTCATCCTCGGCCATTACCCCGAGGAAGGTCTGCGTGTCTACGGCAAGAACGTTCCCAAGTTCAAGGACTCCGACATGGATGTCATCCGCCAGCCGCTCGACTTCTACGGCTGCAATATCTACGCTGCCGTGCCGATTGAGGAAGGCCCCGATGGCAATCCGCGCGCCGCTACGCTGCCGGCCGGTTTCCGCCACACGCACTTCACCTGGCGCGTCACGCCCGAGGCGCTCTACTGGGGACCGAAATTCCTTTCCGAACGTTACAAGATACCGGTCGTCATCACCGAAAACGGCATGAGCGGTTGCGATTGGGTGGCCCTCGATGGCAGCGTCCACGACGCTTCGCGCATCGACTTTCTCCACCGCTATCTGCTCAGCGTCCACCAGGCCATCGCCGATGGCGTCCGCATCGACGGTTATTTCCACTGGTCGATCCTGGACAATTTCGAATGGGCCGAGGGCTACAAGCACCGTTTCGGCCTGATCCATGTCGATTACGAGACCCAGAAACGCACCCTCAAGGACTCCGCGTTCTGGTATCGCGAAGTCATCAAGACCAACGGCGCTTCGCTCTTGTTCAAGGGCAAACACCCCGAAGATGCGTCGACTGCCGCGCAACCCCGCAAAAGCAAACGCGAATTAGCCACGGTTTTAGGATAAAAAACGATTGGCGATAAAGCCAGTTACAGACGAAATTATCGGCATTAGCTTGTGACAAAAAAACTGAAAGTCGCAACGCGTCTGATCGACGGAAATGCCGAAATAGAAAGGTAGCACCCCACATGAAGATGCACACAATCCTCTCGGCCCTCGCCTTTACGGTCAGCGCTTTGATTGTCAATTCACACCTGGCCCTGGCCGAAGACGCCGCACCGTTGCCGCTCCTCGACGTCGCCAAGGACGGAGTTGAAGCCCGCCTCAAACCTAGCTCCAGCCAGGTCACTGTCGCCCGCAGCACCGATCCCGCCGCTCCTGGCATCAATGTCACCATCGCCCCCGGCAATGAAGGCTACCCCGGCGTCAGCCTCCTGCCCGAAGGCGAGAGCAAAGTCTGGAACCTGTCGGCTTACGGCCACGTCGAAATCAAGGTGACCAACACCGGTAAAAAAGGACTCGGCGTGAACCTGCGTATCGACAATCCCGGCGATTGGAAAGATAACCCCACCAACTCCGATCAGACCTACCTCAAGCCCGGCGAAACCGGCACCCTCAAACTCATCTTCGGGTATAGCTACAAAAAGCCCGGCTACGCGCTCAAGCCCGCCGAAGTCTGCAAGGCCCTCATCTTCACCGGTAAATCGGCCGACGAACAATCCTTCCGCATCGAAGCCCTCCAGGCCGCCGGCCCCGCCGGTGAAAAACCGCCCGTCGATAAAAACGCCATCCGCGTCAAACCCAAGGACGGCGTTCTCCTCGGTGCTGACGTCAAGATTGACGCCGCCACGCAACTCGAAGCCAAGAACGGCCTCACCGCCTCGCTCACTCCGGCGCAAACCATTGAGCTCACCACGTCCGGTACGAGCAAAACCGACCAGGTCGTCGTCTTCCGCCCGTCCGAAGGCCGGTGGGATCTGCGCGACGGTTACGAAGTAAAAGTGAAACTCAAGAACACCGGCGGCAGCCCGGCCGTCGTCAGCGCCGTCCTGTCCAGCAACGGCGGCACCACCCGCACCGTCTCCTCCGGCAATCCGATTGCCCCCGGAGCCGAAGCCGAACTCGTCATTCCCTTTGAAGCCGAAGTCCCGTGGCAGGGCATCCCCAACAGCGGCAACCGCACCAGTTGGGACGGCCAGCCCAACACCGGCACCAAGTTTATCAGCGACGCCGTTTCCGCTCTGAAAATCTACGTTCGCGGTGAAGGTGAAGCCTCCCTGCAAATCTCCTCCATCCTCCTCGATGCGCCGCCCATTGTCGTTCCCGAATGGGTTGGCAAGCGGCCGCCCGTCGAAGGCGAATGGACCAAGACTTTCGACGATAATTTCGACGGCAACTCCGTCGATCTCACCAAGTGGCGCATCGACGGCCCGAATTATTGGGACCGCAAGAGCCATTGGAGCAAGGACAATGTCATCGTCGGCAACGGCGTTGTGCGCATGCGCTACGAAAAGAAGACCGGCTACCAAAACGACAATCCCAGCGAAAAACAGAGCGACTACGCCAGCGGTTTCCTCGACACCTACGGCAAATGGGTTCAACGCTACGGCTATTTCGAAACCCGCATCAAAAATCCCAAAGCCCCCGGACTCTGGCCCGCCTTCTGGCTCATGCCTGACCGCGGTGCCAAGTTAGGCCCGCAGTGGACCCGTCAGGATACCGGCCATGGTGGCATGGAATTCGATGTCTTCGAAATGCTCACCCGCTGGGGCCAGTACCGCACCAACATCGCCATGCACTGGGACGGCTACGACAAGGGCCACAAGCAGACCGGTTCGCAGAACAATTATTTCCAGACCGACAAGGACGGATTCGTCACCGTCGGCCTGCTCTGGACTCCCGGCCTCGCGGTCTATTATTTCAATGGCAAGGAAGTGTTGCGCTGGGAAGACCCCCGCATCTCCAACGTGCAGTCGAATATGATGTTTACGCTGCCGATGGGCGGTTGGGATAATTCCCCGCTCGATGATTCGCAGTTGCCGGATGAATTGGTCATCGATTATGTCCGCGTCTGGCAACGCAAGGATCTCGCTTCCGAAGTCGACGGCCCGCAAGCCCAACCCGAAGCCGCCACTCCCGCCGCTAAATAGTAAGCGTGGAGGACGCTGTCCTCCACACCTCCTGCCCAGGGTATGATACCCTGGGAACCCCGAATTAGCCGAAAGACCCTTTACCGCAGCGGTAAAGGGTCTTTCGGCTAATATGAGGATTCTCAAGGAAATCATTTCCTTGAGCGGGGGTTTGGGGGCAGAGCCCCGCAAGCTGCGGTTTTTCAATGGAAAGACTTTGATTTTCGATTATCTTCTCAAGACGTATGTCTCACATCGTTGGCATTGACCTTGGAACCACCAATTCCCTCATTGGCGTCATGGACGCCGGATTTCCCGTCCTATTGGCCGACAAGGAAGGCCGACGCCTGACCCCTTCTGTTGTCCACTTCAGCGCACCCGGTGCCGCTCCGCTCGTTGGAGCCGCTGCCAAGCGTGTTCGCGGACTCAAGCCGAAAGAAACCGTTTATTCAGTCAAACGCTTCATGGGCAGGCGCGGTTCCGAAATCGGCCAGGAAGAAATGATCGTCACCTATCCGGTCGAAGGCAAAGGCAGCGAACAGGTCGCCATCCCGATTCACGGTCGTTGCTACAGCCCGGAGGAAATTTCCGCCGAGGTGCTCAAAAAACTCAAGGCCGACGCCGAGGCCGCTCTTGGTGAAACCGTTACCCGCGCCGTCATCACTGTCCCTGCCTATTTCAACGACGCCCAGCGTAACGCGACGAAAAAAGCCGGTGAGATGGCCGGATTCACCGTCGAGCGCATCATCAACGAACCGACTGCTGCCGCGCTGGCCTACGGCGAAGATAAGCTCAAGAAACGCGCCCGCATCGCCGTCTACGATCTCGGCGGAGGCACCTTCGACATCTCCATTCTCGAACTCAACGACGGCGTCTTCCAGGTGCTTTCCACCAACGGCAACACCCGCCTTGGCGGTGATGACATCGACGCCGCGCTGACCGACGAACTCGCCCGCCGACTGGCCGCGCAGTTGAAGCAACACGTCGATTCCGCCCTGCTGGCCCGATTGCGTGAGGAAGCCGAAACTGCCAAGTGCCGACTCTCCAGCGAAGAACAAGTCGAGGTCAATCTGCCGTTCGTGCAGGGCGAAAAAAGTTTCACCACCACCGTCACGCGCGCACAACTCGAAACCCTGGCCAAGGCCATCGTCGAAAAAACCCGTACCAATTGTCTGCGCTCCATGAGCGACGCCAAGGTCAAACCCGAAGACCTCGACGAAGTCATTCTCGTCGGCGGCCAGACCCGCATGCCGCTGGTTCGCGCGTTGGTGAAAGAAATCTTCCAACGTGAGCCCAACACCTCCGTCAATCCCGACGAAGCCGTCGCCCTCGGCGCGACGATCCAGGGCGGCATCCTCTCCGGCAGCGTTCAAAACATGGTGCTGCTCGACATCACGCCGCTCTCCCTCGGTATCGAAACTTTCGGCGGCCTGATGAATGTCATCATCCACCGCAATACGACCATCCCGACCAAGGCCGGGGAACTTTTCACTACCGCCATCGACAATCAAAAATCGATGAAGATTCACGCCGTTCAGGGCGAACGCGAAATGGTCAAGGACAACTGGTCGCTCGGCGAATTCCAGATCGAATTTGAACCCGCTCCGAAGGGCGTGCCGCGCGTCGGCGTGCAGTTCGAAATCGACGCCAACGGCATCCTCACCGTGCTGGCCCGCGACGTGAAGACCGGCAATCAGAAAGTCGTCCAGCTCAAGTCGGCCGTCGATGTGTCCGATGCCGATGTCGAACGCATGGTCGCCGAGTCGGTCGACAACGCCTTTGACGACATGGCTGCGCGCCAATGGGTCGAAACAAAAATCAAATCCGGCGCGATGCTCGAAGGCACGCGCAAGGCGCTCGCGCAGGTCGGCAAGATGATCGTCGACGACGAAGTGAAGGAAATCGAGGCGCTTATGACCGAGGTCGAAAAAGCCCTCGAAACCGGCGACCTGAATCTACTCAAGGCCGCCAACGCTGCACTCGACAAAGGCACCGTTCCTCTCGCCGATCTGGTGATGGATCTCGCCCTGCAAGCTGCTCTCGAAAAGAAGCAACGCGACGCTAGAGAAAATTAAAGTATCATGCGCATGACTAAGCCTTTGCCTCAGGAAAACTCAAGATCGGGCGTGAGG
>DBTH01000249.1:0-140 GCA_002306945.1 Methylacidiphilaceae bacterium UBA1321 | reverse complement strand
GGTTTTGAATAGTTACGGCTAAGAAGGACTGGTAGTCAATGTGATGTCTGGCGAAAGAGAGAACTCCAGCGAGGATTGACACCCTCCCGCACTTCGGGTCGGCCCCTCTTGATAGGGGGACTCCTGCTATCGAAACTTTC
>DBTH01000332.1 GCA_002306945.1 Methylacidiphilaceae bacterium UBA1321 | reverse complement strand
GTCCAGGTTCCGAGATTGCCGTAGCTGGAATGGCTGTAGACAGGCGTGCCGGAGATGGCGGTGGCACTGCCCGAGCCGTAACCGACAGCAGAAGATTGGCCGGAGGTGGCCGAATCCCAATAGCCGTTGGTGATTGTGCCATCATAATTCCATCCGACAAAACCACCGGTAAATGACGAGCCGGTAACGGCGCCAGTGGAGTAGCAACCACTCAAGGTGCCACCACTATTGAGTCCGACCAATCCAGCGACATCGCTGGAACCGGTGACGGCTCCGAGAGCATAGCTATATTGAATGGTTCCGGAGTTATTGATCCCGACCAGTCCACCGACGCAACTTGAACCCGTTACGGAACCCGAGGCGTAGCAATATTGGATGGTGGCACCCGAATCGTTGTAACCGACCAGTCCGCCGAGATGATAGGGATTAGAAATCCCGGAAACCGATCCGGTTGCATAGGAGTATTGAACGGTGGCATAATTATCTCCAACCAAGCCGCCAACGGAATCTGTGCCGGACGTACTTCCCGAAGCGTAACACAAACTGATTGTACCGAGATTGACACCGACCAAACCGCCTGCCTGTCCATAAGAAGTTTCCGAAACGGTGACGTTAGCGTTCGAGTACTGGACGGTCCCATAGTTGTAACCGATCAATCCACCAACGCAGGATTGACCGCTCAGGGTTCCGGAAGCGGAGCAGGAACTGACCGTGCCGTCATTTTCTCCGACCAATCCACCGACTTCATAATGGCCGATGATCGAATAGTTGGTTAATGCCAGGTTTTCAATCGTTCCGCTGCTGTAACCGAACAATGCGACATAATCTGTGCTTGAGCGGTTGATAGAGAGATTGCTGATTGTATAACCATTGCCGTTGAAAGTGCCGGTATAATAATTGGAGTCGTTGCCGATAGGATTGAATCCCGAGCCGGAGTTCCAATATTGCGTGACGCTGGCGTCAATGTTGTTGGCCATAGTAAAGCTCTTGCTCAACAGCGTGCCGACGCCTTGCAGACCGTAGACATCTACAATCGTGTACGGGCTGACCGTCGTGCCGCTGCCGCCGGTGGCGCGCAGGAACGAGCCTTTGGAGATGCTGAAATACTTCGCGTAGAAAGACGGCAGAGAGCTGAGAACCTGTGACCAGGTTCCGCTGGTCTGGGAGAAGGTGGAAACGCAGATGGCTGCCGTAGCCGAGATGTTCTTGCTGGCCGAAAGAGTGAGTCCACCGTTGGTGCCGGTGATGGCGGCGTTGATGGAGATGTTGTTATAGGCGGTTAGTTTCAGTGTTCCTGTTCCAGACCAGACAATATCGGATGCAATGATGATGTCGCCATTGCCCGACGTGACCGTGCCCGATCCGGCGGTTCCAGATTTGGTGGTTGTTTCTGAAACGGTCGATCCGCCGTTAAGTGCGCCAACGATGGTGACGGCTGCGGTCGAATTGATGGTGAGGTTGTAGGGATCGATGAGCCATTCGCCTTCGTCGCCGGTCAGAATGGTGCCGCCGATAGTGACGGTTTCGCCGCTGGTCTCGATGAAGCCGCCCTTGCCGTTGGCGTTCTTGGCCGAGAGCGTTCCGGTGTTCTGCATCGCGCCGGTGTCGGCCTTGAGAATGATGCGACCGTTTTGCGTGCTCACACCTGTGGCGCGAACGATGCCTTCGTTGTTGACGGCCAGCGCGTAGGCGTTGCCGCCCGCGGCTTTGAGTTCGGCCTGAACCGCGGCAATAGTGCCCTTGTTGCTGACTGCTCCGTTGGAGCCGCTCGTGATGAAAAGATGTTCGTCGCCGGATTGTTGAATGTAGACATCATGCCCGCCGCCGAGGCCGACATTACCGCTGGTGGCTGAGAGAGTGCCTTCGTTGGCAACGTTCGCGGCGATGAGGTAGATGTCCCCGCCAATGGCGTTGATGGTGCCCTGATTGATGACCTTGGCATCGGAGGTGCCAGTGAAGTGTTGATTGCCGCCCGCCAGGAAGGCGTCGTTGTCGAGGTCGAGGGTGGAAGCGACGAAACTGCCTGCGTTGATAATACCAGAGGAACCAATGAGCACGCCGTTGGGGTTGATGACGTAGACGCTGCCGTTGGCCGAGAGGGTGCCGTAGATGGCGGAGACGTTGCCGCCGGTGACGCGATTGAGAATGGCGCTGGTCGCATCGGGTTGGACGAACTTGGTCAGTTCCCCGGCTGCTATAGAGAAGTCCTGCCAGTTGACGATGGCGCGGGCGCTGGTCTGGTTGATGGTGGTGTTCGAAGTGCCAGCGCCGTTGATGGTGGCGCTACCGGCAACGACTGTGCCGCCGGTCGGATTGGCCAGAGCCAATGTGGGGGAGAATTGCCAAATGGCGATTAATACAAGTTGTATCCAGTTAGCTAAACGACGTTCGACGACCCAATCCTTGGTTTCTGATAACCTCATGTTTCCCTTTCAATAGTTGAAGGGGAAGGTTAAGAAAAATTCATATATGAAAAAAGAATAATCGACGTTAAATATCAATGTATAAGCCTTCTTATGTTAGCAAATTAGATTTTTTTTGACCTTACAGGGTAATGTCTCGAATATTTAACTCGTTAAAGGGTGTAAAGCATCACGTACGCATCGACATAACCGCGTTGCGGATGATGAAAAACGCCCGGTAATGTGGCCAGAATGGTGAAGCCGAGACTCTTCCAGAGGCGGACGGCGGGTTCGTTGGTGGCGACAACGAGGTTGAATTGCATCGCGCGAAAACCGAGACGACGCGCTTCGGCGAGGCTGTGTTCTCCGAGTTGAAAACCGATGCGATGGCCGCGGGATTCGGGTGCGACCATGTAGGAAGCATTGGCGACGTGGGAACCGGGACCGGGCTGATTTGGCTTGATGATGTAGGCACCGACGATGCGACCGTCGAGTTCGGCGACATAGCGGTGGCCGTGCGGTTGGTTCCACCAGGCGAGTCCCTCTTCGCGCGACAGGGCGGGATCGAAAGCGAAGGAGTCGCCCCGTTCGACAACGGCGTGGAGGATTTCCCATACGCGCGAATCGTCCGTGTTCATGGCCGATCGGATGGTCAGGGAAGAGGGGGATGCAGGCATGGCCGATGATGACTCTACTCTTTTTGGAACGCAAGTGGGTCCTGGGTTTGCGCGATAAAGAGGATTGAAGTCAAAACTCAGCCGTATCTATTCAAAACAT
>DBTH01000139.1:1047-7058 GCA_002306945.1 Methylacidiphilaceae bacterium UBA1321 | reverse complement strand
TCACCCCAACTGCGGAATATAGGTTGAATAGATACGGCTTAGGATACTTGACCTGGAGGGGGAATGGCCTGATATAAAGGGATGATGAATTCGTTGCAGCAGGAGATTCTCGACCTCAAGAAAAAGAAGAACGCCGTCATCCTGGCGCACAACTACCAGGTCAAAGAGATTCAGGAGATTGCCGATTTTGTGGGCGACTCCCTCGGACTTTCCTATCAGGCGCAATCGACCAACGCCGACATCATCCTGTTTTGCGGAGTTCACTTCATGGCCGAGACGGCCAAGATCGTCAACCCGTCCAGGAAGGTTTTACTGCCGGACATGGACGCGGGTTGTTCGCTGGCCGAATCCTGCCCGGCGGCCGAACTGGCGGCTTACAAGGAACGGCATCCCGGCATTTACGTGGTTTCCTACATCAACTGCACGGCGGAAGTGAAGGCGCTCAGCGACGTCATTGTCACCTCCGGCAACGCCGAAAAGATCGTTCGGCAGGTACCCGCCGACAAGGAGATATTGTTCGCGCCGGATCAGAACCTTGGCGAATGGGTGATTCAACGAACCGGCCGCGCCATGAAGACCTGGCAGGGGAACTGTTACGTCCACATCGAATTCACCCACGAGAGCATTGTCCGGATTCGTCAGGAGCATCCCGACGCACCGCTGGTGGCGCATCCCGAATGCACCCGGGCGGTGCGGATGTTGGCCGACGAAGTTTGCTCGACCGAGAAAATGATTGATTACTGCCGCAATCATGCGGCAAAACAATTCATCATCATTACCGAAGAGGGGATGTTGCACCGCTTGCGCCGGGAAATACCGGACAAGGAATTTATTGCCGGGCCGACGCAACGTTGCTCCTGCGCGGAATGCAAATACATGAAGATGAATACCCTGGAGAAAGTGCTCAGTGCCCTTCAGGAAGAGAGCCCGGAATTAACGATGAAAAGTGAATTGCGTGAAAAAGCGCATATTCCATTGCAGCGCATGCTGGAATGGAGTCGCAATTAAACGAATTTACTCAAGTTTTTGTGATTGGCAGTAGGGCTCTTGGCTGCTAAGACCAAACTGCTTTGAAGTGGTTATTATCAGCCTTGTTAGCGTTGCTTTCAACGGGACTCCTTACCGGTGCTCCTGAGGAAGGGGCGGCTCCGGCTGGCGACCCCATTGAGATTACCTCCGACGGCGAGAACAGTGTATTGGCCGGTATCGCGAGCGCTCAGGACAATGTCCTGGTCAAATACAAGGGGGACGTTGTCTATTGCGACCGGTTGACTTATAACACCAAAACCAAAGTCGCTGTCTGCAAAGGCAATGTGCGGATTTACACCGGCGACAAAGTCTATCGTGGCGATACGCTGATCTACAATTTCGAGACCAAGTCGATTCAATCCGCGGATTTTCGCATGGCTTACTTCCCGGCCTATGTCGCGGGAGATTCGGTGTTCACTCCGGGGTTGAACCACTACCACATCGAGAATGGTTTTTTCACCACCGACAATCGCGAGGATCCGGCGTTCAAGATGCGGGCGCGCACGGTCGAGCTCTACCCGGACGATTCCATCGTCTTGAAAAACATCGTTGTCTACGCCGGATCGGTTCCGATTTTGTGGCTGCCGATTTATGCCCAGGCACTTGACGACGACCGCGCGGCCTACCAATGGACGGCGGGATTCAAATCGTCTTTCGGTGCGTTCTTCGACAACGAATACAACTGGGTTTACAACAGCCGCCTCAAAGGCACCGTTCACATCGACATGAGCGAGAAACGCGGCTTTGCCGGCGGAGTCGACATGTTTTACAAGAAGGACGACAACAACAAGGCCGTCTTCCGCAGTTTCTACTCCCAGGACAATCTCTATTCGGACGGCCCGCCGCGGGGTTCCGAAGCCAAGTACGCCTATCCCGATGTCAACAGCGACAATCGTTACCGCGTGTCTTACAAGCAGAATTTCCTGGTCGGGCCCGACTTCAGCATCCTGGCCGACGTCAATCGCTGGAGCGATCCGTATGTGACGCTCGACTACTTTGAAAACGAATACCAGCACGAGCAGCAGCCGGACAACTTCGTGCAGATGGTTCAATACAGCCCGCACTACACCATCTCCCTGTTGATGCGCGACCAGGTCAATGACTTCTTTGAGACCGTCGAACGCAAGCCGGAACTCAAAATGTCGTTCCAGCGTCAGAAACTGTTCGATACTCCGATTTCCTACGAGGGCGAAACCTCGGTTACCAACTTCGAGCGCACCTATTCCAATACCGACACGACCTCCTCCAATCTGCAGAGCTACGGCGCCTACCGCTACGACACCTACCACCAGTTCCTCTACCCGAAGCAGTATTTCAACTGGCTCAACATCACGCCCCGTCTCGGTCTGCGCGGCACCTACTGGTCGGACGACAATAGCGTCATCGACGACTATTCCTCGGACGGATACGAGAACAAAAATCCCCGCGGCCGGTTCGTTCCCAACCTCGGCGTCGAATCGTCCTTCAAGGTCTCCCGAGTCTGGTCGGATGTCAAAAACAAGGATATGGGCATCGACGGCATCCGGCACGTGGCCGAACCGTTCGTCAACATGCAGTACATCCCCGGAGTCTACGGGGCCTCGCCCAATGACATTCGCGGATTCGACGACCGTCTCGCCTCGACCCGTCTGGCTCCGATCAATTTTCCCGACTACAATTCCATCGACTCGATCGACCGGCAGGCCGTCGTCCGGCATGGCGTTCGCAACAAAATCCAGACCCAGCGCGACGGCAAGAATTACGACCTGATCGACTGGGCGATTTACGCCGACCTCGACATCGATCAGAATTTTTCCGGCAACAACCACCCCTACAGCAATATCTTTAACGACATTCAGTTCAACCCGTTCCCGTGGCTGACCTTCAACTCACAGAGCTCTAGCAATCTCTACGACGACACCTACAGCGAGTACAACAACGACATCACCTGGCAGATCACCCGCGCCTACCGTGTGCGTTTTGGCAACCGCTATATCCACAACAGCGAGCTCTTCGAAAACAGCGATCTCTTCACGTTGAACAATTTCTACCGTCTCAACGAACACTGGCAGTTCGAGACCGAGCATCAATTTGAGGCTTCCGACGGCGATTTGCAGGAGCAGGCCTACACCATTCACAGGGATTTGTCGGCATGGCTGATGTCGGCCACCTTCAAACAGCGGTATGTCAACGACAGACAGAATGAACTGGCTATATACCTGTCCTTGACCCTCAAGGCATTCCCCGCTACTGAATTAACAACAGGATTAAAATGAACTTAGCAATTATTGGTTCCGGTTATGTGGGACTCGTCACGGGCACTTGTTTTGCCGAAGTCGGTCACAACGTCATCTGCGTCGACAACGACGCGAAAAAAGTCGAAATGCTCCATCAGGGCAAAATCCCGATCTACGAGCCTGGTCTCGAAGAGCTCATTAAGAAGAATGTCGCTTCCGGCCGTCTCTCTTTCACCACTTCGATCAAGGACGGCATCGACAAGTCTCTGGTGATTTTTATTGCCGTTCCCACTCCGCCGCAACCCGACGGTAGCGTCGATCTCAGCTACATTGAGGCCGTTGCCCGCGAAATCGCTGGCGCCCTCCCGAAGGATTACCGCATCATCGTTGACAAGAGCACCGTCCCGGTCAAGACCGGCGACAAGGTGGCCCAGACCATCAAGCGCTACAACAAGAAGGCCTCCTTCGACGTCGTCAGCAATCCCGAATTTCTCCGCGAAGGCTCGGCTGTTGCCGACCTCATGAAGCCGGATCGCATCGTTGTCGGTTCCGACACCCAGCGCGCCCTCGATGCGATGAAGGAGATCTACAAGCCCTTTAACGCCCCCATCCTTGAGACTGATCTGAACTCCGCCGAGTTGATCAAGCACGCCAGCAACAGCTTCCTGGCCCTCAAGATTTCCTACATCAACGCCCTCACCATCATTTGCGAAGCTAGCGGTGCAGACGTCGAAAAAGTCGCCCAGGGCATGGGTGCCGACCACCGCATTGGCCGCGCTTTCCTCAACGCCGGCATCGGTTACGGCGGTTCCTGCTTCCCCAAGGATCTCTCCGCTTTCATCAAGATTTCCGACGATCTCGGTTATGACTTCCAACTCCTCAAACAGGTCGAAGTCATCAACCGTGAACAGCGCGAACGCTTCATTAAGAAGATCCGCGAAAGCCTCTGGGTTTTGCGCGACAAAAAGATCGGCGTCCTCGGCCTCGCCTTCAAGGGCAACACCGATGACGTTCGTTCCAGCGTGGCCATCGCTCTGGTTGAACAGATGATCAAGGAAGGGGCCCACATCAAGGCCTACGACCCGAAGGGCTCTGAAAAGGCCGCTCCGCTGATTCCCAAGGCGCAGATCGTTTCCAGTGCCGAAGCAGTGGCCGAAGGCGCCGACGCTATCGTCGTTGCGACCGAATGGACCGACTTCAAGACCCTCGACTGGAACAAGATCAAGGAAAAGATGAACAGCCCGCTTCTCTTCGACGGACGCAATTTGCTTGATCCGGTGAAGATGAAGGAACTCGGATTCGATTACTACAGCATTGGCCGCTGACAAACACCAAGCGCAGTTTTCCTTGTTCTTAGGGGTAAACTGCGCTTTGCTGTGTCGATTTGAACGAATGAGCCGGTTGATCCGGCTCCTACTGATTGCAGGTTATATATGAATACAATTTTGGTTGGTGCACAATTTGGCGATGAGGGAAAAGGCAAGATTATCGATGTCCTCATGGAGAACACGGACGTCGTAGTCCGCTATCAGGGCGGCAATAACGCCGGTCACACCGTCGAGGTGGGCAAGGAAAAATTCGTCCTCCATCTGATTCCCTCCGGCATCCTGCGGCCCGGTCGCAAATGCGTTATCGGCAACGGCGTCGTCGTCGATCCGGTGGCTCTCGTTGAAGAAATCCGGGGACTCGAATCCCGCGGCATCACCGTCAACGGCAAACTCCTCCTGAGCGAAAACGCCCACATCGTATTCCCCTTCCACCGCAACCTCGACGAAGTGCGCGAACAGCACCGCGGCAAGGGCAAGATCGGCACCACCAAGCGCGGCATCGGCCCCACCTACGGCGACAAGGCCGCCCGCACCGGCATCCGCCTCTACGACCTCACTCAGCCGAAGGTTTTCTCCGCCAAGCTCAAGGCCCGCATCAAGGAAAACAACGCGATCCTCAAGTCCCTCGGTGGCAAGCCCCTTAACTTTGCGAAGGTCAACAAGGATTACCTCGCCGCCGCCAAAGTACTCGCTCCTTTCATCACCAACACCGTCATCTGGCTGCACGATGCGATCAAGCGCGGCAAGAGCGTCCTCTTTGAAGGCGCCCAGGGCACTTTTCTCGACATCGACTTTGGCACCTATCCCTTCGTCACCTCGTCGAATACGACGGCAGGTGGCGCGGTGACCGGTTCCGGCGTTCCTCCCCACAAGATGGATGCCGTCGTCGGCGTCATCAAGGCCTACACCACCCGCGTGGGCGAAGGCCCACTGCCCTCGCAGTCGAAGGAACTCGGCGACCTGCTTCACGGCATGGGCCGCGAATTCGGCGCTACCACCGGCCGCGCACGCCGTTGCGGATGGGTCGACTCCGTGGCGACCCGCTACTCGGCGATGGTCAACGGCATCGACTACCTCGCCGTCACCAATCTCGACGGCCTTGATACGCTCAAACAAATCAAGGTTTGTGTCGCCTACACGCTCGACGGTAAAAAAATCCAGTTTCCGCCCAACGACATCGATGCGCTCGCCCGCTGTAAACCGGTCTATCGGACCTTCAAGGGCTGGCAGAAATCGACCAGTGACGTCCGCAAGTTCGGCAAGCTTCCCCGCGAAGCGCAGCAATACCTCAAGGGCATTGCGGAACTGACCGGTGCGAAGCTGCACATCATCTCCGTGGGCGCTCAACGCGAGCAAACATTTACCGTATGACGGGAACTCCGGCGGCGGTCAAGTTGTCCAAAGTACCGCAGCACGTTGCCATCATCATGGATGGCAA
>DBTH01000139.1:653-790 GCA_002306945.1 Methylacidiphilaceae bacterium UBA1321 | reverse complement strand
ATGGATGGCAACGGGCGCTGGGCTCGTTCCCGGAGCATGCTTCGGGTGCAGGGACACCGCGCTGGAGTGGAATCGGTTCGCGCCGTGGTTCGCACCGCAGGCGAAGTCGGCGTCAAATATCTCACCCTTTACGCTTT
>DBTH01000139.1:0-406 GCA_002306945.1 Methylacidiphilaceae bacterium UBA1321 | reverse complement strand
TCAAATATCTCACCCTTTACGCTTTCTCCGTCGAGAACTGGAGCCGTCCCAAGGCCGAGGTCGCGACCCTGATGAAGCTCCTGGAAAAGTTCCTGCGCGACGAAATCGAGGAACTTAACCGCAATAACGTCCGCCTTCAGGCCATCGGTCGTCTCTCCGACCTGCCGCCAGCGGTGCAGAAGCAGCTTCACGCTTCCATCGAGGCGACCAAGAAAAACACCGGTCTGATTCTGATCCTGGCGTTGAGCTACAGCGGCCAGGTTGAAATCATCGAGGCCGTGCAATCGATTGTCCGCGAGATCAAACTCGGACATATCGACGAGGCGCAGATCGACGGCGACATGTTCCGCCACCATCTCTACACCCGTTACTATCCCGATCCCGATTTATTGATCCGCACCAGCGG
>DBTH01000286.1:9825-18407 GCA_002306945.1 Methylacidiphilaceae bacterium UBA1321 | reverse complement strand
TGATGGCTTCGATTTTTTTCATTTGTTTTGGATCCGGCAGCGGCCCCGCTTGTGACAAGGTGCGGGGCCGCAGCGCAGAGTTTAATTAGAGAATATAGCCTTCTTCGCCGTGGTCGGTAACGTCCAGACCGGCGTTCTCCTCTTCGGGAGTCGGGCGCAGTCCGATAATGGCCTTGACGATGTAGGCGAGGATGATGGTGCCGACAATCGCGATGACCAGGGTGACACCGATGGCCTTGAGCTGTTCGATCCAAAGGGTGTGGCCGACGATGTCCTTGAGATTGGCATCGAGGTTGGCGTTGACCTTGCTGGTGGCGAGAAAGCCCGTCACGAAGGCGCCAACGGTTCCGCCGACGGCGTGGACGCCGAAGGTGTCGAGGGCGTCGTCATAACCAAGCCAGCCCTTGAGCTTGAGGACGGCGAAGCAGGGGATCGCACCGGCGAGAACACCGATGATGACCGAACCGGTCGCGTCAACGAAGCCGCCCGCCGGGGTGATGACAACCAGGCCCGCAACGGCACCCGAGCAGAAGCCCAGGACGCTGGCCTTGCCGCGGAAAAGTTTTTCCATGCTGGCCCAGACGAAGGAGGCGACGCCGGTGGCGAGGGTGGTGGTCATGAAGGCGTTGGAGGAAACTCCGTCGGCGGCGACAGCGCTACCGGCGTTGAAGCCGTACCAACCGACCCAGAGCATACCGGTACCGACCATGCAGAGGACCATGCTGTGTGGAGAGAGGTTGTCCTTGCCGAAGCCGATGCGGCGGCCAAGGATCATGCAAAGGATGAGGGCGGACCAACCGGAGGACATGTGAACGACCGTTCCACCGGCGAAGTCGATGGCCTTGATGCCAGCCTTGGCGTTCCAGACGCCGTTCATGAATCCGTCAACGCCCCAAACCATGTGGGCGATCGGGAAGTAGACCACAAACATCCAGCCCGTGACGAAAAGAAGCACGGCGGAGAATTTCATGCGTTCGGCAATAGCACCCAGAATCAGGGCCGGGGTGATAATGGCGAACATCAGTTGGTACATGGAGAAAACATTTTGAGAAACCCAACCGGCATAATCTGTATTCGGGGCCGAATCCACGCCATTAAGAAACGCGTATTTCAGACTACCGATGAAGGGCGAACCCGAGGCGAACACGAGGCTGTAGCCCACCGCCCACCAGAGAATCGTCACCAATCCGGCAATACCCAGGCACTGGGCCAGGACGGACAGGACGTTCTTGCGGCGAACCAAACCGCCGTAGAAGAGAGCCAGACCGGGCAGGGTCATGAAAAGCACCAACGCTGCGCAGACCATGATGAAGCCGTTGTGACCGGGGCCGGGACCGGCGACCTTGCTGGCGACGTCGGCGGTGCGGGCACCGTTATTGACGTAGGCTTCGAGATCGGCAATGCGCTGTTCGACTGTCGGTTCAGCGGGAGTTGCGGCGGTTACTGCGGGAGCGGCGGCCGGGGCTGCGGCGGGTGGGGTGGCGGTGGAGGTCTGCGCAAAGGCCTGCGTGGTCATTACCAGCGCGGCAAGCAGAGACATCCAACAGATAGAGCGTCGTGACATGATGTTAATGTTCTCCTTATTTGATTGATTTGATGTTGGTTGATCCGACGGCTCGACCCGCTCTCACCCAGTGTCCTTTGGGCTTGAACCAGGCCTGCCGCCAGTCATTCAGCTTGAATGAGCGTGAAGCAGGAGGCGTGCCAGAAGTGTAGGATTAAATATTACATCGCGTAGGACTAGAGTTGTGAATTTATGTAGGACATTATTTTACTGGATTAAGTTGTGACTTCCTGACCGAACTGGCTGTTTTTGACCATATTTTTGCTCTGGATGAAGAAGATAAAAGTTTTTTGAATACTTCCTACAAAACCCGTGAATCAGGTCTGAAACTTGCTTCTTGTTGGATGGAATGTAGGACGGCCGCTCACCTTGGTGACTTTGTAATTCGGTTTGATTCTGATCAAAACCGATCAGGTCGGCGAGCCGCGAAAACACTGTGATCAAACGAATTTTGGCGTATTACAAAGCGAGACAACGGCGAGCGATGGCGATAGTGGCGGGGACGATAGCCTTGATCGGCTACTGCGATTATTTGGCTGGGGCCGACGTGTCGTTATTGGTGGTCTACCTGGTGCCGATCTGTTTTGCGACGTGGGTAGTGGGTAAGCGCTTCGGTCTGTTTGCGGCAATCCTGAGCCTGGCGGTCTGGACCTTCAGCAACGAGTTGGCCGCCGGATCGCATGCGCACAGTCCGTTTGTTTCGGGCTGGAACATCTTTTCGGTTTTTTGCGTGTTTGTGATCGTGATCGTTTTGTTGAGCAGCTTCGAGTTGTTCCTACAGGAACTGGAGGCGCGCGTGGAAGAGCGCACGCAGGAGATGCGACGGCTGGAAAAGGAGATCCTCGACATCAGCGAGCAGGAGCAGCGACGCATCGGCAACGATCTGCACGACACGGTCTGCCAGATGTTGGCGGGAACGACTATTGCGATGAAAATCCTTGAGGGCAAACTGGCAGCCAAGAAATTACCTGAATCTGCCGACGCCAAGGAGATCAGGTCTTTCATCCAGAAAGCCATTGAGATGACGCGGGACATGGCGCGCGGGCTGTCGCCGATTTCGATGTCGCCGGAGGGATTGATGGACGCGTTTCATCAACTGGCCATACGCGTGACGCAACGCCACGATATTTTCTGCGCCCTCGACTACAACGACCCGCTTTTCATCAAGGACGTGGCGACCGCCACCCACCTCTACCTCATCACCCAGGAAGCCGTCACCAACGCCGTGCGCCACAGCAAGGCCAGCCATATTCTCATCTGCATCAAGAACGACGGCCAACGCATCCGCATCGAGGTGCAGGACAACGGCGTCGGAATGCCGGAGAATTTGCGTTCGGGCGGCATGGGCATGCGCGTCATGGATCACCGCGCCAAACTCATCGGCGCGGAACTGGCCGTGCGCCGAGCCGAACCGACCGGCACGGTCGTCACCTGCACGCTCAATCTTTCCAGCGTCAAAGCCAACACCAAGCCCCTCGCCGCATGAACGAATCACCCGCCAACAACAAACGCCGGGTCTTTCTTGTCGACGACCATCCGCTGGTGCGCGAGTGGCTGACTCAATTACTCAATCAGGAGCCTGATCTTATCGTCTGCGGCGATGCAGAAAATGGAGCGGACGCCCTCACCAAAATCGCGGACTTGAAACCCGCTCTGGCTATTGTCGACATTTCGCTTCAGGGGGAATCGGGCCTTGACCTCATCAAGGCGATCCGGCAGAAAAATCTCCCGACGCTTTTCCTGGTGCTCTCGATGCACGAGGAAAGTATCTATGCCGAAAGGGCGTTGCGGGCCGGAGCCAAAGGCTACGTCATCAAACGCGAAACCAGCGAACAGATCACCGCCGCAATCCGCAAGATCCTCGGCGGAGGCATCTATCTCAGTGGCGACCTGGCCCTCGGCCTGGCCGAAAATCTCGTCAAACAAGCCGATTCCGAAGCACACAACATCCGCGAAATCCTCAGCACGCGGGAGATGGAAATTTTCATGCAGCTCGGACAGGGAAAAAAGACTTCGCAAATCGCCGAGATCCTCGGCATCAGCCTCAAGACGGTTCATTCCTATTGCGCGCGCATCAAGGAGAAGTTGCACCTCTCCAATTCGACGGAACTATTGCGCGATGCGGTCCGCTGGTTCGAAGACGCCCGCCGCGCCAATAACCCGGATGGCGGCGCGTTCTGACTTGTAATTTGGAGGACACTGTCCTCCAGCAACGTGACGTTGCACCCAGTAACGCTTCGCCCTACCAAGGCCAATCCGCTTGTTCTTCGAGACAAACTCGGTATTGCTCCTCCTTTACAGATTGTCTGGCAATATGCGCAGTCGTCGCGCCTTGATTTTGTCTCGAATACCGGTGCGTCTTGGCCACGTTATGGTGAAATCTTCGGGCTAAAGCCCGACCTGCTTGAATTTGCGCTTGATGTGCTGGAAGTGGCGCTTGGTCGAGCAGAGTTCGTCGAGTTGCTTTGGCGAAAGATATTTTCCGATGGCTTCGCTTTCCTTGAGATACTCGCCAAGTTGGCGGTCGCCGCGCCAGCAGGCCATCGCGCACGATTGGACCGCCTCGTAGGCGTCGCGCCGACGCATTCCCGCATCGGTGAGGGCGAGCATGACGCTTTGGGAATAGTAGAGCCCCTTGGAGAGGTCCATGTTGCGCTGCATGTTCTCGGGATAAACGATCTGGTTGTCGACCAGCTTTGAAAGCGTCTGGAGCATGTAGTCGAGCAGGATCGTGCTGTCGGGGAAGATGACGCGTTCGACCGACGAGTGAGAGATGTCGCGTTCGTGCCAGAGGGCGACATTTTCCATCGCCGCGAGGGCGTTGCCGCGCAGGAGGCGAGCCAGGCCGCTGAGTTTTTCGCCGGTGATCGGGTTGCGCTTGTGGGGCATCGCGCTGCTGCCCTTTTGGCCCTTGGCGAAGTATTCCTCGACTTCGAGGACTTCTGTGCGCTGGAGGTGGCGGAATTCGGTCGCCCAACGATCGATGCTACAGCCGACGACGGCAATGGCGTTCATGTAGGCGGCGTGGCGGTCGCGCTGAACGATCTGGGTCGAGAGCGGATCGACCTGCAGGCCGAGCTTGTGGCAGACGAATTGTTCAATGCGCGGGTCGAGGTGGGCGCTGGTGCCGACGGCGCCGGAGAGCTTGCCGACGTTGATTTCCTCGCGGGCAGTCTGGAGGCGTGCCAGCGCGCGCTTGAATTCGTCGTACATGAGGGCGAGCTTGAGGCCGTAGCTGATCGGTTCGGCGTGGATGCCGTGGGAACGGCCGATCATGGGGACAAACTGGTATTTCTTTGCTTTCTTTCCGATGACCTTCAGCAGCGCCTTGGTGTCGGCGATGAGCAGGTCGCTGGCGGTGCGAAGCTGGAGCGCGAGCGTGGTGTCGAGCAGGTCGGAAGAGGTCAGCCCGCGGTGAATGAACCGGCCCGAGGGACCGACGTGTACGGCTACTTCTTCGAGGAAGGCGAGCACATCGTGATTGGTGCGCTTTTCGTTTTCGTTGACCTGATCGATGCGGTAGGTGGCTTTCTTGCGGATCGTGACGGCGTCTTTCTTGGGAATAATGCCGTACTTGGCCATGCCTTCGCAGGCGAGAACTTCAATTTCGAGCCAATGGTTGAGCTTGGCTTCATCGGTCCAGATGGCCTGCATTTCAGGCCGCGTATAACGGGGAATCATTCGGAAATCATTACCGAGGAAGCCGGAGCTGTCGAGGGGGAAACACGGTGCTCCCGTGCAAAACGTTTTTACCCGGGTGCAAAGTCTCTTTGCAAAATTCAGTTCCCGTTTTGCCGCAATCTCGTCGTTTCCGAGTGAAAAATCGATCCGCTCTCGAATTGGTACGGATCAGGCTCTGAAAGGATTGGGTCATTTGAACAGGGACAAAGGGAGATTCATATGCTCGACGTACTGCGAAAAATCACCAAGCCTCTCTTCAGCGACGAAAAGCGGATACGGGAACGAATATTGCGCTCCTGTTTTCCACACCCGGAGGAGCTGGGCTTGAACTTCGACGAGACCGGAGATTCTCAAACCGCCGGATCAACCGATCCCTCCGATCCCGAACTCCAGATCGTCAACGCCTGCATGCGCGAGGTTCATGGCTGCGCCTTTTCCACGGCCCAACGGAGCCGCATGCTCAATTACGGCGAGGAACCCGACAACGCGCTCTTTCACCTCAAAACACAGGCCCTCTATTCCAAACTTTACGAAGCCAACGTCGGCAACCTGAGCTTCTTCTCCAACCCGCTCACGCCTGACTACGCCACCTACCCGCAGTGCTGGCTCCAGTGGGATCACAGCCAGCGGGAATATTTCCTCGATCCGATTCATTACGACCACGCCATCCCCCTCAAAGCGGCAGCGTGAGAGGAGTGTCCTGTTGAGATTGTTCGACCCATTCCAGTAGCGGCGGCTATAGACTTCAAGCGAGCGCCCGGCATGGGCTGCCTTGCTTACAGCCCATAACACCGCTATGTTAAAGCTCTGCAACCGAAGCACCGTTGCGGGGAAACCAGCCATGACCAACGAACAACTCATTGCCGCGCACCAGGATCACCGCCGGTCGTGGGACGATTTTTACTACGTCTACCCGGTCGTCTCCCGGCGTTCGCGAGGCGTGTCCATCGGCATCAACCTCAACCCCGACAAAATCTGCAACTTCGACTGCGTTTACTGCGAAGTCGACCGCAACACCCCGCCCCGCCTGCGCGAAGTCAAACTCCCCGTCCTGGAACAGGAATTGCGCGCCATGCTCGAAATCTGGCGCAGCGGCGAACTCTTCGCCCGCGAACCTTTTGCCAGCACCCCGCCCGAATGGCGCCGCCTCAACGATATCGCCTTCAGCGGCGACGGCGAACCGACCACCTGCCCCGTTTTTGAACTGGCCGTCGCCCTCGCCGACCATTTGCGCCAGGAAATCGCACCGCCCGAAACCAAGCTCATCCTCATCACCGACTCCACCTGCCTCGAACGGCCCGGCGTGAAAAACGGCCTCAAAATCATGCAGCGCGGCCCGCACGAAATCTGGGCTAAGCTCGACGCCGGAACCGAACCCTACTACAAACGCGTCAACCGCTCTCACATCGACTACAACCGTATCCTCCACAACATCGAAGCGACCGCCAGATGGTGCCCACTCATCATCCAATCGCTCTTTTTCCGCATCGACGGCCAACCGCCCTCGACGGCTGAAATCGACGCCTGGTGCGCGCGCCTGCGCACAATCCTCGACAACGGCGGCCAACTCCTCGGCCTGCAACTCTACACCATTGCGCGACCGACACCCGAACCGTGGGCCACACCGCTCTCCAACGCGGAACTCGACGCCATTGCGGAGCAGGTAAAAAAACAACTCGATTTACCGCAGCAACTTTCCTACGGCCCCCAGACCTAAACACCCATGGTGCCCCGCAATCAAAATTCTCTCAATAATTCGCCGGAAAAGTAGGCCGGACAAGAAACTGGGAAAGGCATTTTTATTATATACTTGAGCGGGGTTCGGGTCAGATCCCCGCTCAACCGATCAGGCTTCGCCGCGATAAGTGCAACTGGCGTGTTCGGTTTCGTAGACGGTGATTTCGCACAGACCGGGGAGTTGATTTTCGAGTTTCTGCCAGAACCAGGCGCAGACGTTCTCGATGGTCGGATTGGAAAGTCCCTCAATGTCGTTCAAGTAGGAATGGTCGAGCATCTCGATGAGAGGCTTGGTCTTTTCGGAGATGACGGCGTGATCGTAGAACAGGCCGGTTTGGGGATCGACCGGACCGCTGACCGAAACTTTCACGTGAAAAGTGTGCCCGTGGAGACGACCGCATTTATGACCCTTGGGGAAACACGGCAGGGCTTGAGCGGCGGCGAATTCGAAGTTTTTGTGGAGGGTAACTTTCATAAGGTGGGGCGTTAAAGTAGCTCATCATCCGCCCAACGCACAAGGCCGGAAATTGCGGGGGCTCCGTCGTGGTGCCAGATGAGCGGGGGGTGCTGCATCCGACCCTCCGGGCAGAAGCGTTTGACTCCCAAGTCGATAAGACTTTCGCGCAGGCCGGAGGGCAGTTTTCCGAGAACGCCGAGAGTCGAAATTTTTCCTTTCACCAAAGCCAGCGCCCTGGGTATTTGCCGGGGCGTAACCTCGTGGACGGTGACAGTGCGGTGCAGGCAGGAGAATTGGAATGCGGGGTTTTTGTCGAGAATCACCGCTCCAGCGACGGCATCGAATTCTCCACCAACGGGCCAGACCGGTTGGCCGAGGGCGCGGGCAAGATCAAGCGATTCGGCGATGCGACCGAGTTCGGCTGGAGTGCGAACCGGTTCGGGCAGGCGGGCGATTTCGCATTGCATCGCGTCCGCGAGCGCGGCGCAGAATGACTTCGTCGCGGAACCACGTTCGAGATAAATCGCCTGTGGGGAAAGGCAACCCATTTGATCGTAGATGCAGATGTCGTGGGCGATGGCCTGCAATTGGCGCGGAGTCCAGCGCTTCAACTTCCCGAGCCAAAGCAGACTGACTTGGAGGCCGTAACCGAGAAAAATCTGATCCCAACGCGCCTGGGCGCGCAGCTTGGCGACGGTCTCGTCGGTGCCGTAGACGATGACGGCCTCGGCACGGGAGAAGGCGGCGGGGTCGAATTCGTGCGAGAGGGTGACGAGTTGGCGAAGTGGCGCGGGCAACGCGGCGACGAAGCGGCGCAGTTGCACTTCGACTTCGGAAACAGGCCGGGTGAAGGCGGCTTCTTTTTGCAGCGGCGAAAGCGGGGAGTGGTTTCCCGAGGGAACCTTGACGAAATTGCGCGCGCCGAGGATGAGACCGCAGACCAGGCTTTGCATGCCGGAGACAGCGAGATTCCCGGCGAGAACGTGATAGATGGTTTTCGACGCGATGGCGCGGGTGCGGTGCGGGCCGCGTTTTTGCCAGGCGTCAAGGGCATCGACGGAGCCGAGTTCGAGCGCCACCCAACGCTCCAGATCGCGGCGACCTGCGCTCCCCAATTCCGGGAATTTTTCAAGAACGGGCGCG
>DBTH01000286.1:7871-9574 GCA_002306945.1 Methylacidiphilaceae bacterium UBA1321 | reverse complement strand
TTCAAGAACGGGCGCGAGCCGGGAGAGCCGTTGGCGCGTGTTCATGTGCGGCGAACTCCTCTTGCGCGGGGGACGACTCCGGCCAGAAGATCGATTTCTTCACCGCTGCCGAGAGCGGGTTGGAAAGTCTCCGCCGTCAATGAACAGCCGCGCGGTTCGGTCTGCGCGATGCGGCCGATGAGATAGAAGCCGTCTTCCTGGCGCACGGCCTGGTCGAGAGTTTGAATGGCGAGCACCGAGTCGACATTGGCCAGATCGATCCAGCGGACAAGGCCGATTTCACCAACGGGCACTTCGCGGTCGGTGCGCGGATCGACGATCAGGACACGTGCCCAGGGTGACGCGCGATGCAGACCGTTCAAGCCGCGGGCGTAGGCCTGGCTGCTGAGTTCGCACATGCCGTATTCGTTCCAGATCGAGTCGGTCTTCACGCCGAAGAGATAAGCCAGCGCCTCGTAGAATTCGCTCTTCTCGATCTCGCGGCTGCGGCCCTTGAAGCCACCGGTTTCGAGCAGCCAACTGCCTTCGGGCAAGGTGAGCGGGTCGGCCTGCGAAAACGTGTCGATCCAGTGGACGAAGCTGAACGCCGCGCCGCAGAGAGCGACCGGTTCGGTGGCGAGTTCGAGTTGTCGGCGGAGTCGTTCGAGCTGGAGCTGGTTTTTCTCCACCCAGAAATGCGAATCCTCATTGCCCCAGCCTTCGCGCCAGAATTCAAACATGGCCGAGAGGGAGGAATGGGGCGCCTGCCGGGGCGGCGGTGCGAGGAAGTGAAACGCGCGCGTATCCTGGAGCAAGTTGGCGCGCTTGCCGCCTTCGACGCAGGCAGCGTTATAAATGTCGATGGAGCGGAGGCGCTGCTTGCCGGGTTTTCCGGTGGTGGTGCCGCTGGTGTGGAATTCGGTCGCGACGCTTTTGAGCGGGTGACAGTAGAGGGCGGCCTCCTTGAAAAGTTTTTGCGGCGCAGCGGGAATTTCGCTCCAATGTTTGACCGTCTTCGGCGTGCATTTTTTGGCTTCCGCCAGACGGCGGTAGGGGACGCATTTCTTGAATTGCCAGGCGAAGAGTTCCAATGCGGCGGCATTGAAATCCGTGTCGTTCTTTACGGCGAAAATGCGTTTGCGCCACGCGGTCCGTTGGGCGGTCTTTTCAAACATTCAACCAGATTAGCCTCTTCTTGCGCCATCGGCAAGGCCACGCCGGAAGCGCGTCGTGCAACCAGTTGCCAGCCCGCGCTTGCTTTTTTTTCGAAAACGCGGCCTAATGGGTAGTTTCCAACAAGATTAATACAGAAAGAGAAAATACATGCCTGCGAAAGTCTATACTGACAAAGATGCGAATCTGAAATATTTAAAAGGCAAGACCGTGGCCGTCATCGGTTTTGGCTCCCAGGGCCACGCCCACGCCCTTAACCTCAAGGACAGCGGCGTTAAAGTTATCATCGGACTCTACGCCGGTAGCAAATCCGTTCCCGTTGCCAAAGAACGCGGATTCAAAGTCCTCACCACCGCCGAAGCCGTCAAGGCCGCCGATGTCATTTTCGTCGCCACTCCCGACACCGTCATCCCCGACGTCTACAAGAAGGACATCGAACCCAATCTGACCGCAGGCAAGACCCTCCTCTTCTCTCACGGCTTTGCGATTCACTACAAGACCGTTGTTCCCCCGAAGAACGTCAACGTCATCATGGTCGCCCCCAAGGGCCC
>DBTH01000286.1:7421-7582 GCA_002306945.1 Methylacidiphilaceae bacterium UBA1321 | reverse complement strand
GTTCACCGAAGGCAAAGGCGTTCCCGCCCTCATCGCCGTCTACCAGAACCCCACCAAGGAAGGCAAGCAAGTCTCCCTCGCCTGGGCCAAGGGCATCGGTGCCACCCGCGCCGGCGTCATTGAAACCAGCTTCAAGGAAGAAACCGAAACCGACCTCTTCG
>DBTH01000286.1:4770-7079 GCA_002306945.1 Methylacidiphilaceae bacterium UBA1321 | reverse complement strand
ACCAGCCCGAGATGGCCTACTTCGAATGTCTCCATGAGCTCAAGCTCATCGTCGACCTCATCAACGAAGCGGGCATCGCCGGCATGCGTTTCTCCATCTCCGAAACTGCCAAGTACGGCGACGTTTCCCGCGGACCGCGCGTGATCAACAACAAGGTCAAAGCCGAAATGGCCCAGATCCTCAAGGAAATCCAGAACGGCAAATTCGCCAAGGAATGGATCAAGGAAGTCAAGACCGGCAAGAAGAAGTACACCAAGCTTCTCAACAACGGCGCCAAGCACCCCATCGAAAAGACCGGTGCCCGCCTCCGTGGCTTGATGCCCTGGATCGGCAAGAAGAACATCAAAGGCGCCCAGGCCGCTTACTAAAGCCGCCCCGTCCGTTTGTTTCAGAAGAGGTTCGGAGTTCCAACCAAAAGAAGGGCTTCGAACCTCTTCGTTTTTTTGCAGAAATCAATGCTATGAAAAAATCGGTTTTCAGCGCCGCCCTCGTGGCAATCGTCGCGCTCCTTCTCGTCACCCTTTTCACCCCCGCCTCCCTCCGCGCCCAGACGACCGACCCGGCCAAAATCGCAGCGCTCCAAGCCAAATTCAAAAGCGGTGTCGAACTCTTCAACGAAGGCAAAAACGACGAAGCTCTCAAGGTCTTCAACGACATCCTCAGCGAAGAACCCAAAGCCCCCGGCTCCCTCTTTTTCTCCGCCTTCATCAACCTTCATAAATTCAAATACGAAGAAGCCGCCGCCCTGTCCGACCGCTTCCTCGAAGTCCAACCCAAGGACTTCAAAGGCTACGTCCTCGCCATACAGGCCAACCAGGCCCTTAAACGCACCGCCCGCGTCGAAACCCTCCGCAAGACCCTCTTCACCCTGCGCGATACCATCTCCCCCATCCCCGGCCTCGTCGACACCCGCACCATGTACATCCGCGAACGCATTCAGGGTGGAGACGGCCGCAACGTCATCGTCGCCGAATATTTCGACTACAAAGTCGAACCCTATGTCGTCTACATGGCCGAACAGGTTGGCACCGACGGCAAACCCGTCCGCCGCCTCGTTCTGAGCTACGACAGCCAATCCAGGGAGACTGAAAAATTCGCCCTCTGCGAATACGTCATCGTCAACGGCGAGATCAAACAAATCAATATCTACCGCCAGGAAAACTCCCGACCCGATTATCTCACCTGCCGCCAGTGGATGCTCGACGCCATCAAGAATCCCCCCAAGCCCCTCTTCAGCACTTCCGTCAACGGCACCATGAATGCCGGTTCCGCCCCGCAGGAGTGAACGCCGGGTCGATCAGTCGTTGAGGGCAGAGTGTTTTAAGTAATTCTTTAGCCGTGGTTTGCCTCCCTCGATTCTACGACAAGATCGCGCTCTTGTAGAAAAATCACTTAACAAAGTAATACTTGTGCTCAACGATACCGTGTTTTTTCGGTGATCCACCCTTGCCCCAACACTAGAAAGAGGGAGAGCAACCAGCTTAACGCAGAAACCGGACATCTCTACGGCTCAGTTCCTCGCATCGGCGGAATCGTCGGCGTCTTCGGAATCAAAGTTATCGTCGGACGCGCCGTTTCCATTGAGGATGCCGTTACCGTTTTGTTGGGTGTACTCGTGGAGTTTATTGCGCAGCGTGCGGACGTTGATGCCGAGCTGGCGGGCGGCTTCGTTGCGGTGGCCCTTGGTCTTTTTCATGACCAGTTGGATCAGCCGTTTTTCCATTTCCGCGACCGTGGGCAGGCCATCGCCGGTATCGAGGACGGAATCCTTGGTCGGAGGCGCGGTGAGGACGAAATCGCTGAAATTCAATTCGCGGCCTTCCTCGCACATGATGACGGCGCGTTCGGTGTAATTCTGTAATTCACGGACGTTGCCGGGCCACGGGTAGGCGGCGAGTTGCTCCACGGCCAGCGGGCTGATGGTCGGGGTGGACTTGCGGTGTTTCTTGGCAAAGCGCTGGAGAAAGCAGTTGAGAAGGAATTCGACTTCGCCCTTGCGTTCGTGGAGGGCGGGAATCTTCAGCGGAACGACGTTGAGACGGAAGTAGAGATCCTGGCGGAACTTGCCTTCCTCGACGGCCTGGCTGAGGTCGCGGTTGGTGGTGGCAATGATGCGAACATCGACGTTGATGGTGCGGTTGCCGCCGACACGTTCGAATTCCTGTTCTTGTAAGACGCGCAGGAGCTTGGCCTGGAGGCCGAGGCTGATCTCGGTGACTTCGTCGAGGAGAAGGGTGCCGCCGTTGGCGAGTTCAAAGCGGCCTTCGCGACGGGTAGTGGCTCCGGTGAAGGCGCCTTTTTCGTGGCCG
>DBTH01000286.1:777-4526 GCA_002306945.1 Methylacidiphilaceae bacterium UBA1321 | reverse complement strand
AAGGCGCCTTTTTCGTGGCCGAAGAATTCGCTTTCGAGGAGGTTTTCCGGAACGGCGGCGCAGTTGACCTTGATGTAGGGTTTGTCGCGGCGGAGGCTGTGTTGGAAGATGCTGTGGGCGATGAGTTCCTTGCCGGTACCACTTTCGCCCTGGATGAGGACAGTGGCGTTGGTGGGGGCAACGCGTTCGACCAAACGCTGAATGCGGGCCATCTCGGTGCTTTGGAAGAGCAACTCGGTGGTTTCGCTTTCGGCAGTGAGTTGTTCCTTGAGGTAGGCGTTTTCGTGGCGCAACTGGCGTTGTTCGAGGAGTTGCTGGATAGCAACGTCGAATTGGGCGAGGGTGAAGGGCTTGAGGAGATAATTGGCGGCGCCGAGCTTCATCGCCTCGACGGCGGATTCGATCGTGCCGAAGCCGGTCATGATGATGACCTCAACGGGCTGGCCGAGAGCCTTGGCGGATTGCATGAATTCGAGGCCGTTGCTGTCGGGAAGCTGGAGGTCGACGATGAGCAGGTCGGCCGGTTCTTTTTTCTGTTCGTCAAGGGCCTGCTGGGCGGTGGCGACGCCGAGGACGGCGGCATTCTGCTTTTGCAGGTGGCTGACGAGCATTCTCCGGATGACGGGATCGTCGTCTACGACAATGATGCGTTCGAATTGCATGGTTTTTCAGCCTTCGGTTTTGGATGCCTGTTTTTTCTTCGAGGAGCCGGGAGCGGCCACGGGTGTTCTGTCCATCCAGGACTTGGTCTGTTCCTGAAGCTGTTCGCGGCGGCGGGTGTAGTCCTCTATCCACTTGGCGTACTCGTCGGCCGACTGGGGCGTTCCGGCGGTGGGAGGGGCGGGAACTTCGGCGTCGGCCTTGTCGGTCTGGGTCACGAGGGTGGGGGCGGGAGGGTGCGCCTTGTCGAGAGTGATGCGGTCGGCCATTTGGTCGAGGTAGGCGCAGATCTGTTTCCAACCGTCTTCGGTGGCTCGGTTTTTGAGGGCGTCGCGCAGGTCGACGAGTTGGGAGTTATCGGTGGAGGGCAGTTCGAGAAGCATGCCGACACCGCGTTGTTGCCAGTAGGCAAGACGTTCGGGCTGAAGGGTGTTGACGGTCCAGACGAGAGCTTGCATGGCGTCGGCTTGTTTTTGCCGGCGGTCAGCCATGCCGTAGAGGAAGTAGAGGCGCAACCAGGCTTCGGGGGCAAAGGGGTGGAAGGGAGCGATGGCGATGGCTTTTTCGTAGGCCTGAACCGATTCGTCGTTACGACGGAGTTGGTAGAGGCAGTCGGAACGGCGGTAGAGGGAGGCTTCGACGAGTTGGTCGCCGGAGGGGTTTTGGGAATTGAAGCGGTCGAAGTAGGTGAGGGCCTTGTCCCAGTTGCGGCGTTCGTATTCGGTTTCGGCGAGTTGCCAGACGGCGGCGCGGACGAGTTTTTTCTCCTGGGTGAAGGCGACGCTTGTGTCGTTGTTGTTGGCGGTGATGAGGGAACTGCTCAGGACGCGGTAGAAATTCTCGCGAGCCTGTTCGTAAGCTCCCATTTCACGGTAGCACTGGCCGAGGAGGAAGTAGACGAAGGGGGATTCTTTGCGGCGGGGGAAGTTGGCCAGCCAGGAGGAGAGTTCGACGACGGCGTCGGCGTTGCGGTGCTGGTGGAGGGCGATCTGGCCGAGGAGAAGCTGGGCGCGGCCACGTTCCTCGGGTGTGGCGGTGTCGCTATGAACGATGTCGCTGAGGAGGCCGAGGGCCATGCGGTAGTCGTTGTTGCGAATCATGCTCTCAACGTAGGTGACGCGGTCAACCCGTGGAGTGACATTGGGGGGAGTGGTGGCAGCCGAGACGAGGGAGGCTTCGCGCAGGAGGATGTTGCGAATTTCCTCGGGGAGGGCATTTTTTTGCGCGGGAGTTTTTTGGACGGCTTGTTGGACGAGGGCGGTTTCGTGAGCGCGGAGTTCGGCCTTTTGAACCAGTTCCTGTTCGCGGCTGAGGATGAAGCTGGCAGGGCTGCCGGGTGAGGTGTCGTCGCTGTCGGAGGTGTCCGGGCTGTCGGGGGAGACGGCAACGACGCGGCCACCAAAGAGGTAGGTCAGGGCGAGAACCAGAACCAACCTGATCAGAAATTTACGGAATGTGGCGGAAAGCTTCATTTTTTCGGAGTGCTGTAGATGACGGCGCTGGCCCCGGGGGGATTGGATTCGTTGGCGACGTAGGGGAAGCGGATGTTGTAGAAGAGGTCGGTGGAGCCGATGGAATTTTCGGCCACGCCGTTGGCGGAGTAATCCTTTTGCGCGCGCTTGGCGATGTCGGCGGCATCGGGGGAGGAGTTGATCCACTGGATGAAGGGTGAGACGGCGATGTTTTGTTCGGGTGTGTCGACGGTTCCGGCGACGGCGGTAAGGGAAGGACTTTTATCGCCAGTATTGGCGCCGTTCTGGCCTTTGGAATCCTTGATCGCGGCGACAGTGGCGCGGGCCTTGTCGGCGGGCGACTGGGTCGCCAGTGAAGGCGGCGGCAGGACGACCGGAGTGGGCTTGCGCTCGGCGGGCGGCACGGGGTAGAGAACTGAAGGCATGGGAGGGAGTTTTACATCGTCAGGGGCAACGCGGTTCTCGGCGAAGAACGGCCCGGATTGAAAGGGAATGGGCTGGGTTCCGCGCAGGGAAAGAGGCGGTGCCTGGAAAGTTGGTGAGGGGGCGAAATTTGCATCGGGATTCGAGGAGGTGGAGCGCAGGGACTCGGTCGCGACAGCTTGGGAGCCGCCGGACGATTGCAGGGGAATGGCGCCAGCCTGTGCGAGTGCAAAGGACAGGGCGAGCACGACCAGGCCGTGCAGCCATTTCCGTGCGACGGGAACCGAGCGCCGATTCCAATCGCCTGATTCAGAAGCCAGCCATGGCGCTCGTTCTGTCGGCGAATATTTCAAGGTCCTTGGTTTCCTCGAATCCTTTCGATTGGGCTGCAAAATCCTGCGATCCGACCACGCGGAACTTGATACCGAGTTCCTTGCAGGCCTGGACCGCTTGCAGCATGAGTTTGATGACGACCATGTCGATCTTGGTGACTTCACTGACATCCAGGATGAGGTGGTTGAGACCGCTTTCGACCATTTCCTTGGTCTTGGACTGGATGTAGTTTCCGATTTCCGTGGCGACGAGGTTGCCCGGATTGCTCGGTACGCGCAGATACAGGATGTTGTTTTCCTGCTGGAAGTAGCGCTTCGAGGTATCGAGGTTCATCGCGCGGGTGAGGCGGAAGGAGAGCTCGGTGGGATCGATCGGCTTGGTGACGATGCCGGTGAATCCCATCGACTGGGCCTGGGATTGTTCGTCGACGGCGGTCTTGACGCTCATGCCGAGGATCGGGACGGATTTGGTCCGTCCGTTGGCGCGCATCATCTGGAAGAAGTTGAAGGCGGCACGCTCGGGCAGCGAGAGGCTGACGAGAATGACGTCGGGCACTTCCTTGGAGGCCAGGTCGATGGCCTCGCCGCATTGCGAGGTGCCGACGACTTTCCACGGGGTGTCGGAGACCGATTGCTTGATCTGGTCGATGATGGCGGGACGGTCGTCGACAACCAGGATGGTTGAAGGATCTTCCATGGTCTTGATCTTGGCGACGGAAGCGCCTTTCTGCTGGAGGTCGATGACGCGGCCGACGCGTTCGACGATCATCGCTTCGGTGAAGGGCTTGATGATGTAGTCGCGCACGCCGAGCTTGGCGATCTTGACGACGTTTTCACGGCCGGCCTCGGCGGTGAGCATGAT
>DBTH01000286.1:0-522 GCA_002306945.1 Methylacidiphilaceae bacterium UBA1321 | reverse complement strand
GCGGTGAGCATGATGACGGGGATGTCCTTGATGACGGGATCGGCCTTGATCTTGCTCAAGGTTTCGACGCCGTCCATGACCGGCATGGTCACGTCCAGAAGAACGATGTCGGGATTTTCACGCGTGCACATGGCCAGTCCTTCGACACCGTTGCTGGCGAAGAAAAGCTGCACATCGTAATTTTTGAAGGCACGGCCGATGACCATGTGGATCATCTTGCTGTCATCGACACTGAGTATTTTGGGCGCGATCATAAAGGTTTTTCCTCCAAACGGGCGAACACTTGAACGACGAGTACTTCGTTGAGCTCGGTAATGCGGAACAGATTGTGCAGGGAGATGGAAGCGTCGTGGCTGTCGATGGAGATCTTGTCACCGCGGATGACCGTCGGGATGCTCAACGTACAGTTGAAACCCTTGTCGGCCATTTTCGATTTGAGATTGCCGGTCACCATGTTGGTCAATTCGCCGATGACGTCGTTGATTTCCATGTCGGCGAGCTTGTCGGTTCCCAGAATCCGCA
>DBTH01000242.1 GCA_002306945.1 Methylacidiphilaceae bacterium UBA1321 | reverse complement strand
CGGGAAATGGCCGCGAAGAACAGAGAGACAGGCCGGAAAGAATTGACACCCCCCCGTCACTACGTGACACCTCGGTCTTTGCGGACTTAACGTCGCTCCAGATGGTCTCCTTGTCTCCCTCGACTGGCGACTCATTCAATGGAGCCTGCTGTAGTCAGTCTATTTTGCAGAGATCAATAATCGACTTCGAGTAAAAGATTTTCTATATAACGGTCTTCGAATTCACTATCGAGATTGAGCTCGACGACTTCCACTCGCCCCTGGTTGCGTTTCAATTCCTCAAGCATGCCTCGATCCTGCAAAGTCAGGTAGGCTCCGGCCAGGGAGGTGTTGCCGACCACTTCGATTTGCTCTTTCTGGAAGCCGGGGAGCAATCCGCACGCGATGGCGTTGGAGACATTCAGATGCAATCCGAAGCCTCCGGCGAGGTAAAGTTTACGTATATCGGAGGGCTCCAAACCGCCGCGTTGTAGCAGGGTTTGAATTCCCGCGGCGATGGCCGCCTTGGCTTGAAGGAGTCGGGAGACGTCGAGTTCGGAGATGCTGACGCCCGGATCCTTGCCTGGGGTCGAAAGAAGGACAAAGTTTTTTTCGCCATCGGTATTTCGAATGATTCCAGAATCGCCGGTTGCGAATTGCGGGTTGAAGCGGCCCGAAGTTGTCAATAATCCGCTGCGAACGCCTTCGCCCAGGAAATCGATATAGGCGGAACCGCAGATGCCGGGACAACGTTCGTCACGACCGCCGGGAATTCTTTCCACGTCGAACGCGAGAGGCTGGTTCTTTATCCGGATTTTTGAAATAGCTCCCGCCACGGCGTGAATGCCGCAAGTCAGTCCGGCTCCCTCGAAAGCCGGTCCGGCTGCGGTGGCACAACCCAATAACCGGTCACCGACCTTGAGGACGATTTCTCCGTTTGTTCCGATGTCGACGAGCAGGTTCGGCCCTTCCTCAAAGTGCATGCCTGTGGCGACGATTCCCGAATTGATGTCGGCTCCCACGTAGGAGGAGAGACTGGGAAGTAAATGAATGGGCATGTCCGGCGCGAAGATTTCCTGCCAGTTCAATTCAGCAGCCGTTACAGTGCGATGTTCCAGAAATACCGGTGTGAATGGAGCTGTCCCCATCGGTGACGGATCAATGCCCGCGGCGAGGTGAAGCATGACGGTGTTGCCGGACAATACGATTCCGGAAATATCCCGTAGTTTTCGTTGCGCGCGAACGCAGGTCTGTTCGAGCAATGGTAAAATCGTTTGGGTCAGAATCAGGTTTTGCAATTTCACGACAGATGTTTTCTCCGTCATGCAATGATTGATGCGAGTGAGGACATTATCGCCCATGGAGGTCTGTGCGTTCATTCCGGTGGCGCGGGAGAGGATGCCTCCGCTTTCCGTATCGGCGAGCAATACGGCAACCGTCGTAGTGCCGATGTCTATGGCTGCGGAAATCGAGGGGGTATCAAAGAGCGGTGCGCGTGCGGCGGGAATCCGTGTTTTGAATTCATCGGCAATCTGCGCGGCATGCCCGGCACGGGAGGTGATTGGGATGAAGATAACCGCATTTTGATCCGGGCAGGGTGAATGTTGGCAAGCGGAGATGGAATTGTTTTTGGCTGGGGTGACGATACGGCCGCTTGCCGTATGCCGGAGAGCGCCGCTTTTCAACTGCACCCGGCAGCCGCTGCATAATCCGCGTCCGCCACAACGCATGTTCAGCGAAAATCCGTTTTCTTCGAGGAGGCTACTGAGCGGTTTTTCAGTCTGTCTGGAGGTGATTTCCAGGACGATGGGTTCCGGAGAATTGTTGCCTTCGATGAGAATATCAAGCCGGGTCGAACTCACGCGCGAGTATTAGTAGGGCAATTTGTGTCTGTCAACCATAGAGCTTCAACAAGCCGGGATAAGCCGGACACGGTCGGACGGTACGGGTGGGTGTTCGCGCGATTGAGGGTGAGGTCGATATAACATAGATTCCATGAGACGGCATTATCCGTGCACAATGGACTGATGTATCCGGCGAAAGGCGTTGGGCGCCATTCGGTGCGTGGCGTGAAACAGGCGGTAGAAATGGCCGAAACTTTCAAAGCCGCATTCCAGCGCAATGGACAGGATGGGCTCATCGGAAGCGATCAACCGGCTTGAGGCATAGGCCATCCGGGCTTCGTTGATGAAATCGGTCGGAGTTTTTCCCGTCCAGCGCCGCATTTCGCGCGACACATGTTCGGGGCTTCTCCCGGCGAGGCGCGCGAAGTAACGCGTCCCGTGCTGGAAATTTTGTTTCTCGCAAATCTTCTCCATGGCTTCCCGCATCCACTGCGGCATGCCTGCGGGGGTGGCGTTATTTTCGAGACGTTCCAGGAACTGACAGGCGTCGAGCAGAAAGCTTTCGATTTTCAGGCGGCTTCTTTCGCCCGAAGCGACGTTTTCGGAAAGCATGTCGAGATCGTGCAGATGTAGGGGGGATAACGGATGCTCCCGTTTTTCTATGGGAGTGGAAGCGAAGTACCGGGGGAGGTTGTAGCGTTGACTCAAGTACTCCCATGTAGCCGTTGGGAAGGCGATATTGATGATGTTGAGCGCTCCACTGAAGGTGTGCTCGTCCGAGGCTTTTATAAAGGTGAGCGTTCCGGGAGTTAAGGGGCGGGACGAGCCGTTTATCCAATGAACACCATTTCCTCCGGTCACCCAGAAGAGTTCGTGGAAATTGTGCCGGTGCCGATTGACCGGTTCTGCGTTTTGAATAGCGACCCGCGCGTAGTGATAATGTTCTCCGGGATGAAGAAAGTCGGCCAGCAGCAATCGGCGCATGGAATCAATATAAGCGAAATAATTATCATTACAACGCAAGACTTGGAACGGTGTTACTGCGTATCCTTGGGGCATGATGACTAGCAAAGAACGGATGATGACGGCGTTGGGGCGCGGCAAGCCGGATCGGCTGCCGATGACCATTCATCAATGGCAGCCGTTTCATCTGGAGAAGTTCATGGGAGGAATGGATCAACTGGAGGCTTTTTTATCTCTCGGACTGGACGCTTCCATTACTCCCGACGTCCTCAGGCAAAAAGAGTCGTCCGACTGGAGGATTTCCAGCCGGCCCGAGAAAGTTGGCCGCGAGACTCATACCCGGTATGTGATCTCCACTCCAGTGGGCGAATTGACCTATGTGAGCGCGGCAAATGAATACACGACTTTCAGGACAGAGCACATCATTAAAAGCAAAGAGGATGCCGGGATATTTCTCAAGTACTGGCCGGACTATTATGTCGACAGGAAAACCCTGGATGCGTGGTACGACCGAACCGGCGATGCCGGTATCGTGCGCGGTTTTGTCTCCTCTTATGCGCAGCCCGGATCGTGGCAGGATTTTTGCGAAATGGTGGGCACGCAGGAAGCGATTTTCTGGGCGGTGGACGAACCGGACTTTGTGCATCATTTCCTCGCGGAGATAACCCGCAGGAAGGTCGAATTTGTCCGTCGTGAATTTTCCGGTATAAAATTCGATCTGATCGAACACGGAGGCGGGGCCGCCAGTTCAACAGTCATCAGTCCCGCCATGTTCGATGAATTCTGTGTGCCGTACGACCGGCAGGTCATTGCCGCCATTCACGAAGCGGGATTGCCGGTTACTTATCATACCTGCGGCGGGATGATGGCGATTCTCGACCGGATTCCCCACAACGGTTGCGATGCCAGCGAGACGTTGAGCCCGACAGGAGTTGGCGGAGACATCCGTCCCGAAGATCGTCTGACGGTCAAGAAGGTTCTCGGCAGCAAGGTCGCGATGATTGGAGGCATCGACCAGGGAAAGCTTTTGAGCGAGGGGACGCCGGAGCAAATCGCCGGAGAGGTGCGCTCCTGTTTTGAGACGTTTGGTTTGGGTGGGGGCTACATCTGTTCGGCGAGCGATCATTTTTTCCATGCGCCCGTAAAAAGTCTGAAGGCGTTGGCCGACGCAGCGCGGGAATGGGTCTATTGAAGTGGTAGATCCGGTGGCGTTGGCGCGGAACTTTTCGACGCCAGTGTCGGGGCCGATTCGGTTGCCGAGGTGGGAGGCGTCTCGCCGGAAAGCACGCTCTTGACCTTGGCGGCTTCTTCGGAGGTGGCTTTGCGTACCTTGAAACGGATTTGGCGCTCTTCTCCGGGCGGGAGGGCGATATTTAATACCTGCCAGTCTTCTCCCCACGGCCCCCACGTTTCCAGCGCCGCGTCGATGTCCAGACACGATTCTCCGATGAACCAGGCGCTGCGTTTGACTTCCTTGCGGACGGGTGTTTTGAAGTACCGGCCACCTTCATCCTCGAAAACGGAGGCTTCTTTCGAAAGAACCAGAAAGAGAGTGAATTCGCTGGGCGATATGTTACCGATGGACCACAGCATGCCGTCGGAGGCGAAGGTGATTTTCAGGGAGGATTGGCTGTTCTGGATGGATAAAACACCGCTGTTGGTGGAAACGATTTTGCCGAATCCAAGAGTCTTTTTGTTGGCCAGGAGGTAGCAGCCCGCGCTTGAAAGAAATTCGGCGTCACCAACCTTGAAGGATCTCAATTTCCCGTCCGGGGTGACGCATGCGGTATAGAAATCGGAGTTGACGATGTATTTATTATCCTCGGTTTTGGTGATGGTGGTTTCACTGCCGCGGATCTGTGTGAGGCCGAAAAAGAGAAGCCCCAGGGTTAGATATATAGGAATGGCTTTCATGGGAACGGGTTCGCGTTTTTAATATAGATACCGAAATCGCGCCGGTTTTACAGACTGTTTTTTGCCGTGGGGAAATGCGATCTCAGCCGTCTGTTCAGGGCTTCTTATTCTAATTCGCTTTCAAGATGATATTAACTCGCTTGTTCTTTTTCGGGATGACTTCGTTGTTCCTCACTCACAGATCACTGCGGATATGCTCGTTCGTCACGCCTTGTCAGCCCGAAAAATATCTGCGCGCATTAGCATCATCTTGAGCGCGAATTAGAATTATTGAGAAAATCGCGGATGGGCTGATCCTCAATATAGAGTTGCTCAAGCGACGCGTGTCCGTTGTAAACGCGGATGGTGGCGTAAGCTTGGATATTGTCGCGGCGGGAGTGGTTGCGGTAGGCGGTTTCCGCCTGTGGCGCATTCTCTTCATCCATATAGAAACGGCGGAAGGGGAAGACGACCGCGAAATCGGACATGTTGGCAGACCGGTACTCGGAGCGGAAGGCGAGTCCGTCCTTGGGCAGAGCCGAGGAAAGTTTCGAGATTCGTGCAAATCCGTCGTCTCCTTCTTCGAGGATGACGTAGACGGAATTGCCGTTTTTACCGCCGGATGGTCGTATGGCCGAGAACGGTTGCTCTTCTTTAAAGGTAAGCGCTATGTAGCGGCCGCGGAAAGCGTCGTAGGGATCGACCGGCGCGGTTTTGAGTTTGTACCGGGTGCCGAACCGCAGGGTAGTTTCCTCCTGCCGCATCAGTTGCACGGGGACGGCGATTTGAGCCACGATCACAAGCCCCAATAGCACAAGGCGCAGCGAGCGGTTCATGATTGCGCCCTCCGGGCTTGCTTCAGGAGCAGCAGGTTCAATCCGAGGAATCCCGCGCCGAGGACGACGAAGACGATGCCGCGTTGCAGCAGGCCGAATTCCGAATCGAAGAAGCGGGCCAGGATTAATGCGGAGACGAGCGCCAGACCCATATTGGCTCCGGCCCAACTCTGGTGGCGGACGCCCCGCCAGGTCGAGACAATGCCGAGGATCAAGCCGTAGAGGTTGATGAGGATGACGGCGAAGGAATTTTCATCGAACCAGACGCCGACGATATAAGCGGTTCCGGCAATGACGGGGAAAGCTAACAGGGTAAGATGATGATCCGCCTTGCGGCGCAGCAATTGCAAAGTCATCCATGCGGTGAACAGATAAAGGAGCAGGGCCGGGGCGAATTTTTCGGCGAAGTAGAGCGGGAAATTGCGCGAGAAGTTTTCGCTGAACTCATGAATGCCCCAGATGTCGCGGAAACTGAGGATGAAAATAAGGATGTAGCTGCCGAGCGTTCCGAAGAGATAATAGGGGCGTCGACCGATGGAGGGGGTTTCGTCGACGAAAAGGTGGTCGAGGCAGTAGGAGGTTCCCATCAGCCCGGAGAAGAAAACGATCCAGATGGAGCACCCGTATTGCAACGCGAACGGAGCGGTGATGGTCAGGGTGAGAATCAGGAAATAGCCGTGCAGTGTGCTTTGCCAGGAGACCGGATCGCGGCGGAAACGGTGAACGATATAGGGAATGGCGGCAGCCAGTAACAACCAGTATTGCCATGTGCTGTGGTGCCGGGCCGGTTCAAAGAAGACATTGGGATCGGCAAAAGTCCAGATCTGGAACGCGCCGAGATAAAAGAGCAGCGCCAGCGTGGAGGGAATCAGATAGATGACAGGCAGGCTCAGTACAAGCCATGTGAGCATGAAGTCGCGGAAATTGCCCGAGAGATGATAGGTCTGGCTGACCAGGGCGATGGAGGCACCAATCATCAGCGACAGAAACAGACCGGTCGATTCCTTCCACGCGACCGAATCGGAACGTTTCGCCACGGCATAGAAAGCGAGCACCTGCGCCAGCAGCAACGGGGCAATTGAGAGAATCGCGCGGACGCTGCGGTTGAAGTTTTCCCAGTTGTGAGCCAGAACCAGAATGATTCCACCGCCAATCAGCGCGGAGCCGAGGATGGAAAAGATGATGATCAGCGCGCGTTGCGGAGAGGAAGGGGGCAATTCGCCGTAGTAGTTGCGAATGGCGTTGGCCGCGTTTTCGGTGAGGATGCCATTGGAAACAAGAGTGGGGAGTTGTGAGTAGAGCCAGCCGATTTCCTTGTTCCCACGCGTCGCCATGGGTCGGGATTGTAAGGCTCCGGCGGCTTCTGTCACGAGCAAATCATTGCCGGATGAAGTAAGCGAGGTTTTCCAGTTCGATGGCGAGGTTGACGTTATTGACCATGATATGAGCGGGAACCTGGAGGACTTGCGGGGAGAAATTGAGGATGCCCTGGATACCGGCGTTGACGAGGCGGTTGGCCACTTCCTGCGCGACTTCGGCCGGAACAGTGATGATGGCCAGCCGAACCTTGTTGCTGCGCAGGAAAGCGCCGAGCCGACCCATGTCGTAGACCGGAATGGCGACGTGGCGGCTGCGGCGGCGTTCCGGTTCAGAATCGAAGGCCGCGACGATCTCGAAACCCTCCTTGGCAAATCCCTGGTAGGAGATCAGGGCCGAACCGAGATTGCCCGCGCCGACGAGGATGACGGGCAAAAGTCGGTTGGTTCCCATCATTGTATTGATTCGCTGCCACAATTCTGCCACATTGTACCCTAGGCCACGGCGACCGAAGTTGCCGAGATAGGTCAGATCCTTGCGCAACTGCGCGGGCTTGACTCCGGCGGCTTTGGCCAGTGTCTCGGAAGAGACGGTATCGACGTGGTTATCGAGGAGACGGTTCAAGCAACGGGAGTAAACCGAGAGGCGATAGATGCTTTTGCGGGGGATGTTCGTTTTGGAGGGCATGCGATCAATGAATGGCGATTATGCGCAGGGGAAGGGGAGATTATTCAATAACTTTGTGAATCTGACATATTTTTTTCACAAAGTTTCCTACGGTCGATTTTTGACCCTTTTTGCCGTGTGGATGAAAAATCAGGGGAGGAATAATAGTTTTGTGAATTACACTAATAACTCGAAATTAGATATATTAATACGCCGTTTAAAGTTTGTGAAAATATTCACAAATTCTGTTGGCAGTCCGTAATTCTCTATGTTAATTGACAGTGAGTTAAGGAGAAATATGGTTCCGGTTGTTGCAGTCCGAAATAAATCTGCACGCTCTGTTTATAGACAGGGTGCGCCATCCACTTTCTAATTCTCAATGGCCAATATCTTCCCGAAATCGGCTAACTTTCTACCGATCAAGATCGGCCTGGGGCTGGCATGCATTGGTGTCTTCGTTGTGGCCGGAGCGTGGTACTACTTCACTCCGAAGTACACGCGCGTCGGCTATCAGCCGCAGCAACCGGTCGCCTACAGTCACGCCTTGCACGTCGGCCAGCTCGGCATGGACTGTCGTTACTGTCACAGCTTCGTCGATCAGGCCGCGCATGCGAATATTCCGAACAGTCAAACTTGCAACAACTGTCACAAGCAGGGCGGCGTCCAGTGGGACAATCCGAAGCTCGCGGTCTTGCGGGAGAGTATCGAGAAGAATGTCCCGATTCGCTGGAAGCAGATCCACCAGACGCCCGATTACGTCTACTTTAATCACTCCGCGCACGTGAACCGCGGTGTCGGTTGCGTGAGTTGCCACGGGCAGATCAACGAGATGGAAGTGGTCTACGAGGCCAAGCCGTTGAGCATGGGCTGGTGTCTCGAATGCCACCGCGCGCCGGAGAAGAATTTGCGCCCGCTCGACAAGGTCTACGATTTGAACTGGATCGCCGCTTCCGCAGGGAAAAACCAGGACAAGATGGGCAGTGCACTCGTGGCCGAGTGGAATGTCCGTCCGCCTACCAACTGCTCCGGGTGCCATCGATGAAACGCGAAACCGACATGATCGTGACAAGTCTCGTTGCTGAAGTGCGGCTCGGCGGGAGCCTCGCTCATTGGCGTCAACCCAAGACTCTTTCGACGAGTTCATCGGCGCAAGTTGCTCAAATGACGGTGAGGCATCAATCGGGGGTTGACACACCCCGGCGCTGCGCGCCACCCCTCTTCATAGAGGGGACATTCGCATCTGAGAGTTTCGGTAGCAGGAGTCCCCTCTATCAAGAGGGGTGCCGCGTGAGCGGCGGGGTGTGTCAATCTTCACCAGGGGTCTCGTTTATCTCGGACTCTATATTGTCTGCAAATCTCTTTGGCCATAGGTTGATGCCTATGCGCCGACCTGTATCTTTTGCGAGCGGAATTTATCAAACGGATCGTGCCGGCCTATGAAACGCATTTTCCAACATCCTGAAGGCTCTAACGGCAAACGCTATTGGCGCAGCCTGAATGAGCTCGCCGACAAGCCGGAGTTCAAGGAATGGCTGCATCGTGAATTTCCCGCCGGAGCGTCCGAACTGGAAACGGATGGTCTATCCCGCCGCGGCTTCCTCCGGCTCATGGGTGCATCGATGGCCCTCGCTGGGTTGGGAATGGCCGGTTGCCGCCGCCCCGAGGCGTTTCTGGTTCCGTACACGAAGAGTCCCGAATGGATCGTGCCGGGCAAGGCGTTGCAATATGCGACGTCGATGCCGCGCCGTTTCGGCGGCGTGCCGCTGCTGGCCACGGTCGTCGATGGCCGCCCGATCAAGCTCGACGGCAATCCCGGTTTCCCCGGCGCCAACGGCGGCTCCGATATTTTCACACAGGGCGCGATTCTGGATTTGTACGACCCCGACCGCTCGAAGGAGTTCAAGAAGAACGGGCAGGTCACCGATGCGAAAGCGTTCGCGGACGAACTCGACAAGATCGCAAAGACGTTTGAAGCGAACAAAGGCGAGGGGCTTGCTTTCCTGACGGAGAATATCACCTCGCCGACGTTGCAACGCCTGCGCAAGGAAGTGGAAAAGAAATTCCCTGCCGTGCGTTGGGCGAGTTATGAGCCACTCGGCAATCAGAATGAACTGGAAGCGGCGCAAACGGCTTTCGGTGGCCGTTATCAGACCGTTCCGAAGTACGACAAGGCCGACGTCATTCTTTCCCTCGACTGCGATTTCCTCGCCAGCGAAGACGGCGGCGCGGCGGCGATCAAGGGTTTCTCTACGGGCCGTCGCCGTGTCGAAGGCAAAGACGGCAAGATGAACCGCCTTTATGTCGTCGAGAGCCGCTTCTCGCTCACAGGTGGAATGGCGGATCATCGACTGCGGTTGAATTCGAGCCAGATTACGGCGTTCATGCAAAAGTTGGTGCAAGCGGTCGCAAACACTCCTGTTGATGATAAATGGATTTCAGAACTTGCTAAAGATTTGCAGGCTAACAAAGGCAAGTGTCTCGTGGTGGCGGGAAGTCAACAACCCGTTGCAGTGCATCTGTTGGCATTGTTAATCAACCTGGAGCTCAATAATTTTGGCCAGACGGCCTTGATTATCCCCTCGCTTACCGAACCTTCCCTTTCGATCAATCAACTGGCCACCGACATCAATGCAGGCAAGGTCAATACGCTCTTTATTCTCGGCGGTAATCCGGTCTTCAACGCTCCGGCGGAATTGAATTGGGCCGAGACGCAGAAGAAAGTCACGACGGTGATTCGTCACAGCTTGCACGAAGACGAAACCTCCGCACTGGCGACGTGGCAGATACCAGCGGCGCATTTCCTCGAGACATGGGGTGATGATCGCGCTCGCGATGGCTCCTATCTTTCTCGCCAGCCGATGATTCTCCCGCTCTGGGGCGGGATTTCCGAGGCGCAAATTTTGATTGGTTTACTTGTCGGATCGCTACCACGCGTCGCGGATGGCAAGGGACATACTATAGTTCTTACTAGTGAAATTGTGAACGGCGTGGCTATATCATTACCTATTCCTGCGACAGAAGGTCCAGAGCAAGTGCAGGAAACGTTCAAGCAGATCACTAAATCGACCGGCGACATTGCTGACTCTTGGCGTCAATTCGTTCACGATGGATTCCTTTCGGGAAGCGGAGTAACGGAATCGTCATTCACCTATTCCAATATCAAACTTTCCACTTTGATTGTGAATGTTGGTTTGCGAGTCAATCTCCAATTGACCAAACCTCAATTGCAGGAAGGTGAATGCGAAGTCACCTTCTACGCGGCGAACATCGACGATGGCCGTTACATCAACAACGGCTGGTTGCAGGAATTGCCGGAGCCGATGACGAAGTTGACTTGGGACAATGCTGCACTCATCAGCGTTGCGCTCGCGAAAAAACTCGGCATTGAAATGCCCGGCAGCGCCAGCGGCCTCAGCATTCCCGGCGTCCTCGATCCCATCGACAAGCCGAATACGAACGTTGCGGTGCAATCCGAACTCGGCAACAAGAACGGTTTTCCGTTCATCGAACTCACCGTCAACGGTCGCAAGCTCGTGCTCCCCGCGCTCATCTCGCCCGGACAGGCCGACAATTCCATCGCTATCGCGGTCGGTTACGGTCGCACCGCCACGGGACATGTCGGCAAGGGCAGCGGTTTCAACGCTTACTCCATCCGTACCTCGGACACGACCGGTTTTGTGACGGGCGTGAAAGTGGCGAAGGTTTCCGGTTCCTATCCGCTCGCGATCACGCAAGAGCACAACAGCATGGAAGGTCGCGGTCTGGCGCGCGAAATCGTGCTCGAAGAAAACCGCAAGAATCCCGGCTGGGTGCAGCAGATTGGCGAATCGTCCCACATGCCCGGCTACAAGGAAGGTTTCCCGGCGATCTACGCTGCCGACCAGCCGAAGCTCGACGGTCTCATGCAGTGGGGCATGGTCATCGATTTGAACACCTGCATCGGCTGCAACGCCTGCACCATCGCGTGCCAGGCGGAGAACAACATCCCGATTGTCGGCAAGCAGCAGGTCATCAACGGACGCGAAATGCACTGGATTCGCAACGACCGCTATTTCTCCGGCGATGTGGAAGATCCGCAGGCGATTGTTCAACCGGTCGCGTGCATGCAGTGCGAGAACGCGCCTTGCGAAACGGTTTGCCCGGTCAACGCCACGGTTCACAGCGACGAGGGGCTCAACGTGATGGCGTACAACCGTTGCATCGGCACGCGGTATTGCGCCAACAATTGCCCGTACAAGGTTCGCCGCTTCAATTTCTTCAGTTACAACGAACGGCCCATCGACAAGCTCTATTGGGGCCCGCTCGCGAAGAAGGGTTCGCCCGATACGATCAAGATGCAGAAGAATCCGAACGTCACCGTCCGCATGCGCGGCGTGATGGAAAAGTGCACCTTCTGCGTCCAGCGCA
>DBTH01000189.1 GCA_002306945.1 Methylacidiphilaceae bacterium UBA1321 | reverse complement strand
GCGCACGCCAACCGCTGCCGGTTGCGCTCATCTCATCAACCTTGTAATCTCTCCTCCAACTACTCTATAACCACTTTACCGTTCATCAGTGTTTTAACGGAATTAAAAGTCTCCCCAAAACAAGTTTGGTTAAAGCTTTGCGTTACGCTCGTCAGGAGGACGCTAATCCCCGCACCAAAAAATTTCAGTTCAGACTACATCTAGCCAAATTCTGCAAGCTATCGTCCCGACTACCCATGATAGACGATGCCGTAAAAAAACTATTCGATGAATGCCGATCTCGATTGGACAAGCGAGAAACGCTCCCCTGACGCCGCATACTGATCGAGTCCCCTTTATGGCCCACAAAGTGAGTGGGAAGATTGAGCTACACGATCCGGTAGGCCTGGACCGGGCCGGAGCGGCCTTTGACGAACATGTGCGGCAGCAATTCCGCTTCCCGCGCAATCTCACCCGCACGGCGTTTGACCGCTTCGGATATGAGCAGTTGAGAGTCGAATTCCTTGTTCAATTGCTCAATGCGGAACGCGACGTTCACGGTGTCCCCAATGACCGTGTATTCCCGCCGATCCTTGGTTCCGACCACTCCCAGCAGCGCCGGGCCGGAGTGAATGCCGATGCCGAGCCGGGTTTCGGGGATCGTTGTCTTGTCGTGAAGCGCCGTCATTTCACCCAGGAGATTGAGTCCCGCCCAGACCGCCTTTTCCGCATGTTGGGGATCAGCCACGGGCGCACCAAAGACCGCCATGAAGCCGTCGCCTAAAAATTTATTGATGATCCCGCCGTGATGATTGACCACGCGCACGCCCGATTCCCAAATCACGTTGAGATATTCCACCAGATCGTCCGGGGGTGTGATTTCGGCCAGCGATGTGAAATTCCGGATATCGACAACGAGAATGGTCACCTCGCGGATTTCAGAGCCGACGCCGCCATGCTGATGCAAAATCTCCTGCGCCACCTGCGGGCTGACCAGTTGCGAAAAGATGCCGACAACCTCGCGTTTTTCGGCGACCACTTCCATCGTCTTCACCAGATTCTGCCGGATATGTTGAGCCACCAACCCCGACAACACGCCGCAACCGAGCAGAAAAGCGCCCTTGAGCAATACCGTCACCATCATCGCCTGATCCAGCTCCAACCCCGAACCGCGCACTGACAGGAACAAGGAGAAGTAGCCCACGGCCGCGACCATGCCGGTAAATAGACAGATGAAAAAGTCGAGCCGCAGTGCCGCCAGCAAAATAAAGAAGTAGTAGGTGCTGGCCACCGGATTGTACAAGGCATGGATCGGACTGACGATCTCCGAAACGGCGAACAATCCCAACGTCGGAAAACTCGTTTCAATCAGCGCGTTCAGATACCGGTACACGCCCAGCGGAATGCGTCTCTGCCTGAGATAGCGATGGCACACCCACACGCAGTACAACTCGAAGGATGCCGCCGCCGCAATGACCAATGCGCCCATCCGGTAAAGCGGCCGCGCTTCATCCCGGATCATCTCCCATACCGGCCCGATCAGGGGCAGGCACAAATGCAGGAGCAACAGAATCAGCAGCAGGAAAAACAGGATCTGCGAATGCCACTGTTCGCTGGCCAGCATCCGGCGCGAAAATTCCGCCTCCACATCCCGGGTGGGGTAAGCAGGCAATTCACTTTTCTCCCGGTTAACGTCGTGCATGTTGCGGGTTAAACCTCACAGACCACCAATCAGCTTGACTTATGTCTATTGTAATGTTCCTTATTACTCGACCTCCTTCTTACGAAGCAGGCCTTAACACATGAAACCTTTATCGGCAGTTACATTCTTTTTCGGCATAACCGGAGCATTAATCATGGGCATTTTCACCTTTTTTCAAAATTCACAAGCTTCTGAGCCATTGATAGTTGGAGCCAAAGCACCGCAGGCGGCCGTATTCAACCAGGACGGGGAATTGGTCAATCTCTCCGATTTCTACGCGAAAGGGGTCACGCTGGTTTATTTCTATCCCAAGGCCGATACGCCCGGTTGCACCGCCGAAGCTTGCAGTCTGCGCGATGCTTTCGTGCAATTACAGACGCTTGGCGTTCAGGTCGTGGGAGTCAGCACCGATTCGGTTGCCGACCAAAAGAAGTTCCAGCATAAATACCACCTGCCTTTTACGCTGCTGGCGGATACGGAAAAGAAAGTCACCGAAGCGTTCGGCGTTCCGACGACTCTCGGCTTTGCCAGCCGCCAATCGTTTCTAATCAAAAACGGGACGGTAATTTGGCGCGATTTGAAAGCTTCCACGAAGGAGCAGGCGGCTGACGTGCTGGCCGTCCTGCGGCGTCCCGGCGCCGAGTAAAAGTCGCTTATTTCAGCGGATGAGATTTTAGATGCCCGACCAGATTTTCAAAACCGGCCAGGGCCTCGTCGCTGATATGATGTTCCAGCCCCTCGATATCGTCGTAGAACGTAACCGGATCCAGCCCCATCTGGGTAAACAATTCCGTCAGCAGCGCGTGGCGGTGCTGGATACCGAGGGCAATTTCCTGTCCCCTCTCGGTCAGGACAAAGCCGCGGTAAGCCTCGCGTTTCAGGTATCCCATATCGGCCAGCCGCTTGATCATCAACGACACGCTGGGGCGGATCAGATCGAGACTTTCGGCCACGGCGGAGACCGAGACGTATCCGTTTTTCTGGATCAGATTCGAGATACATTCGAGGTAATCTTCGGCGCTTTCAGTCAAACCCGAACGATGGTGAGAACTCAGCTTCGTGCGCTTGCCCCGGTTGACGGCTGTGGTGCGTGCCGAACTCCTGCGGCCGGTTCGCGAGTGGGATGAAGCTTTCACCATTATTCCTGTTTAACAAAACCCGTGACCCCAGGCAATGAAGAAAGGTGAAACCAACTAAGTTTGCATTAACAAATTTATTTTGTTTACAAAACAAAATAAAGAGACTACAAATTTTCCCCGTTATGACCGTTATCAGGCCTACTCACCTATGAGCGATCACAAAGACCTCGCCGCAACTCCGGCCAATGGCACCACATCGACGTCCGCCTATGCGGATGTTTCCCTGCCTGAAGCCCACGGTTCCGTCCAGGTGCCGTCGAATGCCGGCTTCTGGCGCAAGCTCATGGCTTTTTCCGGGCCGGGCTTCCTCGTTGCGGTCGGCTACTTGGATCCCGGCAATTGGGCCACCGACCTCGCGGGCGGCTCCCAATTCGGCTACTCCCTGCTCTGGGTGATTGCGATCTCCAACTTCATGGCCATCCTCCTCCAGCATCTCAGCGTCAAGCTCGGCGTGGCCACCGGGCGCGACCTGGCCCAATCGTGCCGCGATTCCTACTCCCGGCCCGTCGTCTGGTTTCAGTGGATTCTGTGCGAACTGGCCATTGCGGCCTGCGATCTGGCGGAAGTCATCGGTTCGGCCATCGGCCTTCAACTCCTCTTCGGCATCCCGCTGATCTGGGGTTGTCTCATCACCTGTTTCGACGTACTGGCCGTCCTTTACCTCCAACACCGGAGTTTCCGTTACGTTGAAGCCCTCGTCGTCACGCTGATCAGCACCATCGGCATCTGTTTCCTGGCGGATCTGTTCTTTGCCAAGCCGAGCCTGGCGGGGATTGCGCTCGGCTTTGTCCCCAGCAGCGAAATCCTCCACAACCCGGACATGCTCTACATCAGCATCGGCATCCTCGGCGCCACCGTCATGCCGCACAATCTTTATCTCCACTCCTCCATCGTCCAGACCCGCAACTTCGACCGCACCATCGAAGGCAAGCGCGAGGCGATCAAGTTCGCCTCCATCGATTCCGGCATCGCCCTGATGTCGGCCCTTTTCATCAATGGCGGCATCCTCGTACTGGCCGCATCGGCCTTCCACCAATCCGGCCACAGCAACGTCGCTGACATTCAGGAAGCCTACAAATTGCTCAGCCCCGTCCTCGGAGTCGGAATCGCCAGCACGCTCTTTGCCCTGGCCCTGCTGGCTTCCGGGCAGAATTCCACGCTCACCGGCACCCTGGCGGGCCAGATCGTGATGGAAGGCTTCATCCACTTCCGCATCGCCCCGTGGCTGCGGCGATTGCTCACGCGACTCATCGCCATCATTCCAGCCGTCTGCATCATCGGCATCTACGGGGAAAACCAGACGACCAATCTCCTCGTCGCCAGTCAGGTCGCCCTGAGTATGCAACTGGGCTTCGCTGTCTGGCCGCTGATGCGTTTCACCAGCGACAAGGCGAAGATGGGGCCGTTCGTCAATCCGCTCTGGATCAAAATCCTTGGCTGGCTGACCACGTTCACCATCATCTTCCTCAACCTGAAGCTCCTTTTCGACCTTTTGGCGCCGGAATCCGTGCAGCGATCTTTTTATTCCCTTTTGGGTTTATCGCACTAAACTGGTGCTCAGGAAGGAACCTCCCATGTACCAGAAAATTCTGATACCGGTCGAAAACAGTGTTTCGGACGCGACCATCATCGAACACATCAAACCGCTCGCGCGCATCAACAACGCCAAGTTGTTTTTCATCCATGTCTCCGACGGCTGGGCCGCCCGCAATCACCTCCAGCTCAACCTCGCCGAAAGCGAGGAAATCCAGCAGGATCGCGCCTATCTCGAAAACCTGGCCCGCGACGCCCGTACCGAAGGTTTCACCGCCACCCATTTTCTGGCCATGGGCGAGCCCTACGAGGAAATCATCAAATACGCGAAAGTTCAGGAGATCGATCTCATCGCCATGTCGACCCACGGCCACCGCCTCTTTCAGGACATCATCTACGGCAGCACCGCCGACAAAGTCCGCCACATGGTCAGCATTCCCGTCCTCATGCTCCGCGCCAAGGCCGTCGCTTTGCCGAAGTGATGGGAAACGCAAAGTTTTCAGTTCGAAGTTTTCGGTTTTCAGTTTCAAGACACCGGCAGACGCAGGTCTTTTGCCTTTCACTGAAAACTGAAAACTTTTTCTCCCCTCACCACTTATACTGAAATGGCGAAGGCAGAATCCGGTACAATTTGAAATCGGTCGCCAGATTGTCCGGCAGCTTGATTTCCTCCAGCCACGCAGGCGCTTTCCCCAGGATCAAGCGCCGGTACAAGGTCGACTCCACGCGAGTCTGTTCGTAAAAAGACCGCTCCTCGGCCAACGTTGGAGAAAACAACAAGAGCGTCGCCCGGCTATGCCGGATGATCTTGAGCGCATCCCCATCGGTTCGTGCCGTCATCGCATGATACGCCGTCAAAATCCCCTCCCCGTCGCGATGGTACGGAACCGACTCCACCCGCAAGTGCGCGCGATACAACAATTCCGGCCCGACATTGACGAAATTTAAAATCTTCTCCGAGTTCTTGTCCGGGAAAGTCCGATTCAACCACGCGCACAATTCGCGCAACGGCAATTCCCCTTGTCCCTTGATCGCCAGTGGCAATGACACGACCGATGCCGGTTCCGCTTCAGCCACCGACTCGGACGGTTTCGCATCCTCCTCCATCGAAGGAATCACTGTGACCAAAGTCCCCAACAAACTAAAAACACTCCCCAGCATCACCCAATAAATAAACCGCAGTCGCGCCACGCGCGGGATATTTTCCCCGGCCAGAACCGTCCAAAGTCCCACCGAGACCAACGCCGCATGTTCGGCCCAACGGCTCTGATGCCCCAATGCCCCCAATGCATAAACCAGCGACGCGACGCCCCATAACAACCACACACCGTCGGCTTCCTGATTGTCCCTCCGCCAGCGATAGACGCCGTAGAGCCCGCCCAACAACGACGGCACGAGAAATATCAGAATCATTCCGAGCGGCGATTGCGGATAACTCCAGAGTGGCGTTTCCTCCACCACGCCCGCCAACCAGATGCGTTTCGCCTCCGCATCCATCCGTCCGTAAGGCCCGTGAAAATAACCCGGCACCGTCACTGCGATCAACGCCAGCAGCAACACCACCACCGCCACGGCGGCTAGAGCACGGCGGCGAAAACTCCCGAGCAACCCGCGCCGTTCCAGGACACTGAGCAAAATCCAACCGATCAACAGATCGGCAATCACGCGAACATGCGCCCACGACAAACAATCCAGCGGCACGCGCCCGCGACTTTCCGACACGGCTCCCGGTAAGACTAGCAACAACCCACCCGCAGTCGTCAGCACCGCCAGATAAACCAGCGCCAGACAAGCCATCCGGCCCCCGCGTTGCAACCACAGAATCCCGAGCACGCCCAGCACAATGCCAACGCCCACCATCGCCTCAACGCTCGACCACAGCGCCAACACCGTGACCAGTCCGCCCGCCACCGCACCCACGACCTGCTGACGCGGTTGACCCGTTATCACAAATTGAACGCTCACCAACATCCCCGCCAGCAATAACAAATTCAGACTGTGAT
>DBTH01000194.1:5341-5604 GCA_002306945.1 Methylacidiphilaceae bacterium UBA1321 | reverse complement strand
TCAAAGAGTTCCCACGAGGGGAGAGAAACCACGCGGACGGCCTTGCCTTCAGCGGCGAGTTTCTTCGCGGCGTCGTAGCAGAGGGCGACTTCGGAACCGGTGCCGATGAGAATGATTTCGGGCGTGGCGCCTTTCTTGGAATCCCATAGAACGTAACCGCCCTTGAGCAGGTTGGCCGCGGGAGCGACTTCGGTGCGGTCAAAGGTGGGCAGATTCTGGCGGGTGAAGAGCAGCGCGGGTGGGCCGTTGGTTTTCTGCACCGC
>DBTH01000194.1:4954-5113 GCA_002306945.1 Methylacidiphilaceae bacterium UBA1321 | reverse complement strand
CACAGCAGCGCGGTTGGGCCGTTGGTTTTCTGCACCGCGGCGAGCCAGGCGTAGGCGGACTCGTTCGCGTCGGCGGGACGGATGACGGTGACGTTGGGGATGGCGCGCAACGTGGCGATCTGTTCGATCGGTTCGTGCGTGGGGCCGTCTTCGCCGACG
>DBTH01000194.1:4518-4687 GCA_002306945.1 Methylacidiphilaceae bacterium UBA1321 | reverse complement strand
ATCGAATCGTGCGTGAAGACGTAGATGGTCTGGAGCTGGCTCAACGCGGCGATGCGGATCGGCGGGCGCATGTAATCGGTGAAGACGAAGAATGTCGAGCCGAACGGAATCAATCCGCCGTAGTAGCTCATTCCGGCCATCGCTGCGCCCATGCCGTGTTCGCGGATGC
>DBTH01000194.1:0-4273 GCA_002306945.1 Methylacidiphilaceae bacterium UBA1321 | reverse complement strand
GCCCATCGCATGTTCGCGGATGCCGAAGTGGAAATTGCGGCCCGCGTAGTTTTCCTTCGAGAAGGAACCGTATTCCTTGACCAGCGTCTTGGTGGAAGGCGCGAGATCGGCGGAGCCGCCGATCAGATTCGGCAATGCGCCCATGAGCGCCTTGAGCACATCACCGCCCGAAGCGCGGGTGGCGACGGCCTTGCCTGCGGGGAACTTCGGCAGGAGCGATTCGAGATTGGCGGGGAGTTTCTTCGAGAGGAAGGCGTCCCACTGCGCGGCCTTGTCGGGATTCCTGGCCTTGTACGCGGCGAAGAGTTTGTTCCACTCGGCTTCCTCGGCGGCCCACTTGGGCTGGAGCTTGGCAAAGAATTCCTTCACGCGGTCGGGGACGAGGAACTGCTCGTTCTCGGGCCAACCGAGATTGCGCTTGGTGGCGGCGACTTCTTCCGGGCCGAACGCATCGGAGTGGGCCTTGGGCTGGCCTTGCAGCTTGGGCGAACCCTTGCCGATGATCGTCTTGCCGATGATGACGGTGGGCTGGCCCTTGTGCGTGGTGGCTTCCTTGAGGGCAGCTTCGCACTGCTTGACGTCGTTGCCGTCGATCTCGATCACGTGCCAGTGGTAGGACTTGAAACGCAGCGGCACGTCGTCGCTGTAGGCGATGTCAGTCTTGCCTTCGATGCTGACCTTGTTGTCGTCGTAGAACCAGATGAGATTGTCGAGACCGAGGTGACCGGCGAACGCGGCGGCCTCGTGCGAGATGCCTTCTTCCAGGTCGCCGTCGGAAACAATCGCATAGACGTGGTGATCGCTGACGGGGAATTCCGGCGTGTTAAAAATCGCAGCGAAATGCTTTTGCGCAATAGCCAGACCGACCGAATTGCCCGTGCCCTGGCCGAGCGGCCCGGTGGTGACTTCAACGCCCTCAGTCTCGTGCGATTCCGGGTGGCCGGGAGTCTGGCTGCCCCATTGGCGGAAATTCTTGAGCTGGTCGAGCGTGACGTTCTTGAAACCGGTCAGGTGCAGCAGGGAATAAATCAGCATCGAACCGTGTCCGGCGGACAGGACGAAACGGTCGCGATTGGCCCAATGCGGATTGACGGGATTGAACTTGAGGAACTTGGTCCACAGCACAATGGCGAAATCGGCGCAACCCATCGGCAAGCCGGGGTGACCGGACTTGGCTTTTTCCACCGCATCGATGGTCAACGTGCGAATCGTGTCGGCGGCGAGTTTCTCAATCGGAACAGAAGCGAAAAGGGATTGATCGGTCATAAGGGAGCTTTTATAGACAACGGCATTCGCCCTGTCGAGCACTCTGCCCCGCCGCGGGCGAAAATGTCATGTGACGGTAATATGAACAAAGACAGTTCGTTATGCTTTTTTCACAATGACCGGAAGCAAATGTTCTCACATCTTTTTTCGCCCCTTTCACTTTTCCAACCGCATGCGATAAAGGACGTCCGGCACTCCGGGTTCGCATCGCAGGAATCGGCAATGCCCTGTCGCAACGATTTCCCAGCGTCCAATCGAACGCACGCGCCGTTTTTACAGAGAAGAGCGTACTCAGCCCACCCCCTCCCCAAAAACTCCCAAAACCAATCGCTCTTGACTCAAACTCCTGCTCCACTTCTGCGAATAAAAAATGCTTGTACCTTTTTCTTTTTAAACGTATTGGACAGAACTTAATAAGCTTGTCTTGTGAAGTCATTCGGGTATCTCGTTTTGGAAAAGCGATTTTTGGGTTTATGACGCATACAGAGGAAATGAGAAAAACTAACCTGAGTCAGGACAAACATATCTATGTTATAGATGTGGTAAGGGTTACTGCTGCCGTAATGGTGTGCATGTTTCATTTGACGTGGAAGAGAGATGATTATGCCAATGTCATGCCATATGGCTGGATCGGTGTTGAGGTTTTTTTCCTGATATCAGGAATTGCGATCAGTGGATCAATTATGTCCTATACTCCACTTGCTTTTATAAAAAATCGTTTTTTGCGTATTTATCCAACGGCATGGATTTGCTTGATGATAAGTCTTTTTGCCTTTTTATTTCTTACGTCTGCAGACGCGCTGGATGCGGGTGCTTGGGTCAGGAGGGATGTTTACGCGATTATTAATTCAATACTGTTAGTAAAGGGACCGTTTGTAGCATCAGCCTACTGGACTCTTCCAATTGAGCTGGCATTTTACATGGTGATTTTGGTTGCCATTATTCTATTCAAGGTAAAGTTCCAAAGATTTACTTTGTGCCTGGCTGTCGCAAGCAGCATTTACAATATCCTATTGGCCTGCGCATGGAGCGGTTTATTTCCGACTAAGTGGGTAGAGTTGGGATATGGTCTTAAAAATATACTTTTATTGCGACATGGAATCTATTTCTCGATGGGCATATATATATATATGATAAACCAGAGGTCCATGAAAAGGATCGACTGGACGATATTTGTATTGTGCTATATTGGCAGTCTATTGGAGATTTACTCCAGATCGTGTTTATTATATGGCCATTATGCACTTTCTGATGGTAAAAAAGTTGTCGATGCAAGCTATTTGGCTGTGCGAGCGTCTATTGCATGGACCGTATTTGTAATGCTGCTACTGCAAGGCATGCGGCTAAATAAGTATTTGGTTTTTGGAGAAAGGATTAAGAAATTGCTGCGCGCTTTCGGGCTTTTGACATATCCACTGTATTTGATTCATGAAATTGTTGGGGTGACATTGATTTTATATATTAATTTTTGGCTGAAAAATTTCGTTTTATCCCTGCTCATTTCGCTTTTCGTTATAGTTTTGATTTCCTATTTGATAAGCTGTCATTGCGAACCTTTGCTAAGACGTTTTCTGATAAAGGCTGGCACTAGCTACATAAGTCCATTTATTCCCAAAAAATGGACTTATGTAAAACGGGGATAGTCGAATTTCTTTGATGTGTGAAATCCGGGCTCTAATATGAGAAACGAAATTCGGGTGCGGCAGGCAACGGAAACGATCCGGCAAAGAACGGATCGACGACAAAGGAGCCATGATGCGGATGCGAATGATTTCGGGCGTTGGGATTTTGGTCGTTTCGGCAGGATCGCTTTTTGCGGAGCCATTGATCACGACGCCGACGGGTTCGGTGTCCGGCCCGTTTCCACCGCAATTTCAGTCCGGGACGTCGAAGGGTTTGCGGTTGAATGCGGAGGTTTCGTCAGAAGCTTCTACCGAGACGACAGTGCCTTCACCTATCACGACGGTGTATCCGCCACAGTACTGGGCGGACAAGGCGAAATATTATAAAGAGAACGGCGATGCCGTGCGCGAGGAGGAAGCTCTCAAGGTCGGGTTGTCGCTGTGCGTGTCGCAGGAAAATACAGTATGGCAAGGCAAAGGCTTTGTGGATTGGCACAGCCGGTTTGTGAACGACTATGCGAATTTCCTGATCCGCCAGAAACGGGGCGCGGAGGCGCAGAAGTTTTTGTACGACACGCTCGAAAAGGAATCTCCGACCTCGCTCACGGCGGAGCGCATCGCGGTCTATCTCGGTTCGTTTCATCCCGAATTGATCGACACGGAGAAAGAGACGTTGTGGAGCTGGCTGCGTAGCCGAAAGCCATGGGATAACATCGAGAAAAATCTTTTGCAGGCGATCATCAAGACGAGTCCAAAAGAGAAAAAGGACGAGGTCTATAAGCGAATGGTCAATCTGGCGGTCACTCAGGACGTAGGCCGCATGTATGTGGTGGGCTGTCTGCTGACCGAGGCGCGGCAATATCAAAGGGCGGTGGCTGTCCTGCGTGATGTGCCGTCGATGGAGGGGCATCCCGACAAGCGCCGCGCGATGGAACTCTTGATGGACGATTACATTTTATTAGGCGATTGGAAAAACGCAGAGGTTCTCTATCCGGAAGTGACTACATCGAAGAAGGATTGGGAAAAGGTGCTTTATCTAAAGCGGATGACCTTCGCTGCAGAGAGAGCCGGAGACAAGGAAGCTGTAGAACGTTTCGAAAAGCAGATCGCCAAGCTGAAGGAAGCGAACCCGAACTTGAAGGTCGATTCCATCTGGCGAATCACCAAGCCGAACTCGCACGTTACCGTTATCCTGCCGCCAGATTCCGCGACTAGATCCATAACTAGAAAACCACAACCGAATACACCCGATACCAAACCTGAGCAGTGAAAAAAGGAACATCAAAAAGATGCCAGTCGGCTTTTGCTTTTGTTGAGAGCGATTGCAAATATAATAAAATAACGGATCGACCCGAATGGCACTAAGCCGTAACTATTCAAAACCT
>DBTH01000326.1 GCA_002306945.1 Methylacidiphilaceae bacterium UBA1321 | reverse complement strand
ATCATGCCCTACATCAGCGCCTCCATTATGATGCAGCTGCTGACCGCCGTGGTTCCGAGCATGGGCAAGCTCGCCCGTGAAGAAGGTGGCCGCCAGAAGATCACGCAGTACACCCGCATCTTCACCATCGCCCTCTGCCTCTTCCAGGGTTACCTCTTTGCCATCGGCTTCGAACATCCTGACCGCATTCCCCTGTTGCGTGGCATTGCCGACATTGAAGCCAGCGTCGGACCGCTCGTCCCCGATCCCGGTCTTGCCTTCCGCTTCATCTGCGTCGTCAGCTTGACTGCTGGCACCATGCTCCTCATGTGGCTTGGCGAACAGATCACCGACAAAGGCATTGGCAACGGTATCTCCATGGTCATCACCGTCGGTATCGTCGCCCGCATGCCTGCCGGTTTGGTGCAAGGCTTCCAGAAAGTATTCCCGACAACGGCCAACGCCGATACAACCTCCGTTCCGATCCTGCTGGTCGTCATCCTCCTCGCCTTCGTCTTTGCAGTCGTCGCCGGTACCATCGCCATCACCCAGGCCATGCGCAAGATCCCCGTCCAATATGCTCGCCAGGTTCGCGGTAACAAAGTCTACGGCGGACAGACCTCCTTCCTGCCCCTCAAGGTCAACTACGCGGGAGTCATGCCCATCATCTTTGCCCAGTCCATCCTCGTGTTTCCCTCGATGATCCTCGGCTTCATGTTCCCCAACTCCATCTGGGTTGCCAGCATCACCCACGAGCTTAACAACGGATTGACCCACTACATCCTCTACGGTGGCATGATCCTTTTCTTCTCCTACTTCTGGGTGGCCACACAGTTCAACCCGATCCAGATTGCCGACGATCTCAAAAAGCACGGCGGATTCGTCCCCGGCGTTCGCCCCGGACAACCGACGGCTGAATTCCTCGACTTCACCATGACCCGCCTGACACTTGCCGGTGCCGTCTTTCTGACTTTCCTCGCCGTCCTGCCCATGCTGGCAACACAAACTTTGCAGATCCCGTACATCACAGCGCAATTCTTCGGCGGCACCAGCCTTCTGATCATGGTTGGTGTCATGCTCGACACCATGCGCCAAATGGAGACGTACCTCCTGCAGCGCCACTACGACGGCTTCCTCAAAAAGGGCCGCCTCCGTGGCCGCTCATCCATGGGGAACGTCGGAGCTCAAGGACAATCTCTCGACGAATCCAGCATGATGTTAATTTACATTGGGGTGGCCGCCCTGTTGTTCTCGGCCGCCGTCATCTGGTTCTTCTTTAAACAGTAAAGAAATGTCGAGATCCGTGATTTCAATCAAAAGCCCGAGCGATATCGAGGGAATGCGCAAAAGCGGTAAAGCTTTGCGTTCCGTCCTCGAAGAGCTCACTGCCAAGGTAGTGCCCGGCGTTACGACGCGCGAGCTCGACCAGATGGCTGCCGACATGATCAAGGCCAGGGGCGGAAAGAGTCCCTTCCTGAATTATCGCGGATTCAAGGGCAATATTTGTATTTCCCTCAATGAGGAAGTCGTGCACGGCCTCGGCGGATTCCGCCGCGTCCAGTACGGCGACATCGTCAAACTCGACATGGGCATCGTCATCGACGGATGGGTTGCCGACATGGCGACCACCGTGCGCGTTGGCGAGGTCAAGCCGGAAGTCGCCAAACTCTGGCAGGCCACACAGGAATCCCTTTTGGTAGGTATCGAACAAGCCCGCCCCGGTAACCACGTTCACGACATCTCGGCTGCGGTTGAGCAATACGTCGAAAAACGCGGCTTCTCGGTTGTGCGCGAATTCGTCGGACACGGCATCGGGCGCGAACTGCACGAAGAGCCCCAGGTACCGAACTACGGCCGCGCCGGAACCGGTCCCAAGCTCAAGCCCGGAATGACCATCTGCATCGAACCAATGGTCAACCTCGGCGTGCCGGAAGTGAAAATTTTGGGCGACGGCTGGACCGTCGTCACGGCGGACGGCAAGCCGTCCTGCCACTTTGAACACACAGTTTTAATAACGGAGGACGAACCCGAAATTTTGACATGCCTGGAAACGAACGGATCGAAGTAATCGCCGACATTATCGAGCCACTCAAGGACCACAGCTACCGCGTGGAACTGAGAAACGGCCACCGGGTGGTGGCGGGGCTGACGAAAGAGATGCGATTAAACTTCATTCCGGTCTTGCCAGGAAACAAAGTTGTTGTAGAATTCAGCCCTTACGACCTGAGTCGTGGCCGGATACTTCGACTCAGCGAAAACGTAACGAAAAAAGAACTATGAAAGTACGAGCTTCAGTAAAACGCCGCACTGCGGACTGCCAGGTGGTTCGCCGCAAAGGGCGCATTTACATCATCAACAAAAAGAACCCGCGCTTGAAACAGCGTCAGGGCTAATCCAGGACATACACACTTATGCCACGACTTCTCGGTATTGACATCCCCGGCGACAAGCGCATCGAAGCTTCCCTGCCATACATCTACGGCATCGGGCCGACCCGCGCCAAGCTCGTTCTCGAACAGGCTGAAATCGATCCTAATATCCGCGCCAAGGAACTGAGTGACGCCCAGCTTAACCGCATCATTCAGGTCATTCAGGAAAACAAATTCACCATCGAAGGCGATCTTCGCCGTGAACTCCAGCAGAACCTGAAGCGCCTCCAGGCGATCAACTGCTACCGTGGCATCCGCCACCGCCGTGGATTGCCTGTCCGCGGTCAACGCACCGGCACCAACGCCCGTACCCGCAAGGGCCCGCG
>DBTH01000039.1 GCA_002306945.1 Methylacidiphilaceae bacterium UBA1321 | reverse complement strand
CCTCACGCCCGAGCTGGAGTTTTCCCGAGGCAAAGGCTTCGTTGCGCGTCGGTCACTTATTGATGAGCAATAAATTCCCTCCTTGCGCCTCGCCTTAGCCTCGGGAAATTCTCAATCCAAAGCATGATGTTTTGAATAGATACGGCTGAGTGTCACCACGCAGATTCTTCCCCAATACACTCCGCCACGCATCGACAAAAACGCCGACAAAACAGTCCACACTATCGGCACGGCAATCAGCCAGATCCCGTAACTTTGCAGGAATTGAATGAAAACAGGTTGTGGTTTTCCACCTGAAATCTCTTCGGCAAATCGAGCACCAATGCGATTCATCACCCAGATACCAAACACCAGGCAAAGCTGAATCAACCCCAACACAGAAATACCGCGCGATGACATATTTTTTCCCACTCGCATTCTCCCCATCCGCATCGACAATTCAAGAACTCCCCGCCAAACCCTATCGTCCAGGTTTTCCCTTTTTCTGATTTCCTGAGTTCCTGATAAAATAAAGCCTTTCGCCTTTTTCGGGAAATACTTGATTCCTGAAATCCGGATGTCATTTTCATCCCTCAAAATTTCACACACAAATGGCTACACAAACTGACGAAACAAAATCAACGTGGTTGAACTGGCTCGCAATCACCACCATCATCATGTCGGCGAGCGCAACTCTTGGCAGCGCCAAAAGCGGCGGCTTCGGCTCCAGCGCCATGATGGCCCAGAACCGGGCTTCCGACCAATGGGCTTTCTACCAGGCCAAAAGCATCAAGGGTCACACCTACGAACTCCAAAAAGACGGCCTTCTCATCCTTACCGCACAAGCCAAGGGCGAAAGCCAGCAGGCCGCCCAGGCCAAGGTTGCCGAGTACGAAAACAAAATCGCCACATACAAAAAGGAACGCGAAGACATTCAGGCTGAAGCCAAAAAATTCGAAGATCTCCGCGATCATTCCCTGACCAACAGCGCCATCTTTGGCCGCGCGGTCATCTACCTCCAGATCGGCATCACCCTTTCCGCCCTCGCCGCCCTGCTCAAGAAAAAGCCTGTTTGGGCTCTGAGCGTCGTCGTCGGACTGTTTGGCATGCTCTACTTTTTCAACGGTTTTCTCTATACCTCCCACGGCACAACCTGGCTCATCGGCAAGTTCTGACCAACGGCTGAAATACCGGACAATCCCACCGGGAACCCGTCGCGAAGCATTCGGACGGGTTCCATGGCTGTTGCAAGTAGTTGACAGTCTCTGAGAACCATCCTAAAAAAGTTCATGCTGCGGAAACTATTCGCCTTTCTGATCTTGCCCCTTCTCCTTGGCTTGAGCCACGCCGAAGACCAGATCGCCACCTCGACCAGTTCCTCCAGCGAATCGGCTAGTCCGTCGGTCACCACCATGGCGACCTCTTCTGCCACCCTTTCCAGCTCCGAACCCCGCCGCCCGGTCGAAACCGAGTTCAAAAAACTCAAGCAGCTCGATCCGACCATCCAGGTCACCAAAATCCACGAGTTCCTTAATAAAGAACATTCCAAGTCCGCGAAAAGCGAAGCTCTCAAATTCGAGGAAGAGTATTGGAACTACGGAGCCATCACCGACGCCGAAAAGGAAAGCCGCAAAGGACACTACTTCGTCATTTCCTGGAAAAACACGGGAGCCGCCGCCAATTTCACCACCCGCTTCGAATACCGCCAATCTCAATCCCGCGACGTCATCCGTACCCTGACGTTGCAACACTCCAACATCAAGGGCAACGAACGCTCCACCTTCGCCGTCCTGGGCGACGCCTACAAAGCCTACGGGCCGGTCATTTCCTGGCGCTTCACCATCCTCAAGGGAGACCAGGTCGTCGGCGAAGAACATTCCTTTATCTGGTAAAAAAATCATGATCCCCTCACTCCTCGCCCAATTACCGGCCCCCTCCCTGCAAGAAAGCGTGGGAGTATTCGACATCATGCAAAAAGGCGGGATGCTGATGTGGTTCATTCTCGCCGCCAGCATCGTTGCCGCCGGAGTCTTCCTCGAACGCCTCCTCTACTATCACCGTTGCCGCATGCCCGTGGGCGAATTCCTCACCGGCATCAAGAACCTCGTCCGCCGCAAACAATACGTCGAAGCCCTCGAACGTTGCGACGACGGCTACGGCCCGGTCGTCAACGTCGTGCGCAGCGCCATCAGCAAGCGTAACTATCCCCCCACCGAATTGCGCGAGATCATCAAGGAATGCGCCCAGCTTGAGCTCCCCGCCCTTGAGTCCAATCTCTCCCTCCTGGCCACCATCGGCTACATCGCGCCCCTCCTGGGCCTGCTCGGCACCGTTCTAGGCATGATCGACGCCTTCATCCAGATCAGCCGTTCCAGTGGCGCGGCTCCCGTCGGCGACCTCGCCGGTGGCATCTGGATGGCCCTCATCACCACTGCCGCCGGTTTGGTCGTGGCCATTCCCGCCTACGCCGCTTACAATTACCTCGCCACTCGCCTCAACCACCTCGTCTCCGACATGGAACGCGCCGGCATCGAAATGGTTCACGCCCTCACCGAACCGCAGCAGCCCGACATCATCCCGCTGCCATCGAGCGATTCCGAAAAGGAAAAGAAATCGGCCAAGGCGTGAGAAATAGTTTTCAGTACGATGGTTTTCCGTTTTCAGTTTGCCCTGCCGAACTTCAAGGGAAGCATCTGGACTTCACGGAGAAACCGGATATTTCTCCGAAAAACTTCAAACTGAAAACTTCAAACTGAAAACTTTTTTTATCCATGATAAAATTACCCCGTCATCACCAAGCCTTGCGCGGCCCGATCGACATGGCCCCGTTGATCGACGTGGTATTGCTGCTGCTGATCTTCTTCATGCTCAGTTCGACCTTCGTCCTGCAACCGGGCATCCGCGTTGATCCCCCGCGCTCCGCCTTCGGTGCCGGAGCGCCTTCCAACACGCCCATCGTCAGCGTCATGCTCGAAGCCGAAAAACGCGACCCGAACACCGGTTACCTCCTGCCGCGCGAAGTCGTCATCTTCTTCAACGACCAGATCATGACCCTGCCCGACCTGCGCAAAGCCCTTCAACAACTCAATCGCAACAAACAATCCAATACCCCCGTCACCATCAAGGCCGACAAGGAAGTCCCCCTCGGATTGCTCACCGAAATCATGAACGCCATCATGTACAGCGGCATGTCCGTCGTCATCGCCACTCAACCCCCCAATAATGGCAATGGAACAACCCCAGCCACCAACTCCCCCGCCCAGCCCCAGCCCTAAGGCGCACAAGCTTCCCGGCCTGCACGTCCACGCGTTGCCGATTGAGCTCCTGATCGACGCCGTTCCTCCCGAACAACGGCGACTGGGAATGTTTGTGCTTGCCGCGGCCTTTGCCCACCTCCTTTTCTTCTCCTTCATCCGGATTTCCTATCCGCAACCCTTCCCCCGCACCGTCCCGCGCCTCTACGTCACACTCTCCCAGACAGCGGCTCCCGCCACCGCCCAGCACACCAGCGCGGACTCCTGGTACCAACTCAAGGACCCCAGCCTCCTCATCCATTCCGCCTCTCCATTGGTACAGGACGGCCCGATCTCCATCAGCGCCTTTCCCCTGCCCTCCCGAGTGGCGCCCCCTCCCGTCTCCGAATCCGGTTCCAGACAGGAAACCATGACTTTCCTGCCCGACGACGTCTCCCCGCTGGCCGACCGCGTCACCTCCATGATGGCCACGCCACACCAGACATTCGCCTACGCCACGCTCCCCGCCGCCGATAAGGCACCGTCCACCGTTCTCTCGTTCGATTCCACGCTGTTCGACCGCCTGATCCAACCCGTCCCCGCGCTGCCCAATCAGCCCTCCGGACTCATCACCGAATCCGGCGTCAGCGTCATTCGCCTCGGAGTCCAAAGCGACGGACGCGTCATCCACGCCTTGCTCGAACAACGCAGCGGCAAAGACTCCGTCGACGCAACCGCCTTGCAATACTTGCGCAAAATACGCTTTCAACCCACCTCCAAGCCCGGCCTCGTTTGGGGACAAGTGACTGTCTACTGGCAGTTTGAACCGGAAAAGACGCCCGCAGCCGCAGGGACACCGACGGCTCCCAACAAGCCATGAATTTCAGTTTGAGCGAAATTTTTTGCTTATATCTTGCGGTTTTTCTTGCTCTTGTCTTTCTCTCGTGGTTTCTTTTTTTACGGCGACGCCGTCTGGGTGAACTCAGTGAGCGTCGCATTTTTATTTGTGGGTTCTGTGATTCGGAAATACCCGTCACGACCCCGCGTCAGCGATTGCGCTGTCCCGTATGTGGGGCGGTGCAGGAGCGACAACAACTGAAGGAGAAACTAGAAACTTATGGGAATGTGGATTGGAAGAAATCGTAAAGCCCGCGTCACCTATGGATTTGATGAAATTGCTCTCGTCCCTGGAGAGGTCACCATCAACCCCAACGAGGTCGACACATCGTTTGAAATCCCTACGCCATCCGGCAAACCGATCAAGCTCAAGATCCCGATCATCGCCAGCGCGATGGACGGCGTCACCGACGTGCACTTCTGCATCGAAATGGGCAAGCTCGGCGGCTTGGGTGTCATCAACCTCGAAGGTATCCAGACTCGCTACGAAAACCCGCGCGAAGTCCTCGAAAAGATCCTCAAGGCTGACAAAGCCCACGTCACCGAATTGATCCAGAAGATGTACACCGAGCCGATCAAGGAAGAATTGATCAGCAAGCGCATCCAGGAACTCAAGCAAGCCGGAGTCATTGCCTCAGTCTCCTCCATCCCGCAAAAAGCCGAACGCTACGGAGCCATTGCCGCCGAAGCCGGCGTCGACATTTTCGTCGTCCAATCGACCGTCTCGACTGTCCGCCACGTCTCGACCGAATACAAATCCCTCGATCTCGCCGGATTTTGCAAAAAGATGAAGGCCCCCGTCATCCTCGGTAACGCGGTGACCTACAACGTCGTCCTCGAACTCATGGAATGCGGCGTTGCCGGCGTTCTCATCGGTGTCGGCCCCGGCGCGGCTTGCACCTCCCGCGGCGTTCTCGGCCTCGGAGTACCCCAAGTCACCGCCACGGTCGACTCGGCTGCCGCTCGCGACGCCTACTTCAAGAAGACCGGCCGCTACGTCCCCATCATCACCGACGGCGGTATGTCCAAGGGCGGCGACGTCTGTAAGGCCCTCGCAGCCGGTTCCGATGCCGTCATGGTCGGTTCCGCCTTCGCCCGCTCCCAGGAATCCCCCGGACAGGGCTTCCACTGGGGCATGGCCACGCCTCACGCCAACCTGCCTCGCGGCACCCGCATCCAGGTCGGTGTCACCGGCTCGCTCAAACAGATCCTGTTTGGACCGGCCACCGTCGACGACGGATCGCAGAATCTCGTTGGAGCCATCGCCACCTGCATGGGTTGCGTCGGCGCCAGCACCATTCGCGAATTCCAGGAAACGGAAATCATCATCGCCCCTTCCATCAAGACGGAAGGCAAGCTCTTCCAGATGGTTCAAGCCGTCGGTATGGGCACGAAATAAGTCGTAACGAAAAAGGCTTTTTTGACGAGAATTAACGGAATTAACGAGACTCAAGACAGACTAAACCCTGCCTTTTCAATTTCGTTAATTCCGTAAATTCCGTCTAAAAGCCTTTTTCTTTTTCGTAAATTTCGCCAAAGTCTTCTTCTCTTATGAGCAACCGCATCTTCATCCTCGATTTCGGCTCCCAATACACCCAGGTCATCGCCCGCCGCGTCCGCGAACTCAACGTCTACTCCGAAATCCTCCGCTACGACACCCCCGCCACCGTCATCGGAAGCTTGCGCGGTGCTGGCATCATTCTCTCCGGCGGCCCCTCCAGCGTTTACTCAACCAAGGCTCCCCTCCCTGATCCCCGCATCTTCGATCTCGGCCTCCCGATCCTCGGAATCTGTTACGGCATGCAGCTCATGGGGCATCTCCTGCCCGGCGGCAAGGTTCAACACAGCGACCACCGCGAATACGGCTACGGCGAACTCCAACTCCTCGGCAAATCGCCTCTCTTCAAAAAACTCCCCAAAAAGCTCGAAATCTGGAACAGCCACGGCGACCGCCTCACCAAAATGCCCAAGGGCTTTGTCTCCATCGGCAAAACCTCCAACGCCCCCTACGCCGCCATCGAGCACCGCGAGAAAAAATTCTTTGGTCTCCAATTCCATCCCGAAGTCGCCCACACCCCGCGCGGCAAGGAGATCATCTCCAACTTCGTCCTCGGCGTCTGCAAGGCCGAACCCACCTGGACGATGAAATCCTTCATCAAATCCACCTGCGACGAAATCCGTCGCCGCGTGGGCAAGAAAGACCGCGTCATCCTCGGCCTCAGCGGCGGCGTCGACTCCAGCGTCGCGGCAGCCCTCCTCCACAAAGCCATTGGCAAACAACTCCAGTGCATCTTCGTCGACAACGGACTCCTCCGCCACGACGAACGCACCCAGGTCGAGAACCTCTTCGGCAAGCACATGAAGTTGAATTTACTCACCGCCGATGCCGAAGCCATCTTCCTGCGCAAACTCAAGGGCGTCGTCGAACCCGAAAAAAAACGCAAGATCATCGGCAACGAATTCGTCTACGAATTCCAGCGCGCCACCAAGAAAGTCGGCAAGGCGAAATTCCTCGCCCAGGGCACGCTCT
>DBTH01000157.1 GCA_002306945.1 Methylacidiphilaceae bacterium UBA1321 | reverse complement strand
ATTGAGACGGAATTAACGGAATTTACGAGATTGGAAAGACAAAGGCGGGAAGGCTTATCAGGAACTCGGGAAATCAAAGAAATAGGGATGCTGAAAGCCGAAACTTAGTACTTAGAACATAGTGCTCAATACTGTCGTCCCCCTGCCTTTCAATTCCAAAAATTCCGTTAATTCCGTCTAAAAAGCCTTTTCCGTTGATCGCAATTCAACGATAAAGAAACGCAACCGACCGTCAGACAGGAACACGGCGATTTGCCAGACTCCAATCATCATGATGGAGCCCAAAAGCAACACAGTTTCAAGTCGGACTTCCGTGCAATCGCTGGATGCGGTGCCGGATGGTTTACAAGTTTCCGTTCGCCAAATTCACTGCAAATCGTCCTCCCTGCGTCAGCGTCTGATGGAATTGGGACTGACCGTCGGTTCGGTCGTGCGCAAGCACACTGTGGCTGGCGGCGTCATCTGCGAAATCGGCTATTCCCGGTTCGCTCTCGGCCGCCGGGTTTGTCGTCAAATCGAGGCCGTTCTTTCGCTCTAAAGCAAGATTGGAAAAATCCAGATGTCTTCCGCACTCACTGCCACCCCTACGACTTCCTCCTCCTCCAAATCGTCCTCCGTTTGGCTCACCTACGCCGTCGTGGGTAATCCCAACTCGGGCAAAACCACTCTCTTCAACACCCTGACCGGTTTGCGCCAGAAGGTGGCCAATTACCCCGGCGTCACGGTCGAAAAGAAAGTCGGCTGGTGTTATTCCCAGCACGGCAAAAGAATTCAGCTTATCGATCTGCCCGGCGCTTACAGCCTTTCCCCCCGCTCCCGTGATGAAAGCATTGCGCGCGATGTCTTGCTCGGACTGCGCCCTGAGACCCCCAAGCCCGACCGCGTGATTTGTGTGGTCGATGCGTGCGACTTGCGCCGCAATCTTTACATGGCCCTGCAGGTGATCGAGCTTGGCCTGCCGACGATTGTCGTATTGACGATGATGGATCTGGCCGAGGCTTCCGGTCATCAGGTCAGTGCCACCAAGCTGGAGAAGGCGCTTGGCGTTCCCGTCGTTGCGTGCGCTCTGCGCGAGGGGCGGGGTCTGGTCGATCTCAAACTTGCGATCAGTGTGGCCGATTTGAAACCGGTCTCGCGCCGCTGGGCCTACGATTCAAAAGTGGAACAGGCGGTGGCCGATATTCACGAGAAGCTTGAGACTGATTGGGGCTATACGCATTCGTGGGCCGAAGCCGAAACATTGTTGCAGTTGACCGATTACGGCAAGGAGGAGATCGCCCATCTGGAAGCGAAATTGCCGGTCGATACGGCGATGTTGACCGAGTGGCAGCAGAAGTTCCAGCGGGAGGGATTCGATTGGCGGCGCAGTATTGTTGATACCCGCTATGAGTTTATTTCCAAGGTGCTCGACGACGTGCTGCGACTTGGCGAGGGGAAGGGAAAGTTGGTTTCGGACAAGATCGACGGGATCCTGACGCATCCCGTTCTGGGATTGCTCTTCATGGGCGCGGCGATGGCGCTGGTGTTTTACACCATCTTCTCGCTGGCTTCCTATCCGATGGATTTGATTGATTCCGGTTTCAAAATACTCTCGGACTGGGTCGGTAATATCCTCCCCGATGGCGATTTCAAGAGCCTGCTGACCGATGGCGTCATCGCCGGAGTGGGCGGCGTGGTTATCTTTTTGCCGCAGATTTTGCTACTCTTCTTTTTCATTGCGATCATGGAGGAATCGGGTTATCTGGCCCGCATGGCGTTGTTGCTGGATCGCGTGATGAGCAAGGTCGGTCTGCACGGACGCTCGTTCCTGCCGCTGCTTTCCGGGTACGCGTGTGCGATTCCCGGCATCATGGCGACGCGAACCATCGAGAACGAACGCAGCCGGTTGATTACGATTCTGGTGACGCCATGGATGAGTTGTTCCGCGCGCCTGCCGGTTTATTCGCTTCTCATCGCGGCCATGATTCCCGACGGTCCTTTTTCATCGGTTAAAAAGGCGGGTCTGATGATGGCGATGTATCTGCTCGGCACCAGTTTTGTTTTTCTCTTTGCGTGGATATTCAAGACAGTCCTTGTCAAGGGCGAGCAACCGGCCCTGGTGATGGAATTGCCCGCCTACCGCGCACCGATGTTTCGCGCGGTACTCGGTCTGATGTGGGAACGCGCAGTCTTGTTCCTCAAGAAGGCAGGTACGGTTATTCTCGCGATTTCGATTGTCCTCTGGTTCCTGACCACCTATCCGAAGAAGGAAGAAGTGGCTGGCGAAGTTACTGCGCCTGCGACGAGTGAATCGACCGTGCAAAATGAGACCGCAACCGCGAACGTGGAAACGGTTGAAAAGACCGGGGCAGGTGTGGAGAAGGAAAAGGAAGATCCGTCCAAGGCCCGAGAGGCCCTCGCTTACAGTTATGCGGGACGCATGGGCAAATGGCTGGAACCGGCCATCGCCCCGCTCGGATTCGATTGGAAGATCGGTATCGGCGTGGTGACTTCATTTGCCGCCCGCGAGGTGTTTGTCGGCACGATGTCGATCATTCACAATGTCGGTGACGACGGTGAGGATAATCAACAGTCCTTGTTGAATGCGTTGCATTCCGATACGCGCGAGGATGGAACCCCGGTCTTTACTGTCCTGACTTGCCTGAGTCTGATGGTCTACTACGTGTTTGCGCTTCAATGCCTGAGCACTTTGCCGGTGATCTGGCGCGAGACGAATTCGCTCCGGTGGACGCTTTTCACTCTGGGTTATATGACCGGCGTGGCTTATGTGATGAGCTTCCTGGTTTATCAGGGAGGGAAGCTTCTCGGCTTTAGTTGAATTTACGCAGTGAGTTCATCCGGGGTGAGTCTTAAGCCAGCTCATCCCGGATTTTTTTTGCACTTTGGAAAAGTGCTTCTTTACTGGAAAAAGGAGGAACGCGCGTTACGATGACGGGATTCACATTCCGAACCCATGCGACGCGCAATCTTCTTACTCTTGAGCTTGATGGCTCTGGCGATTGTGGTTTATGTCTCCCGTTCGGAGCTCTATGAATTTGTGCTGGTGAAAACGAGTGCATCCAGGACTGTTGATGAACGGGTCGACCAATATGGCGCCGCTGTACGCAAGCGGCTCAAGCCATTCTTTGCGGCCAGGTACGTCCGTTTTCCGCCCGATCAACTCGTTCTGGTCGCTATCAAAAGCACCAACCAACTCGAAGTCTACGCCTCGGATAACGATCCCGCATTACGCCTGATCCGAACCTATCCCATTCTCGCCGCGAGCGGTAATCTCGGTCCGAAATTGCGGGAAGGGGACGAACAAGTGCCCGAGGGTGTTTACCGGATCGAACTTCTCAATCCGAACAGTCTTTATCATCTCTCCCTGCGGGTCGGTTATCCCAACGCTTTTGACCGCGCGCAGGCAGTGATCGATCATCGCACGCAACTCGGTGGGGATATTATGATTCACGGCAAGGCGGTTTCGGTCGGTTGTCTCGCGATGGGTGATGAAGCGGCGGAAGATCTTTTTGTTCTCGCCGCGCGAGTCGGGATCAAGAATATCAAGGTCATCATCGCTCCGGTCGATTTCCGGACCGAGAAACTCACTGCCGCCGATATTGGAATGCCCGACTGGGTCGATGCGCTCTACACCGAGATCGCCCGGGAACTGGGTGCGATTGCCAAGTCCGGATTGGAAAAAACAGCGACGGTTCCCGATAAGAACGCCAAGGCGAATTAATCCGGCTTAACCGTATCTATTCAAAACATCATGCT
>DBTH01000311.1:5192-5367 GCA_002306945.1 Methylacidiphilaceae bacterium UBA1321 | reverse complement strand
GAGCTGTGGCGGGTGATCTTGCCGGTGATGAGGTCGCGGACGATGATGCCTTTGACCTGGCCGTCGATAACGACGAGGTCGAGCATTTCGCTGCGGTTATACATCTTCACAGTGCCGAGACCAATCTGGCGGGAGAGGGCCGAGTAAGCTCCGAGGAGGAGCTGCTGGCCGGTCT
>DBTH01000311.1:4738-4862 GCA_002306945.1 Methylacidiphilaceae bacterium UBA1321 | reverse complement strand
CGTATTCACGGGCGAAGGGAACGCCTTGGGCGACGCACTGGTCAATGATGTTCACACTGACCTGGGCGAGGCGGTAGACGTTGGCTTCGCGGGCGCGGAAGTCGCCACCCTTGATGGTGTCGTA
>DBTH01000311.1:981-4411 GCA_002306945.1 Methylacidiphilaceae bacterium UBA1321 | reverse complement strand
GTGGGCGCGGCGCGGGCTGTCCTGGAAGCAGAAGCAGCTCACCTTGTAGCCGAGTTCGGCGAGGGAGGCGGCGGCCGAGGCACCAGCCAGACCGGAACCGACGACGATGACCGAATATTTACGTTTGTTGGCGGGATTGACCAGCTTCATTTCGAAGCGGTGCTTGTCCCATTTCTGGGCGAGAGGCCCCGAGGGAATATTGCTATCGAGACTCATATGATTTTTTGGTTATCAGTCGGTTAATTACAAATGAATGAATCCGGCAAGAACAGAGATCGGAACGATGCTCATGCCGACGAAGATGATGATCGCGAACGCCGTGCCGAAGATTTCCTGGACGCCGCGGTAAGCGGGATTGGTCAGGCCGATGGAACGGAAGAAGCTCTCAATGCCGTGGCTGAGGTGGAAACACACCAGACCGACGCCAACGACGTAGAGTAAGGTCACCCACGGAACCGAGAAGCCCTTGACGACCATGGCGAAAACGTCGTGGCGTTCAAAGCCGGGGTGGGTCTGGGCGTATTCGGCGTCCTTCAGTTCGAGGAAGGAGGGATCGACCGACTGCACCGTGAAGTGGAGCAGGTGGAAGACGATGAATGCCGCAACGATGATGCCAGTAACGGCCATCGTGCGCGAGGCAACGGTCGAACCGTAGGCCGCATATTCGGCATAGGGTTCGCTACCGCGGGCGGCGCGATTACGGATCGTCAACGTGATGGTCCCCACAATATGCACGATAGCAACCGCACCCAATCCGAGGCGGAAGCCCCAGATGACTTCGGGCGAAGCGTGGAGGAATTGAGCATAGGTGTTAAGAGCTTCAGGCCCCAGGAAGATCTGAAGATTTCCGACCATGTGAATGATGACAAACGCGAACAAGGCCGCACCTGTCAAACCCACAATGAACTTGAGCCCCACGGTGGAGCGAAGAAATTTAAGCAATGGCATGGGTTCGAGAGTAGTAGTTTCCCTTATTCTGTCAAAGCTTGATTGCAACTATTATTCAAGAGCTCGTTTTTCTCCCTGGTCTAATGGTTTTCAGAGTAAAATTTCCTGGGCGTACAAAATCGCGAAAATGTCCGCACTCATAAAAGGTATTTTTTACCCAACTTTTCAGGATCGTCGTGGCAAACGAATCGTCAATTTTTAGCAACCGATCGCCATCCGCATTCCAGGAATTCGCTTGCGGGCTATTATCGAAGCTGTAAGAAGTTACGCAGCGGTCTACTGCTGGCTGGAGGTCAGCTTGTCGACAATCTCCTCGGCGGGATAGGTGACAATTTCGGCCAGGGTCGGGTGGTAATGCGGCATGGCGGCCAGCTCGGCGGCAGTGCCGTGGTAGTGCATGACAGCGATGAGTTCGTGAATCAAATCGGAAGCGTGAGGCCCAATAATGGTCGCGCCTAGAATCTCCCCCCGCTGGGTCTCGGCAATGAGTTTGACGAAGCCGTGTTTGACGCCCATGACAATCGATTTGCCATGGTCGTTGAACGGATAGGACGCCTCGACAAATTCGATCCCCTCGGCCGCCGCCGCGCGTGCGGTCAACCCGACCGAGGCAATCTCGGGATCGGTGAAGGTCACCGCTGAGTGGAGCCGGTAATCAATACGGCGCAGGGGCGAGGTCAATTCCTTTGCCAGGAGCGCGGCATTGTAACCGGCCACTTCGGCTTGCTGGATGGCGATGTGGACGACTTCGTAAAGTCCGGTGACGTCGCCGGCGGCAAAAACGTGCGGCAGCACTGTCGACAGGGCGTCATCGACCCGAACTCGTCCTGCCTGCAAAATATCGGCTCCCAATGCGGGAAGGTTGAGCCCATCGACCGCCGGAACGCGACCGAGGGCGAAAAGAATTTCCTCCGCCGCAGCGGTTTTTGTTTTGCCCGAGTGTTCGAAGGTGGCGGTCTTGAGACGGCCTTTGCGTGCGGCGGAAATGAGTTTCGTCCCGGTGAAAAGCTCCATCCCGTCGTCGCGCAGGGCGGCTTCGAGTTCGGCGGAAACTTCCTCGTCGTTGTCCTTGACGATGTGCGGACTGCGCTGGATGAGAGTCACCTTCGTTCCGATCCGGGCGTAGAATTGGCCGAGTTCGACCGCGATGACACCGCCGCCGAGGACAATCAGACTTTTCGGCTGCCGGGTGAGATTGAGCGCGGTGTCGCTGGTGAGGTAGCCGAGTTCCTTGAGACCGGGGATGTTGACGTCCGAAATCCGTGAGCCGGTCGCCAGTACAAACGCCTTGGCCGTAACGGATGTTTCACTACGACCGTTCTTGACGAGAAGCGTGTGCGGATCGACGAAAGACGCCTTGCCGCGCAGGAAGGTGAATTTGCCGTGAAGAAGTTGATTGCGGCGGTAGGCGGCGAATTCGCCGATGAGCTTCTTTTTGCGCGCGATGATCTGATCCAGATGGGGACGCACAGCGCGAACTTCCAGTCCGAACTTCGCCGCCTCGCGGATGGCGTGCCAGCGATGAGCCGATTCGAGCAGAGTCTTCGACGGCATACAGCCGCGTAGAATGCAGAGCCCACCAATGGCATTACCCCCTTCAACGACGGCGACCGTGGCTCCCGCAGAAACGGCTGCTCGGGCGGCGGCATAACCGGCGCTGCCTCCTCCAATAACGACGACGTCAAATGCTTGCGACTGGCGCGAAGCGGGCATGTGGTTTTATTTGGACAGGAACGAGGGAGAAGCCGATTCCATCTCCTTGATCTGTTCCACGGCGGGCACACTGCGAACGCCGTTGAACTTCGGATAGAGGTAGCGTTCGGCGGTGACACCCTTCTTGGTGATCGCGCGGACGGTCTTGATTCCCTTTTCCTTGAGTTGGCGGAGGCTCTCGTAAAGCAGGAAAGTCCCGAGTCCGCGGCAACGGTATTCGTTGAGGACGCAAACGCCGGAAACAAAATGAATGGAATTATCCTCACTGCCTTCGCGAATGCCGGAACCGCCAATGATGCGGGCTCCATGGCGGATGACAATATAAGTGACCTTGCCCACGGGAAGATCTTCGTGAATCGAACGGCGGATTTGCGACAGCCGCAAGTTCAGATGGTTATTCCACGCCTGTTCCATTGTATAGGAACGCTCGATGGCGGCCTGAAGCAGATCGGAGTCCGCAACAGTCGCCGAATTAACAACATAACGGGATTCGAGGGCGGGCACAGTCGTCGGCAAGGATGTGAGATCCCAACTGAATTGCACCCAAATAGGCTTTAACATACGGATTCTAGTTTGCGTCCCCTTGGCAAGGAATCAAGGGAATTATGTAATGGGTTTGTAACGGTCTGTTGGTTTCAAGAGTGAAACGAATTCATTAATATGTTTCCTTTATTTCCCCAAATCAGCCGAAACCGGAGGCATTTCAATCATCACCACGCCAACGAGTAGCGCCAATCCCGGTGAATCGTCCGGCAGCCGCAACCCCTGC
>DBTH01000311.1:0-747 GCA_002306945.1 Methylacidiphilaceae bacterium UBA1321 | reverse complement strand
GTCCCGGTGAATCGTCCGCCAGCCGCAACCCCTGCATCTCATAGCCTATCGGCTCGCTCACCCTCCTCTCGCTAGCCGTAAATGAAAAGTTCGTCAGCGGCTGAAACCGGACCGTTTTTCGCCCGCCATCGCCCGAAGCATGGGCCGGATCGAGCACCACCGCCACCCCTTTTTCATACCGCATCAACGTCACCGCATGCCCCGCCCAGAGTGAATACTCATTGCCCTTTTTGCGCAGGTACGCCAGGCAAAGGATGAACCCGGTATCCTCCCGCCCGTTAAGATCCAACAACGCCAAATCCTTGACCGGCTTCTCGGGCAAACCCCGGTAGCTGACCCGCGCCGCCGGATACCTCTTCGATTTGAAAAACTTCGCCAACCCCGAAGTCATCGAATCCATATCGGTTCCCACCTTGAAGGTCGCCTGACAGTTAACCAGGAGCTCCGCAATCAACTTCCGTTGCCGCTCGGCCGGAGTTGCCACTTCGGATAAAAGCTTCGGATAACCGTTCTCGCCAAACCAGTAGATCAGGTTCGAACAGGCTGCCGGAAAGCAGGTATTCTCATCCTGATCGATGTCCGGCATCGTGTATTTGCTCGCGGCCCTGGCAGAAACAAGCGAAAGCAACCCCATCGCCAACAGAACGATCGCGGCCATTCGCATGAGCCGACAGTAAACACCCCGCCAGCGGCTGACAAGCCGCGCGAAATACAAAAAACTTTTTTAGACGGAATTAACGGAAGTCA
>DBTH01000148.1 GCA_002306945.1 Methylacidiphilaceae bacterium UBA1321 | reverse complement strand
CTCGAAAACTCAATATTGGGCGTGAGGTTTTGAATAGTTACGGCTAAGTTCCGGTTTTATTTCTTTCCGGTTGCGGTCAGGCCGTTGCGGAAAACGTTCTCGCCAGGATACGCAATGCCATCCGGCAGCGGCGTGTAGATTTCCTCCACGCCGAGCATCTTGAACGCGTCGTAGAGCGCCGCGCCGCAGTGGTTGAACGCCACCGCCGCATGGTGGTGGAAGCGACCTAGCAGCACGTGACGGTAGAAGCGACGGAAGCCGGGAATATACGCCGTGCCGGTACTGCCAAAGGTCTTCGGATCAAGGTCGAGGAATTCCCCTTCCGCGATGTAAGCGCGAAGCTTGTCGCCGACTCCGTGGACTTGCACAACCGTGATCGGCGAACCGATGATCTGGCCTTCGACCGTACCGCGCGTGATGTCTGGGGGTGTGTTCGGTTCCATCAAGCGCTTCATGATGACCTGGTGTTTCATTTCCGGGTTCTTGAGCAGACTGCGGGCGGTGTTGCCGCAATGGAACATGCCGACCATGTCCTGCACCGGATAATCCTTCAGACTGGCGTGGAGGTTCTTCGGGATGCTGTGGTTAATGTCGAGAATGGTGACGGTCTTGTCCGAGGCGTACTGGCCGAGGAGTTCGGAAACGAGCGAATAGGTGTCGTTTTCGCAAGCCACCGGGAAACCCTTGTCCGCCAGACGACCGTTGATGAAGCACGGCACATGCTTGAGGGCGGTTTCCTGCTCGGACCAACATTGCGAGGCGGCGCCGGAGAGCTGGAGTCGTTCGCGGAAATTGAGCAACGCCTTTTCGTAATCCGACAGACGCGAGACGAAGTCACTGTCATTCGGCACACCTGGAACGAAGCTCTTCATTTCCTTCGCGATCTCTTTCGCGCCGCCTTCGGCCTTGATCTTCTGCACTTCGTTTTCAAGATCGAACAGACCGAGTTCCTCAATCTCAATCCCGATGGAACTGACCGAAGCGGTGTTGTAATTGCAGCTCTCGAAATCGCGCGGACGCGGTCCGAACAGTCCGAGGGTGGCGTTCTTCGCGCCTTTGACGACTTTCATCACCTTGATGAAATGCTGTATTTCGGCAACGCCTTCCTCCGCGCTGACAACCGGGGCTTCCGGGATATGCAACTTCCCCAGGAGGTCGCGTTTGCGAACGGCCAGTACGGCGGAGAGCAGACCGCAAAGGGCGTCACCGCGTTTTTGCAGGAGCGTTCCGGCATCCTCTTCCGCCGCCGCGAGAATCATCGCGTAACCGCCAAATTCCTTGATGAACACGGCGTCTTCGATCTCGGGTGAGAAATTGCCGAGGTAGAAAACAACGGCATCGACACCGGCTGCTTTAAGCTGGGTGGCGGCTTCTAACGCATGGGCCTTGGTTTCGACAATGGCCGATTCGCCTTGAGGCGTCACCAGTTTGATACCGGCAGCCGCAGCGGCCTTGACGAGACGTGCGGTACGTTCCTCCGAGAGCGAACGGGGGAAACAGTTGCGGGAGGCCGACACGAGACCGAGGGTGATGTCGGGGGAATACTTGCCGAGTGGGAGATACATAGTTTTTTTATTTATTGGATGGAGTGGATTGGATGCGTAAGAAAATCAGAGCGCCTTGCTTTGAACTTCCTTGATGCGGATCAATTCTTTCATAACGCCGGACAGGTCGGCATTATTCTTCACGCCGCCAAACGAATCGTGGAGCAAGCGATAGAGAGCGTAGAGATCGTCGTAGACCTTTTGGTTTTCCGGTTTCGGCTCGTAAACGATGTCCTTGAGCGAAGTCATTTTCGCCTGCGCTTCGGGGAAGGAATCGTAACCGCCCTTCGCCTTGCCAGCGAGGACAGCGGCGGAAACTGCCGAGCCGAGCGCACATGCCTGACTGGAACCGGATACGCGCATCGCGCAACCGGTAATGTCGGCGTAAATCTGCATGGTCATCGCGCTCTTTTCCGCAATGCCACCGCAGCAGACAACAACGTCAATCGGCACGCCGTATTCCTTGATCCGCTCGATGATCGCGCGCGCGCCGTAAGCCGTTGCCTCGATCAGGGCGCGATAGATTTCCGCACGGGTGGAATAAAGAGTCTGACCCACGAGCAGTCCGCTCAACATCGGATCGACGAGGATCGTCCGATTGCCATTGTTCCAGTCGAGAGCGAGCAGACCGTTCTGACCGGGCCGCTGCGATTTGGCCTCCTGTTCGAGCTGAACATAGAGCTTGCCGTCACCCAGGCAGACGACTTCGATGAACCACTTGAAGATGTCGCCCACGGCGGATTGACCCGCTTCGATTCCGTAAAATCCAGGCAGGATAGCACCCTTGACGATGCCGCAAATACCGGGAATGTCGGCGACTTTTTTACCGGCCTGGACGACCGCGCAATCGCACGTCGAAGTGCCCATGGCCTTGACGAGAACCCCTTCCTTGATGCCGCTGCCGATCGCGCCGTAGTGGACGTCCATTTCGCCGATGGCGATGGGAATTCCAACGGGCAAACCGAGTTTCTTCGCCCACTCGGGACAAAGCGAACCCGCTGCAACGGTCGCGTCATGGGCCTTGTCGTAAAGGCGGTCGCGCAGAGCCGCGAGTTTCGGATCGAGCAGCGAGAGAAATTCCTTGTCCGGCAGACCGTTCCACTCGTCGCAATAAAGCGCCTTGTGACCAGCGCAACAGACACCGCGAACGACTTTCTTCGGATCGTTGATTCCGGACAGAACGGACGGAATGAAATCGGCCAGTTCGACCCAGCTATAGGCCGCATCGAACGCGGCAGGATCAGTCTTGAGACAATGCCAGATCTTCGACCAGAACCATTCGGAGGAATAGGTGTTACCGCACTTGGCGATGTATTGGGGACGGTGTTTGGCGGCCAGGCGGGTGATTTCGGCCGCTTCGTTGTGACTGGTGTGATCCTTCCAGAGCCAACACTGCGCATTGAGATTCTTCGCCCACTCCGGATGACAACCGAGCGGGACGTTTTTCGCGTCGACCGGGATCGGACTGGAACCGGTTGTATCGACGCCGATACCGATGACCTTGTCCGGGGAAAATCCATTTTTCTTCGCCGCATCCGCAAGCGCGGCGCGCACCGATTTCTCCAGGCCGACCAGATGATCCCCTGGATGTTGGCGCGCGAGATGATGATTGTTTTTATCGAGCAGAACGCCTTGATGACCGCTCGGATAATTGAACACACTGACTCCCAGTTCCTCGCCCGTGGCGCAATCAACGACCAGAGCCCGCACCGAATTTGTTCCGTAATCGACACCCAGTGTGAAAGACATGTCGCAATAGTCGCTGATGCAATAATCTTTTCAAGACAGGTTCTATGTGACAGTAATATGCCGAGTGAGCCAATTATGACATCCAAGGTCACTATGCAGGACATTGCGCGCCGTGCCGGGGTTTCCAAGAACACCGTCTCGCTCGCCTTGCGCAACAGTCCGCAGCTCAGGGGCGAAACACGGCGGCGCATTCAAAAGATCGCGCGCGAACTCGGTTATCAAAAGAATCCGACCGTCGCCCACCTCATGGCGCAATTACGCGCCAACCGCACTCCCGGTTTCAAGGCCTGTCTCGCCCTGCTCAACGCCAACGTCGATTCCGTCGCTTTCACCAAACACCCTACCGTTCCCACTTACGTCTCCGGATGTCGGCGCCGCGCCAGTCAACTCGGTTACAGTCTCGACGAATTTTGGCTCCATGACGAAACACTCGATGGCGAGAAGCTCAATAAAATCCTGCGCAGCCGCGGCATTCTCGGAGCCATTGTCGTTGGACTGATGAAAGAAAACCGGCTGCCGGAACGTTTTCGTTCGACCTGGGAACAGTTCCCCACTGTCGTCACCGGCGTTCGCACGCGCAACCCCGCTCTCTCCTTCGTCTGCGCCGACCAGTACGCACTGGCCGTTCAAGCCATGGAAAAAGCGCTCGAACTCGGTTACCAACGCCCCACCCTCGTGCTTGATTACGTCATCGACCGTCTCGTCGACGGACGATTCTCTGCAGGCGTGCTGATCGCGCAACAAAACATCCCCGCAGTGAACCGCCTCAAGCCTTTTTACTTCGTCGCCGAATCGAAGGAAAACCCCGCGCTTTTCCGCCGCTGGCTGGAAAAGGAAAAGCCCGATGTCATTCTCACGCTCTACAACGTCGTCAAGTACTGGCTCGAAGCCTGCGACCTGCGCATCCCGCAGGACATCGGTCTCATCCAACTCGAATGGCGCAAAAACGGCCCCGAATGGGCCGGGATGGATCAGCACAACGACATCGTCGGTGAAGCCGCCACGGAAATGGTCGTCAGCATGGTGCAAAACAACGAATACGGCATCCCCGCATTTCCCCGCGCAACCTTGGTCGAAACCACCTGGGTCGACGGCAAGACTGTCCGTCAACTTCCCGTGCCCACCTCGCGGTAAAACCGAAAAGGCAAAAGGCTTTTAGACGGGAATTAACGGAAGTCAGAAACCTCCGGCAAAGCCG
>DBTH01000084.1:45698-53726 GCA_002306945.1 Methylacidiphilaceae bacterium UBA1321 | reverse complement strand
GAAATCATTTCCTTTGGCGGGGGTATGGGGGCAGAGCCCCCGTTTGTCTTGATTGAAAGGGTTATTTCCGGGGAGCGTCACCGTTTTGAGAACCGGGGCCGCCTTTCGGGCCGGTCTGGAACGACTCCAACTGTTTTTGCTGATCCGCATTCAGCAACGGCTTGATCTTGGCGCGGGTATCTTCGATCAACTGCTGGATCGCCTTATGATTTTCCTCGGACTTCTTTTGAATCGCCGCCGACTGTTGTTCCAGGATCGGCTGAATCTGTTTCTTCTGCGCATCGGTCAAATTCAACGGCTCGACAAACCGCTCCAGGGAAGCGCCTCCCATCGGGGGCCGTTCTCCGCCGAAGCGCTCGCGATTTCCACCCATCTGGCCCTGAGCTCCACCGGGAGCGAACTGTCCGTCACCCTCGGAACCACCGGATTCATTGCGCATGCCCCGATGATGTTGCAAACCGGATTCAGGCCCGGCTCCCGGAGCGGCCAATCCCGGCGCGCCACCTTGCGGAGCGCAACCCCTGACGCCTGCGGGCCGCTGCACGAGGGGGAATAAAATGAAGCCCACGATAAACAGAACGTTCAGAGTCCAACTGATGATGGCCAACGTCCAAAGCCATGTCGGTTTTTGATCGCCTGCCGAGGTCGATGATGTCGATATTTCGCTCATAAATTTCTTTCGGGTTGATTCCTTTTTGACTGCCGGATTTCGCACGTCACTGTGCGTCTTCCATGTGTCTTTGTATAAGGCCAGACTCCGGGGAGTCCCAAAAGTTGCGAAATTACCGTCCGCTATCCCGCCTCCTGAAAATGAACGAATACATTATAAATACAAAAAAAGCGCGGCTTGCAGGCCGCGCTTTTTTCAAACAGAAGTCGGATCAAATCGATGTATCTCAGGCCCCGTTGTCGCCAATCGCTTCCACCGGGCAGCCTTCCTTGGCTTCGCCGCACTGCTTTTCCTCTTCGGGCGTGGAGGGTTGCTTGTAAACGTAGGAATAACCGCCATCGTCATTACGGCCAAAATTATTTGGCGCAGTTTCACGACACAGGTCACAGTCTATGCAGTTGCTGTCGACATAATATTTGCCAGCAACGTTTTCAGGGTAACGGTTTGCAATATCAGCCATATTTCTCCTTTAGGGGTGAAGTAATATATGGTGGGGGCGACTTGAAGCAAACTAAATTTTCCCGAAACTTTCCTAATGTCAGCACCCCGCCCGAAGCAATCGCTCCTGTCGCCATGTTGAGCGGACTTGTCAGCGGGCAATTACGCTGTATTGGGTAAGCTATGGCCGATACCCCAGAACTCCCGGCAGCGGCCCCCGCCTTGCGTCCATCAACAACCGGGGAATTGATCGTCCGCACCATTCGGCTTTATTGGCGTCATTTCCCGACCCTGTTTTCCATCTCGGCCATGATCCAGTCGGTTTCCCTCGTCTCGGAACTGGCCCTGTATTATATAGGACTCCATAACCACCACAGCAACATCCTGGGAAAACTGCAAATCCTGGTCTGGACGGGAGTGTTTTCCGTCGTTGCTGTTGTCTTTCAATGTCTCGGCGGCGGCGCCCTCACTCATTTTATAGCGGAACTCTGCCTGGAACGCGCCGTTTCGGTGAAAAATTCGCTCGCCCAATTGAGACAGCGCTGGCTGCCGTTGTTGTCGGTCACGGCGCTCGAATACTGCCTGTTGTTCCTGTCCCTCTTTACACTTGTCATCCCGGTAATCGTGTTCTCTTTCATGTACGGCCAGTTCAACATCCTGATCGTTCTGCAATGGTTCCCGGTTTTCGTGCTGGCGCTCTCGCCGTTCATCTACCTGACCATGATTTTCCTGCTCCTGCCGCAAGCGGTGATGCTGGAGGCAAAGAACGGCCTGGCGGCCATGAAACGCTCCTGGGAAATCGTCTGCCACAATCCCAAACTCGGATTCATGCAGCGGGGAGAAACCCGCTTGAGCCTGTTACTGCTGGCGATTCTTCCGGTGCATCTCCTGCTCATCGTCGCCACCTATCTGCCCCAGATCAATGCGGGCATCGGTGAAATCCTGCGCGGCAATTACGACCTCATCGCCATGAAAACGCCGCTGGCCGTAAAGATTTATTCGAACCTGCTCACCTTCCTGACCGATAGCCTGGTTTTCCCGGCCTACCTCATCGCCTGCACCGTTTTCTACTACGACGTGCGCATCCGCAAGGAAACAAAGTTAGCCAGTCCGGGTACTGAAATTTAGAGCCTATTCCATTCCTACAACGTCACCGCTTGCCGCAACGGCAAGTGACGCGAAGAGGTTCCCGCCTCGATTACAAACTCTCCCGGCTCCACGGTCCAATCGTTTTTCGCAACGCTCCAGAACGCAAATGCGTCGTGCGTCAGTGTGATCGTCACTGTCTGCGTTTCGCCGGGTTTCAAGTGAACTTTTGAGAAGCCCTTCAATTCGCGCACGGGCCGCCGGATCGAACACTTCGACTGGCCGACGTAAACCTGCACGACTTCCGCGCCGGAGCGGTCTCCGACATTCGAGACATCGAGCGAAACGGTGACGTTTTCCGTCATATGTTTGACCGACAGGTTGGCGAGTTTGAATTTCGTATAACTCAGGCCGTGACCGAACGGGAAAAGCGGTTCGATCTTGCGGGCGTCGTACCAGCGGTAACCGACAAAGACGCCTTCCTTGTAGTGACAGACCGCCGCTTCGTAATCGTTCAGGAACCGGTCGGGCGAATCCTCCAGCCGCTTCGGGAAAGTCATTGTCAACTTGCCGGACGGATTCACGTCGCCGAGCAATACCTCCGCAATCGCGTGGCCGCCCTCCATGCCCGCATACCACATCTGCACAATCGCCGGGACGCGGTCGATCCAGGGCATTTCCACCGGTGAACCGCCAAGGAGCACAACGACCGTCTTCGGGTTCAATCCAGCAATCTTGTCGAGCAATTCGTTTTGCCCGTCGTTGAGCGCCATGTCGCGCCGGTCGGAACCTTCGACGTCGTACTGGTGATTGAGCCCGCCGAAAAAGAGAACCGCGTCGGCCTTGCCCACCGCTTCGACAATTTCGCGGTCTCCGGCCGACTCGTGTTTCTCCAGCCAGGGCGGCGTCCATTGCAGGCGGATGCGCACATCGCCGGAGTTCGGTCTGACAAAGATCGTGACGTCGTAGGTCTTGCCGCCTTCCAGGTCGATCGACTTGGCGATGATGTTTTCGCCGCCATTTTCCCAACGCTGGATCAAGTCCTGGCCGCCGATGCAGAAATTCGCATGACTCGCGCCTTCGAGAACAAAACCGTACGTCCCGCTTTGCGGCGGCGTGAGCGTCGATTTCCATTGGCCCGAATATTGGCCCGGCGTCCAACCCTCGCAGGGGGCGGAACCGCTCCAGTCGAAATCGATGTCGTGATCGGCGCGAAGCGTGGCTTTGCCGTGTCCCTCGCGGTCGGGATAAAACGTGCCCGCCCAACCGTGCGTCCCGGCCTTCTCGTCAGCGGTGCCGAGATACTCCGTCTTGATCGGCTCGGCGCTGTGATCCTGCGGTGGATAACCGCGGAAATACTGGATCTCGACGGCATCGCCCAGCTTCTTCTTCAATCCTTCCAGTGGCGTCACTTCATACGGGCATTTCACCGCGGAACTGTTGCCACCGAGGGCGTGCAACATCGAGGCGTTGTCGCCGATGACGACCAGTTTCTTCAACGCCTGGCGATCCAGCGGCAACACGGCGTTTTCGTTCTTGAGCAGGACAATCGCCTCGCGCGCAATGTCGAGGGCGATCTGGTGATGCTTGTCCGTATTGCGTTCGCCGGTCTTGCGGTTCTTGCTGAGCATGCCGATGCGGAACATCACGCGCAGATTGCGGCGCACCTTGTCATTGACCAACGACTCGTCCAGTTCGCCGCGTTCGATCGCCTCGCGGAAGGGCCGCGCCAGATAATAGTCGTCCCACGCCTTCCAGCTTCCCATCTCGATGTCCATGCCAAAGCGCGCCGCCTCATACGTATCGTGGACGCCACCCCAGTCCGAGATGAACGATCCCTCGAAACCCCATTCGCCTTTCAGAATATCGTTAACCAGATGGGCCTGATGGCAGCAGTACTGACCGCGGAATTTGTTGTACGAGCCCATCGCCGTGAGCACTCCGGCTTCGACCACCGCCGCGCGAAATCCGGGCAGATAAATTTCCCGCAGGGTGCGCTCGTCCATCTGTGCGTCAACGCCGCTGCGGTTCAACTCCTGGGAATTGGCTGCGTAATGCTTCACGCACGCCGCCACGTCCTGGCTCTGGATTCCCTGAATCACCGGAACCACCATCCGGCTGATCTGGTACGGGTCTTCGCCGTAATATTCAAAGTTGCGCCCGCAGATCGGCGTACGGACGATGTTGATGCCGGGACCGAGAATAACGTCCTTGCCGCGATGGCGGGCTTCCGCGCCGAGAACCTCTCCGAATTTCCGGCCCAGGTCGGGATTCCATGTCGAAGCGGTGGCCGTTCCCGTCGGCAAATAGGTGCTCTCGTCCGTATCCGTATCGACCGGATCCCAACTCTCGCGCTGGATTTCGCGTCGCACACCGTGAGGGCCGTCCGACATCCAGAATTCCGGTATGCCGAGCCGCGCATTGCCATCGACGGCAAATTTCGATCCCGCGTGGCACAAGGCCACCTTTTCCCCCAAGGTCATCTTCGCAATCAAATCGTCGATTTGCCGTTCAATATCCTTCGTATGCATGCAGGCGTTTTCCTTCTTATCCAACCTCATTTTGCCGGTCGTTGTTGCCGGAGAGTTTCATTGAAAAAACAGACCCCTGTTTTACAAGGGTCGCCCCTCCTCCGACAAGGACAAGTTGACGGGCCGTTGCGACCCGGTTCACCTGCGCGCGCACGTGCATCGGGCTGCATAAAACGTAGTTTCAACACAATTGACACCTTCTGATTCCTTAATAGATTCGATACAACTTTTTCATTGGGGAAAACCTATTTTCTCAAACTTCACCGTCATAAGATTACTTTCAATGAATATCCATTTCCCCACTCCGACCCCGGCCCAATTGAACTGGCAGCGCGCCCAGACCAACCTGTTCGTCCATTTCGGAATGAACACCTTCACTGATCGCGAATGGGGTAACGGTTCCGAAACTCCCGCGCAATTCAACCCCGCCCGGCTCGATTGCCGCCAATGGGCCAGCGCCGCCAGGGCCGGCGGCTTCCAGATCGCGCTCCTCACCGCCAAACACCACGACGGCTTTTGCCTCTGGCCCTCGCGCTACACCGACCATTCCGTCAAGTCCTCACCCTGGCGCAACGGCAAGGGCGATCTCGTCCGCGAATTCGTCGACGCCTTCCGCGCCGAAGGAATCAAGGTCGGCCTCTACCTCTCCCCCTGGGATCGCCATGAGCCGTCCTATGGTACCGACCGATATAATGACTTTTACTGCAACCAGCTCGTCGAATTGCTCACCCAGTACGGCGAACTCCACGAAGTCTGGTTCGACGGCGCTTGCGGCGAAGCCCCCGACGGGCGCAAGCAGACCTACGACTGGCAACGCATTTTCAGCCTCGTGAAAAAACATCAGCCCGGGGCGGTCACCTTCGGCGACGGCGGCACCGACGTCCGCTGGGTCGGCAACGAACGCGGATTCTCGGGCGAAACCTGCTGGGCCACCATCAATCCCGACCCGATCCGTTTCCCCGGCGATTCCGGCATTTGCGAGGCCAACGACGCGAAGGCCTCCACCAGCCTCGAAACCATCCTCAATCAGGGTCTCCCGCCGCAATCCGGCGTTCCCAGTGTCTGGCGTCCCGCCGAATGCGACGTCTCGATCCGCCCCGGCTGGTTCCATCACGACACGGAAAACGATCAAGTGCGCTCCGTCGAAAATCTCGTCGAGCTCTATTTCCAAAGCGCCGGACGCAACGGAACGCTTCTGCTCAATATCCCGCCCAACCGCGACGGACTTTTTCATTCCGTCGATGTCGAACGCGTTGCCACCTGGCGCAAAACCCTTGATTCGCTCTTCTCGAAAAACTTCGCCCACAGCGCCACCGTCACCGCCAACAGCAGTCAACCCGCACATCCCGCCGCCCATCTCATCGACTCCAACCCGGACAGTTACTGGACTCCCTTCAACACGCACGCCCCGCATACGATTGAATTCCGCTGGAAGGAACCGCAATCCATCGGCATCGTTCAACTCAAGGAAGCCATCACGTTCGGCCAATTCATCACCGGATACCAGGTCGAATTCGAGACCGCCTCCGGCGAATGGAAAACCGTCTCCACCGGGACGACCATCGGCCATCAAAAGCTCGACCGCATCGCCGCCGCAACCACCTGCGCAGCGCGTGTCACTCTCACCACCGCTCTCAGTCAACCGTCCCTTTCCGCCGTCGGTTTTTATTCCTGATAATTCGTTCGGTAGAACAAGGATTGAAATCAGGGCCTTGTCAGAACGCTGACAAGGAGTAAACTGCGTTTACCGCTCTTTCCGCAAGGAAACCCCAGGAAAAACCATGAAAATCCTTCTTGTTTCTCCTCAGACCCCCGACACCTTCTGGAGCTTCAAACACGTCCTCCAGTTTATTTCCAAACGCGCCGCATTTCCCCCGCTCGGACTGCTCACCGTCGCCGCCATGCTGCCGCGCGATTGGGAACTGCGCCTCGTCGATCTCAATGTCCAGCTCCTTCGCGACGGAGATTTGGAATGGGCCGATTACGTTTTCCTGAGCGCCATGATCGTCCACAAGGATTCCGTCAACGAGATCGTCGAACGCTGCGACGCGTTTTCCAAAACCGTCATCGCGGGCGGCCCCCTCTTCACCACCGGCCACACAGCTTTCCCGAAGATCTCGCACTTCGTCCTCGGCGAAGGCGAAGAAGTCATTCCCCAACTCGTCGCCGATCTCCAATCCGGCTCACTCCAACATTATTATCACACCGACAACCGGCCTGAGATCACCCACGTTCCCGTTCCGCGCTGGGATCTCATCCAGCCGCGCCATTACGTGACGATGGCCGTGCAATTCTCCCGCGGCTGTCCGTTCGATTGCGAATTCTGCGACATCATCGTGATGAATGGCCGCGTCCCCCGCACCAAGACCCCGGCCCAGCTCGTCGCCGAACTCGAAAGCCTTCGCCGCATCGGCTGGAATGACGGCGTCTTCATCGTCGACGATAATTTCATCGGCAACAAAAAGAAGACCAAGGAACTCCTCGCCGAAATCATCGCCTGGCGCAAACGCGCCCGCACGAAAATCTTCTTCCTGACCGAAGCCTCCGTGAACCTCGCCGACGATCCCGAACTCTGCCGCCTCATGGTCGCCGCCGGATTCAAGAAGGTCTTCCTCGGACTCGAAACCCCCTCCATCGAAAGTCTTGAGGAATGCCGCAAACTCCAGAACCGCGACCGCGATCTGGTCGAAACCGTCAATATCCTCCAGCGCCACGGCCTCGAAGTCATGGGCGGCTTCATCATCGGATTCGACCACGACAAACGCGACATCTTCAAACGCCAGTTCGATTTCATCCAGCGCTCCGGCGTCGTTACCGCCATGGTCGGCCTGCTCACCGCCCTGCCCGAGACCCGCCTCTACCGCCGCCTCATCAAGGAGGGCCGCATCGAGACCGAAACTACCGGCAATAACACTGAGGCCGTCCTCAATTTCAAACCCAAGCTCGACCGCGAATTTCTCGTCAACGGCTACCGCGAGTTGATGAAAAAACTCTACGAGCCGCGCGCCTATTATCAGCGCATCCAGATCTTCCTCAAAAATTACCACGCCAGCGGCCCCAACCTCCGCTTCTCCTGGGGCGATGTGCAAGCCTTCCTGAAATCCTTCTGGCTGCTTGGCGTCTGGCACCGCGGTCGCTTCTCTTACTGGCACTTCTTCCTCAACACACTCATCCGCCGCCCGCAACAATTCCGCAAGGGGATCGAACTGGCCATCATCGGCTACCACTTCCGCCGCGTCGCGAAATATCTATAGATCAATTTAAAGTATCGTGCACACAGAGAATGGAGGACTCTGTCCTCCA
>DBTH01000084.1:37563-45371 GCA_002306945.1 Methylacidiphilaceae bacterium UBA1321 | reverse complement strand
TAAAAAGGGAAAAAGCCCTGTGGGGTTTCTAAAGGGTATCATACCCTTTAGCGGGGGATATGGGGGCAGCGCCCCCAATCTTTGTGTGCATGATACTTTGAATTGCGCTAGTGAATGTATTCTCTTTTTTTGTGTTCCCGATAAGAATACACGACAATTGAAATAACCTATGAATAAAGATCTTGCTGATTCCACCAATACGTTGCATGGCGCCCGCAAAACCCGCGCTAACGACGAACCGGTCACTCCGGCAGTGACGGTCGCTACGAGTTTTTTCACCCACCCGGATTCCATCGGGTTCTCCGCCAGCGATCTGACCGACGATTCTCCGTTTTTCTACACGCGCTGGGGCAATCCGACTATCGACTTGCTCGAACGTCGGCTCGCGCTCCTGCAAAAAGGTGAAGCAGCGGTCGCCTTCGCCAGCGGCATGGCGGCCGCTTCCGCGCTCTTGTTCTGGAAACTCAAGGCCGGGGATCATCTCATCCTCTCCAATGTCTGCTACGCCGGTGTCGCGGAATTGGCCCACGAGACGTTGCGCAAGTTCGGCGTGGAGGTAACCACTGTCGATGCTTCCGATCCGCAAAACATCGCGCGCGCGATCACGCCCAAGACGCAACTCGTTCACCTCGAAACGCCCGGCAATCCGATCCTCCGCCTCGCCGATATTTCCGCCATCGCGGAAATCGCGCACAAGCACGGCGTCGAAGTCTCAGTCGATGCGACTATCGCTTCGCCCATCGGCCTCAAACCGCTCACGCTCGGAGCCGATTATGAAATTCATTCGCTCACCAAATACGTCTGCGGCCACGGCGACGCGCTCGGCGGTGTGGTCATTGGCAAAAAAGAGTCCATCGGCGCCATCCGCAAAGACTCGCTCATTCACCTCGGCGCAGCGTTGCATCCCCTCGCGGCGTGGTTGATCCTGCGCGGACTCGAAACGCTCTCGCCCCGCATGCTGCTGCACGAATCCAACGCCCGCCGCGTGGCGGAATTCCTCGAAAAACATCCGCGCGTCGACAAAGTCTATTGGCCCGGCCTGCCCTCGCATCCGCAATACGAACTCGCCCGCAGACAGATGAAAAACTTCTCCGGCCTCCTCGCGTTCACGGTGAAAAAAGATGGCGAATCGCTCGCGCGTCAACTCGCCGACCGCCTCAAGGTGATTTCCTACGCCGTCTCGCTTGGCAAAACGATGAGCCTGCTGTTCCGCGTCCCGACCGAAGACATCCTGCGCACGTCATTTCACATGAATGACCGCGACGCCGACGCGTATCGCAAATGGGCCGGCGACGGCGTGTTCCGCCTCTCGGTCGGCCTCGAAGATGCCGACGACCTCATCGCCGATCTCGATCAGGCATTGAAATAACCCGAATCGATTCCTTTTCTTTTTTTGACGAAATGAACGAAATTTACGAAGGGAATATTTATCGAAAATTTTTGGATGCCTCTACAATCCTCCCATTGCTCCTGACTTCATGAGTTTCTGATAAGATAGAGCCTATCGTTAATTGAATTTCCAATTCCGCTCATTTCGTCAAAACGCATTTGGGTTCCGGCTTTGTCGGCTTGAAAATGGGGCCAAGTCGATACGCCTTTCGTGCAGCCAGACACCGCTCGTCACCCATGACAAAATCCCGGCAAGGTTGCGGCCGTGAAGCGTAGCAGGTGCATCGGACGGTTTTCCCAATCGCACCGCTCAAAGCGATGCATCGCGGATGCGGTCGATTGGTTCCACGCATGCAACGGCGCATGCCTTCAAACGCTTCGGTGAAACCGGGGTCGATGGGATGGTTGGCGTAAAAACTGACGCGGTAGTATGCGCAGCAAGCACCACAAGCTAGACAAGGATTGTCCGGAAAAATTCTATTCACTTTTCTTCAACGGAGAGTTGCCGGAGGCGATTCAGACATCGGCGTGTCTTATTCCTCGTCGGCGTGAACCACTCCACCGTCTCATCGATTCGGGCGTCCATGCCCACCCGGCCATCATACGCCGAATGCGTTTTTTTGCAAATCGGCTCCGCCGCTTCGTTAATTCATATGTCGAGAATGCCGTTCCTCTTCTCTTGGCGAAAAAAGGCTTGTCTGGCACTGTGGACAGGTCGATGCTTTAAGAGCAGTGCATGTACAGGCGCACTCACCTGAAACTTATGCTCACGAGCGACAGTTCAGTCAAAGGGGCCGGGGACTATGACGCTTTCCTCGACGATATTCTGGGCAGAAACCTGAACGATTTTTGCCGCGTTGTTCTGGACACATTGCAATTCCCCATTTTGGTCGTCGAGCAAAACGCTCGCATCGTGGATTGCAACCTCACCGCCGCCCACTTTCTCGCCTCGGATCGCAAATTGGTTCTCAACCATCGTCCCGGCGAAGTGCTCCATTGCATCCACTCGAACGACGTCGCCGAAGGTTGCGGGAAAGGAGCCGCCTGCATCAATTGCACCATCCGCGCCTGCGTGAATCAGTCCCTCAACAACCAATGTTCCATGCAGCAGAAAGTCCTTTTCGAAATGGCCGGAAATGATGGCGAACCACGCACCATCGAATTCCTCGTGAGAACCTCCCCACTCGAATACGCCAGCCACAAGTATGTCCTCCTCGTGATGGAAGACCTCTCGACCGTCCGGTCGATCCTCGAATAGAGCGTTTTAAATAAAACTGTAGCCATTTTTTTAAGCTCAGAGACGATGTACGAGACAACGGTAAATGAGAGCTCCCGTGAAGATTGACACACCCCGGCACTTCGTGTCCGCCCCGCTTGATAGAGCAACTTATGAGTCTGAAAGTTTTGATAGCGAGCGTCCCCTCTGTGAAGAGGGATGGCGCGTGAGCGCCGGGGTGTGTCAATGCCCAGCCGAGTTCTAGCGGCTATAGAATTACTTAAGACACTCTGGTTCCCGTTATCATCCTGCCGCCCTTGGGATTTAACTCCCTCGTAAATTCCGTTCATTTCGTCAAAATCTCCCCTCGTGACTTGAGCATGCTGTCGCACCGATTTCCCGGTGCCAAATCGAATTCACGCCCTCGGTTTACAGAGAAAACAGCGACCGATCCACCCCCTCCCAAAAAACTGGAGGCCGCACGACGATCCGCGACAAGAAACGACAACCCCTCATTCTTGATGCCGAAAATCAAACGGCCTTTGATGAAAATCCTAACCACATTGACGAGATACCCCATGCCGACATCCTACCGCGCCCCCGCTCACACCCGTTAACCTTGCGTGCGCTACGTGCGCTGCTTGCGCAAAAAAACGAAAGTCCTCTCCGTCTCCTGGAAAATGGATCAGGAAATATAGGATCGACCCTGCCTCAACACGCGAATATCCTCGGTGTCGAGAGACGGACATTGATGTTGGCGTCAAAGTACGGTCTGAAGGCAACGCTTCGTCCGCGGGGACGTCAATGATAACTAAAAATAAGCAAACAAAAGATGCCTGCGCCCTTTTCCCTCTCTCTTAAAAGAAGGCACATTCCCGTCCTATGAGTAATTTAGAGAACCTCGAAAAAAACCTGTCGTCAAGTCCACCACAGCCACTCGCACCGTGTTGAAAACAGGCGATAATCTGGATACGCCGGATAAGAAACGATCCTATAACGAACAGCTCTTCACCGAGGTCGCGCCCCGGTACGATTTCATCACGTCTGCTCTCTCCTTGTGGCAGGACGCGTCGTGGAAGCGGGATCTGATTGCCGCATTGCCTGCGCTTGAAAAACCATTCTGCGTGGATCTCGCCTGCGGTACCGGTGACATCACCTTGCTGCTGGCTCGGAAGTACACGGAAGGCAACATCGTGGGGTTGGATGTCACCGAACCCATGCTTGCCATCGCTCGTGCGCACGCGCGCGATTTCCATCCCAACGTTCAATTTGTCAAACAGGATATGGGCTGCCTGAGTTTCCCTCCTGAATCGGCGGATATCGTCACCGGCGGCTATGCGCTGAGGAACGCGCCTGATCTGGCAACGACGGTGGACGAAATCCACAAGGTGCTGAAACCGGGAGGAGTCGCCGCCTTTCTGGATTTTTCAAAACCAGCCAACCGATTTGCTCAGAACGTAGAATACTGGATCTTGAAAATCTGGGGCAGCCTCTGGGGAATCCTTCTCCACCGCAATCACGAAATCTATGCCTACATCGCCGAAAGCCTTCGCCACTTTCCAGACAGAGGGAAACTGAGAGCCCTCTTCCGTGATAAAGGATTCACGCTGGTCACCTCCAAACGCTACTTCTTCGGTGTCATTGAAGTGCTGGTTATCAGAAAAGTAAAAGAATAAAAGATGCCTGGCCCGAATGGCGTTAAGATAAGCAAGTGCTATCGAACTCGAAATGGAATGTTTTGCCTGAGAAAAGCAACAGACACACACCCCGTCGCTCACGCGCCACCCCTCTTGATAGAGGGGAATTTCGGCAACTGTGAGTCGCACTTTGTAATATTCCCCTCTATCAAGAGGGGTGGCGCGTGAGCGACGGGGTGTGTGGGTTTTAGTCTCCCAATGCCCTAAAATGCCCTTATCTTAACGCCATTCCTGCCTATCACCTTTTACAGGGGGAACTCAGTCGTCGGGATAGTTTCCTTCCTTGCGCCAGACATCGAGAATGACTTCGTATTTGGAGAGGGGCATTCCGGTATAGATACAATTGCTGGTGGAAAAGATATAGCCGCCACCCGGCATTCCGTGACGCAAGGCATAGCGAGCCGATTCCTGAATTTGTTCCGGAGTGCCTGTATCCATCAGGCCGCACTGAACGTTGCCAATGAGGCAGACGCGATCACCGTAGAGACGTTTCACTTCAGCGATGTCGACATGACCTTGAGGATCAAGTGAATGGAGGGCGTGGGGTTCGGTTTGAACCAGTTGATCGATAATGGGCATGATGTTTCCGTCGGTATGCTTGATGACATAAAATCCAAGGTCTCGGTAGCCACGAGTAAGCCGTGCAAGGTAGGGAGCGATGAATTCACCAAATTGTGTCGGGCTTAGAAAAGGTCCTTTATTAAAACAATAGTCGGCACAGAGGGCGAATCCATCCAGACCCCCATGCTTTTGAAAGAGTTCGGCCCGCTTGAGTGCGCCGTCCACCTGCGCAGCGGCCTCCGCTTTCACTTTTTCCGGTTCGTCTTCCATCCGGTAGGAAAACTCCTCGACGCCGTTGCCGTCCGGAATGGAATAAGTGGCGTCGCCGTGAAGCATGAGAAAATAGCGGTCGCCCGATAATTCACGGACAATTTCGATCAGGCGCAAGGTTTCATTAGCGTCATAGGGATTAGGGTGTAAAAAGATGGCGCTATGCTCAAAACGTTCCGCCGTGGCAATATAGAGGCTGGCCATGTCGCGCAGATGAAGTTCTCGCTCATTGGGCTTCATTTGAAACCATTGACTGTAGTTTCGGTGGCTGGGATGAACTTTGCCAAACGCTTCCATGGTCAGAAAAAAGACCAATTCAAAGTGCGGTACTCGCCCTGTCAGGGGTTTCCGTTCCAAGGCTGTAATAAAGCGTTGGCGGGGTGTTTTAGAGGTCATATGATATCGTGTGAGGGATATGACAACACTGGCGTGACGCCGCCATAATACCAGTGTCGGAGGATGGAGAATTATCCGATTATTGGTAGAAAAACACCAATATCAGGAGTTTTCGAGGCGATAGTTACAGGGGCTTGTTCCAGTGATACGCCTAAACTGTTTGTTGAAATAATGGGGATCAGGTATGCCGCATTCAAAGGCTATTTCCTTGATGGATAGAGAGGTGGTTACGAGCAAGTGCCTGGCCATTTCTATGCGACGACGGAGGAGATAGGTGTCGACGGTCATTCCGAAGCGTTCGTGAAACCGGTTGGAGAAATAGTTGCGGCTGAGTTGACTCGATTTTGCGAGGTCTGCCACTTCGATGCGTTGGGTGAAGCGGTCATCCAGGATTTTTTTTGTCCCGTCGAGAAGTATATTGGAGCGACGCGCATAGCGATGAGGCATGTGTTGTTTATTGGATACGTAAATGGCCAGACGAAGAAGGAGCTCTTGGAGTGCCGTACTGACAGCGCAGGAGCGAAGAGGTGCTTGTTGTTTGCGCTGACGCTGCCCGAGGATTCTGGCAATCGACTGCATTCGCTCGGTGACTCCCCATTCTTCACCCTCCATGGGAATATGGTATGGGAGTGTGAATGTGGGGGTGGCTTTTAATAAGATGACGGGACAAAAATGGATGCACCAGTGGTAACCTGTTTCCTTGAGTTCGTAACGCGAGATTGTGTTCGGCGGACTAAAGGTGACATCACCCGGATGGATAAGATAACTTTTCTTCCCGATCCAAAGCCGCGCGTGATAGCCGTGTTGATGCAGGGCAAAGGTGGGGTGTAGGTATTGGCGCGAGAGATTTTGCGGAGAAAAAGGAACCCGGATAGCGAGCTCTACGTGCGGAGTGGCATGCAGCGGCCATTTAAAGGAGTCGTTCTTCATCTATGGTGTAGTAAAAGTAACAGGCATCTTTAGGGGACTCCCCTTTAATTGACGAACTCAGCTCCTCTTATTCTAATTCGCTTTCAAGATGACGCTAATGCGCATAGATATTTTTCGGGCTGACAAGGCGTGATGAACGAGCATATCCGCAGTGATCTGTGAGTGAGGAACAACGCAGTGAGCCCGGAAAAGAACAAGCGAGTTAGTATCATCTTGAAAGCGAATTAGAATTAAGCTGGTTCTGCATGGACTGTAACGTCGGCGCCGGGGAAGACTTCGTTGATGCGCTCTTCGACTTTGTCCATGAGAAGGTGGGCTTCGTAGAGGGTCTGGTTGCCATCCATGTGAACATGCACATCTATAAACAGATTGGGACCGGAATAGCGGGCTCGAATCCTGTTACAAGCGGTGACTCCAGGCACACTTTCCGCGCTTTTTTTGACTGAATCGATGATCCCCTCCGGCGTGGCATCGATAAGGGCCTTAATCGTTTTGACGCCCAATTTATAACTCACCCCTATGACGATCACGGCCACGAGCAAGGCCGCGACCGCATCTGCCATGTGCAGAAAAACGTAAGTCGGAAACCATTCGGCGATCTTCACGCAGAACAGGCCAAACAGAACCACTACGGAACTCCAGATATCGGTGCTGAAGTGCAAGGCATCGGCTTCCAATGCCTGGCTTTTGTGTTTGATGGCCGCCTCCATTAATTTCCGGGAGCGGTAGACATCAATCGCTATCGACAAAATCACAACCGCAAACGCCCAGCCCGACGCTTCCACTTTGACATCCCGGAAAAACAACCGTTCTATCGCTTCGTGCGCAATCCATCCGCACGTGCCCAGCAGTAAAAGGGTTTCGATCAACGCCGAAAAGTTTTCGATTTTCCCGTGTCCGTACAGATGTTCCTTGTCGGCTGGTTTATTTGAGAAATAGACCGCGAAGTAGGTGATAACCGCCGCGATCAAATCCAGCGAGGAATGGGCGGCTTCGGCAATGATACCGAGACTTCCCGTCATCAGTCCGACAACGATTTTAGTCGCGGTAAGTATGACGCCGGATACGACTGAGCCCAGCGCGGCCGTGAGCTTTTCCTTTGCGGATGTTTCCGATATTGTCATGAACCCCTGATGTGAACTGACGGAACTTTGTCGTCAGCATAGGCAATACTCACGCTAACAGTCAAAAGCCAATATCATTTCCTCGGTAAATTTTTAAAGCGTATCGGGTAGTCAAAAACCTGCGGCAAAGCCGAAGGCTTGGCAGAAGCAGATCGGCTCGAAGCCTCTTTTCGCAAGTCGATTGAACGCGAACAATCCGGGAAGCTTTCACACCGATCCTTCGAC
>DBTH01000084.1:28545-37389 GCA_002306945.1 Methylacidiphilaceae bacterium UBA1321 | reverse complement strand
AGGCTTGGCAGAGGCAGAGCGGCTCGAAGCCGCTTTTCGGAAGTCGATTAAACGCGAGCAATCCTGGAGCTTTCACACCGATCCTTCGGCAAGCTCAGGATCAGCGTGACGCTTGACTCAGTAAATTTCGGTTCTCGCGTCAGCGTAGCTGGATGCAACGTCACGTTGCTCGACAAGCTCAGGATGACCTGGAGTAAAGGTAATGTTCCAGATAAGCGCGACCTCTCTCAAGAACTCCTCGATACCCTTGAAGATTGCCACCCCATCCAGTCATCCTGAGCAGGGCACAGCGGCGTCGAAGGATCGGTTCAACTGCTCATCATCTATTTCAACCGCTCCCGGATTTGTCAAACTTCGGGAGTCCTCCAGTAGAGCTTGAGGATTATCTGTTGGATTTATTCGGAAGCGGGCGCTCGGGATTTATCGGGCGTTTCATCTGTTGCTTTACCTGAGGGACTGACTTCGCCTAGCATTCTGCGAATGATCTCCCGGCTGCAATATATCCAAGCTCTTGAACATCCCGATTTGCATGTCCGTAGCAAAGTTCTACAAATGTTCAGCGATGACAGAGACCCCGGACTTGATGTCACGACTGCGGCCATCGCAGCCATTGACAGACTCGGGGTATCGGAGGCATTTGAGTACCCGCACATGCTCACCGATTTGGCTATCGATGGGGCTGGTGTAGCCTGGGCGCTTGAGAAGGTGCCCACTCTGGGAGATACCAGCGCTGCCTTTCATTTCCTGAGCTGGGTGTGCGAGCGAGCCCCAATAGAGCTGCTCCGGCAGCGGATTGCCGAGATCGAAGACGCTGCGGCGGGTAAATTCCAGTACTTCCCCGGGCTGATAACCCCAGCGCGACGGCGTCTTGAGTATCATGATATTCCGGCTCAGGAATGTCTTTTGCGACTCCACGACGTTCTGAACCGCTGCGAGGACGAAGAAGAGTTCCCCCACGCGTTGATTGAGGAGGCGAGATTGCTTTGTCGACGATTGGTGGAAGACGACAGCATCCGTACAGAATTGCAACGCCTCACCCAAGAATGGCTCAGTTTCGATTTCGGCGTAGAGTCCTCGCCTCGCGACTGGTTTTCCGGCATCGCCATCGAATTGGCAGGAATGCTCAATCTCCAATCCACGATTCCCCGCCTCATCGCGCATTTCGACAACGATTGGGATTGGTGGAATGAATCGATCGAAAAGTCGATCCGGCAAATGAGAACATCAGCCACCCTGGAGCTTTGCGCAACCCTTTATCCTTCTTTGGAATGGCATGCGCGGCTTTATTTGACCAGCGTTTTCGAGAGCCCAAGTATACCGGAAATCGAGCCGACCCTTACGAGGCTTATGGAAAACGAGGACGACGATGGTCTGCGAGTTAATCTCGCTACGGCCTTGGCATTGTTAGGAACGCCTACCTCCCAGCGGACAGCGAGGGCTGTTTACGAAGAAGATCTGGACGATCCCGAGCGCTTTTCCATTGCCGAGATTCTTTATTACCAGTTTGCCATCCAGGGCATCGACGATCCAATGATGGAAAAGTGGCGCGCACGAATGGATCGTTTTCGGAAAATGAGCGCTGATCCTGCCAGGTTCTTTTCCAAATCCCAAAACGCCCCTCGGCTTTCGAGCAACACCATTACTGCACAGCCCAAGATCGGACGCAACGATCCCTGCCCATGTGGAAGCGGCAAAAAATACAAAAAGTGCTGCCTCAAGTCCTGAAAAGGGATAAGGAAAAGAACCCTCTCCTTTTGCAGGGAATGGATAATAAAATAAAGGAGCTCTCCCGTTATCTCTAATAATTTTGCAAAATCAAAGTGGAGAATAAACGGTCTGGTGAAGCGGTATCCTGTTTCTCGTCATAGAGCACGGTAATCCATCTTGCTTGCCCATCTTGGGTAAGAATCAAAACCTTGCCGTAAATCTTATGCTCTGAATGCGTCTTGGGAAGTTGGCTCTCGTTCCTGTAGTCATACTTCGTTTCTACCAGAATGGCGTTATCCTCTGTCTTCCTGTCTCGCACACCAATAATAAAATCAGGATAAAAGGCGCTGCCGTTCGACAGGACAACTCCAACCGACCAAGGCTTGCGAACGGGATTGCGATGCCACCATTGGACGACTCCGTGTTGATCAATGTCCAGTAATTGCGCAAATGGATGCTCCCATGTATTCAAATCCGGGGGCATGATGCCGTAAATATTCTTGGATGAAGTCGGTAAGGGGGAGTCTGCGACAACTTCGTCTGGCAACTCCTCCGCTTCTTCAATTTCCGCAGTAGCGTTCAGCGCCTTCTTTTGCGCTTCAAATAAAATGTCAGGATGAGTAGCCAACAGGATGTTAAGCAGACGTTCTACCGCTTCAGGATCATTGGCTTCTTCCATCGCCCTATCTCGCAATACGCCCTGAAGTTTATCTAGCAGCGCCCTCTTCAGCATCCTGGGATCAAACATGTCTGACTGACGCAAGGCTCGATAAGCAGCGCGTGCGGCTTCGTCTGCATCGAGTTTGACGCTGATAAATTCAATCTCCAACTGTTGGGTAAATACTTCCAAGGTTTTCCTCGTCACATTAACCCGCGCTATCACGGCGTCTAAAAGCTCTCCTGCTGAAACGGTGAAGCGTTTGGCGCAATCTTGCTCTGTGACTTCGGGATCGGGACATTGCAACTCTGTTTTGAATCGGCGCGGCACTCCCGCCTTGAGATGATAGCGGGACGTCCCCACTAAAACTCCCGATGAAGTACCAGAAGTATGGGAACCCGTCCCTCCTGTTGGTTCATCTGTGAATCCCAAGCGGCCAAGGAATCCAGTTGGAAGCGTAGGTAGAGGGGGTGGTGCTGTTGTAGAGCTAGTCTCAATAACACTGCCACCATCGAGTCGAAACTCCAGTTCTGGCGCGGGTGTCTGATAGAGGGATGTCTGTCCGCCCTGCTCCATCACCTGCACCATCGTTTCGCCGCCTACCGTCACAATAGTCGTTGTGGGGCTGATCTTGGCGTATTCGGTCTGAATCTGATTCATCTTCTGCCCGGCTTTATCCAGGCCATCTTGGGCTTCAGGATCGGCCAGAAAGACAAAGCCATAGCGTAGAAGATCGGGCAGCTTATTTTGCACGGCGCGGCCTTGCAGACGGCGATGAACGCGCAAGATGCGTCCCACCAACTGCACACCAAAGTCTGTATCTTGCGTGGCTCGCATCGACACGAGGGCAAAGGCGCGGGGGGCATCGAAACCCAGGGCAACGGCCATTTTGAAAATCAGGACTTCCCGCTCCTCATCATTGGCAATGGCCAACAATCCCGCATCGGGTTCATCGGCTGTATGTATGGCTATCTGTTTCTCAGTGAAACCAAAGCCCATGAGCTTTTCCTTAGCGCGTTGAACGCTTTTATCCTTGGAATCCACCTGCACCAGTAATAGAGGGGTGAGCGAAATCCCTTCAGCCTTCAATGTCTCTTTGATTTTACGGTGCAGCGCAACGCCATCGCGCAAGGCAGTCGCCTGCAGATCGACAAGCTTTTCCTGTCCAGCGTCCACCATGTAGGCAGCGCACTTCACACCAGACTTGACCAGCCCCGCTCCTACAGCATCGGCGCGGCTGACCCGGATGCGATGCAATTCGGTAATGCCAAGACGCTCCTTGAAATCAGCAATGTCACCATCGTCAGGCGTAGCCGTGATGAGGACGGTATATTCTGGAGAAAGAATGCTATGGAAAAATTGTGCCGCTTGGGTGTCCCCGTGAAAACTGTGGTGAGCTTCATCCACCACAACGCCGATGCGGAATCCCATATCGCGCAATCCCGCAATCAGTTCATCCACACTCGGATTTTTTTCGCCTTCCTTGCGGACGTTGCGACTATCCTTAACGCGGGTAGCCACGGTCTGCCATGTGGTCACAAAGACATCGCCGCTACGACTATTTTGCACGGCGCGGTCTTCCTGCATTTCCCGCAAACGCAATCCTTGGAATTGTTCACGCAAGAAACCCGCCGTCTGTCCTACCACTCCCTTGAAGGGGGCAAACCAGAACCACACGACATTCTCTTGGTTGGAAAATTTCTCCACGATATGCCCGGCCATGAGCGTCTTACCTGAACCAGTAGGGGCTTCAATGAGTAGATAGCCGTTATGGTTGACCGCGTGGGCGCGGCTGGCAGCATCCTTGGGAGCCACGTCCAACTGCTTCTTCGCATGCGCGAAAAGGGAAACGCCACTTTCAATGGCTCTTTCCTGAAATTCCTTGAGTGTTTTAATGCTCATAACGGTTATGCCTTCATGCCAAAACGACGGGCAAGGCTCTCAGGAATCGCCTCGTGCTGCACATGATGAGCGCGAATATGCTGGCGCAGCAACCCCGGCTGCCATGAGTAGATCACTACTGAGGCATACCCTTTCACCGCTTCCCGTAATTTCGGAACCAACTTCGGATTGAACCGGGGGACGTAGATCAGCGCGTCATCCTCGTCCTTATCGTCGGCAACAAGAAATGAAGAGTTTTTGTACTCTGTCAATGTAGAGCGATGCAGCAACTGCAAGGCCGTCCACACCTGCGAGTGTTCAATCTCAAGTAACTTTGAAGCGGGGATTTTTCGGCAGCGAAGATACGCAAAATCCCCGCCAAGACCTTCCACCTCTTCCCCCTTGGCATTTTTGTAGCCAATGCTGACACGTCGAACGCGCTCGGCGCACACATCGCGGCAGATGTTCTTATCGGGAGCATCGTCAGTTGCTTCGGTGCTCGATACGAGAATGAAACGACGATTTCCCTCGTCTGCCTGATTCATCTTCAATACGGAATGTGCCGTAGTTCCGCTTCCGGCGAAAAAGTCCAAAATAATATCCCCATCGTTGGAGCCTATTTGCAATATACGATCAATAAGGCGAGTTGGCTTTGGAGTGGAGAAGGAACGATCCTGCTCCCATAAAATCGACATCAACTCTTTTTTGGCCTCATCATTATGCCCCACTTCCTGGTGAGGCCACCACGTTGAAGGGACGACACCATCAGCATTGCGGAGAAGGTGTTTATACCTTTTGAATGCAGGAACTTTTCCAAGACCATCTTTCCCCCAGTAAACCATGTCTTGCTCGACATTTTGTTGATGTCTTTCGGGAGAATACCTCCAAACAGCCGTTTTTTTCGGCCAAATCTCTTCGCCCGTGTTCGGCTGCGTTATTGGATAATAAAGTGTAGGCCTTTCTTCTGCGCTTTTATTGCATGTATAGTTGTCGGCGCGAAAAATTCCTTTTTCATCCCTTAGGCGATATTGCTTATCTTTTTCCTCTCCCCTAGGAAGGGCGTTACGCTGCCATGCTCCATGTGCCTGATAAACAAGGATATAATCATGTAATGGAGCTATCGTCTTGTGATCATTCGGAGTCGAGTAACGCTTTTGCCAGAGAATATTTGCCACGAAATTCCCTTCTCCAAAGACCTTATTCATCAGTAGACCTAAGGAGAAAAGTTCGTTGTCATCAATCGAGACAAAGATGGAACCATCTTCTCGCAACAAATCCTTGGCGATTGAAAGGCGTTGGTACATGAACTCGCACCATTTGGAGTGACGCCAGAGGTCTTCCTTGTCTACGAAATGGTCATTGTAGACGAAATCTTTGTTGCCCGTGTTGTAGGGAGGATCGATGTAAATGCACTTCACGCGCCCGGCAAAGCACATGCGGAGATAGCGGAGGGCGTCAAAATTATCGCCTTCAATGATGAGGTTGCGCCAAGACTCCTTGCCGCAAGACAGGCTGGCATCCAAGTCCAAGGCCACGAAATCGGAATTAAGAGCCTTGTCCCGTTCGATTTCATTCGCTTCCCACACCAGACCAAACCGGGTGGCATCACGCCGCTCCCGTGTCTGCAATAGCTTGATGAGTTCTTCTTTGGAAAGGTCTTCGTAACTCCTTGACATGAGGCGTCCAAATTACCCCTTGGGAATGGCAGGTCGATTCAAAAATTGGACAGTCGCCACACAGACAGCATTAGCCTCAGAAAAAAATGACAGGTATTTCTGCGATGAATTATTGAACTGTTCCCGAAATGCCGTTGATTCCCTTCTCAAATAAAGACGACTCTCCGAACCAGTCAGTGCTTCAATTCCTCAGCAAGGGGTCAAAAGAGGCGTATCCCTTTTCTCCACTCTCGCCATTCTCATCTCCACTAGTCAGCGCGGGCGGATTAGGCTATAGTACCCGGCCTCTGCGCGATGACGCGCAGTGACATAACTACGATCATGAATCATCACGAACTCGAAGAAGGCTCCGCCTTGTCCCTCGATTTTCTGAAACTCCAGAAGATCGCCGCCACTCAAATCCCCGTTCTCCCGGTCATCGTCCAGCATGCCGACACGCACGAAGTTCTCGTTCTGGCTTACGCCAACGCAGTCGCGTTGCAGAAAACCCTCGAAACGAAGATCGCCAGTTTCTGGAGCACGTCGCGCAATGAACTTTGGGTCAAGGGCGCGACCTCCGGCGATATTCTCGACCTGGTCGAGGTGCGCGTGAATTGCGAGCAGAACAGCCTGCTCTATCTCGTTCGCCCGCGCAAGGGCGGTTGTTGCCACACGAAGGACGTCCAGGGTCATACGCGCCCGAGTTGTTACTATCGCAAGATCACAGACGGCAAGTTAAATTTTGTATAACTTATTTATATATAACTAGTTGCATTTAAAAATTAAGCATTAAAAGCATACCAAGGCAGGATTCGTAGTCCATGTCAGGCGTGGGCATTGCGAGACCTTATGAGTAGATTGACACACCCCGCCGCTGACGCGGCACCCCTCTTCATAGAGGGGACATTCGCTGTCGAGACTTTAAGATAGCATTGGCCTGGCAGGCTAACGACTTGCCTTATTGGAAATATGTATATCTACCCCAAAATGTATGACGTTCTCGTCATCGGTGCCGGTCATGCCGGGATCGAGGCGGCGTTGGCGGCAGCACGCATAGGGGCGGAGACGTTGTTGCTGACGATGAACGCCGACACGGTCGGACAGATGTCGTGCAACCCGGCGATTGGGGGATTGGCGAAGGGACACCTCGTTCGCGAGATCGATGCCCTCGGCGGCGAGATGGGGATCAACACCGACGCCACCGGGATTCAATTCCGCATGCTCAACGCGAGCAAAGGGCCGAGCACACGCGCTCCACGCGCTCAATGCGACAAGAAGGCGTATCAATTCCGCATGAAGGCGACGTTGGAACGCCAGCCGCACCTGGAATTGAAACAGGCGAGCATCGACGAGATTTTGGTCGAAGGCGACCACGTCACCGGTGTGAAGACCCACTTCGGCGTGACCTATCAGGCGCGCACCGTCGTCGTGACGACCGGGACGTTCCTGCAAGGTCTGCTACACGTGGGCTTGAACAGCTCGCCGGGGGGTCGCATGGGCGACCAAGCTAGCGGGTTGTCCGCTTCGCTGAAGAATCTCGGCTTTGAGCTGCAACGGCTCAAAACGGGGACCCCGCCGCGCCTGCTCAAAAAGAGCATCGATTTCACTCAATGTACGATCCAGACGGGCGACGAACCGGCGCCGACCTTTAGCTACCTCGTTGATACGCTCACTCCTCATAAAGACGACTTTTTTACGCTGAATAAATGGCAAGACGGCATGTTCCACGTGGAACAGTTGCCGTGTTGGATTACGTATACTTCGGCCCAGACCCACGAAATTATTAGGGCAAATTTGGATAAATCTCCACTTTATCGCGGGATCATTCACGGCATCGGGCCACGCTATTGTCCGTCGATCGAGGACAAGGTCGTTCGTTTCGCCGACAAGGAGCGCCATCAACTCTTCCTCGAACCCGAAGGCCGTCACACGGACGAATATTACGTGAACGGTTGTTCGAGCAGTCTGCCCTACGAGGTTCAGGTCGCGATCATTCATTCGATCCCCGGCCTCCAAAACGCCGAGATCATGCGCCCCGCCTATGCGGTCGAATACGATTTCGCTCCCCCTACCCAGCTTCAACCGTCCCTGGAAACGAAGCGGGTCGGCGGTCTGTTTTTCGCCGGTCAGATCAATGGCACTTCCGGTTACGAGGAGGCCGCCGGTCAGGGTCTCATTGCCGGGATCAATGCCACGCGCAAGGTTCAGGGTCAGCCGCCGGTCGTTCTCGGTCGGCACGAAGCGTACATCGGCGTGTTGATCGATGATTTGGTGACGAAGGGAACGCAGGAGCCTTACCGGATGTTCACGTCGCGGGCTGAGTATCGCCTGCTGCTCCGGCAGGACAACGCCGATCTCCGGTTAACCGAACTCGGTCGCGAGGTCGGTCTCGCCAACGATGAACGCCTCCGCCGGGTTCGCGCTAAAAAAGGAGCCATGGAGCAGTTGATGGCCGAACTCCGGTCGGTTCATGCCCCGGATTCGAGCCAGACTTGGGCGCAATATCTCAAGCGACCCGAGATCTCCTGGAAGGATCTTCCCACCCCGTTCCAGTCCGCTCCTCCCGATGCCGCCCTGCAGGTCGAGACCGAAATCAAGTATTCCGGTTACATCGAACGCGAGAAGGCGCATATCGAGAAGAGTCGCGTGTCGGAGAATCAGCCGATCCCCGCCTGGCTCGACTACGATCAGGTGCAAGGTCTCAAGACCGAGGCGCGGTTGAAGTTGAAGAAGGTCATGCCCCAAACTTTCGGCCAGGCCGCCCGTATCTCCGGGATCAGCCCCAGCGATATCGCCATGCTTCGTATCTATACGAAGAAACACTCTCACTAATGGAGAGGGGGCTTCGCCCCCAAACCCCCACCAAGGGGATGATCCCCTTGGAACCTCGCTAAAAGGGCGGATGGCAAGGCGCTCGCAGCGAGCGCCGCCATCCGCCCTTTT
>DBTH01000084.1:2840-28240 GCA_002306945.1 Methylacidiphilaceae bacterium UBA1321 | reverse complement strand
TTGGCAGGAGGTTTGGAGGACAGCGTCCTCCAACTGTGAAAGAAGTGTCGAGGGGAATGCGATGAGTAAGCAAGACCATGAAACCGCTTCGCATCGTTCCCCTCCTCTTCCTCACCGTATTTGTTTTCCTGCCGTGGGTGATCGTCATCCACGCCAACGGGCAGGAGACTGACCCAGCCGCCAAAGCGACCGAACTCCATGGCCAATGGAAGAAGGAGAAAGACCTGGTTCATCGGAACGAACTGGCAGACCAGGTCATCCGCGCCTCCTATTATGGCGACAAGCCGGAGTATGTGGAGGACATCGCGCGGGACGGAGAACCGCAACGGCTCCTGACCGCTTTCCCGAAACCGGGAGAAGTCCGGCTCCAGGCAATCACCCGTTTGGCCGGGGTCAACTATCAGGCTGGCAACTACCCGGCCTCGCCGGTCATTCGGCGGATCACCGAGGATCGGATTGAAGTCTGGACCACGAAGGAAGGTTGGTTACTCGATGCGGAAGGGCGGATCAAGAACCATGTCGTCGTCCCGCGCCGGGATGGGACGGGGCGGGAATGGTTCGGCGCGTTCCTGCCGGATGGACGTTGGATCACCACCGATATTTGGGAAATGGACAAGACCGTGACCGGCTATTCGGCGGACGGGAAGTGGCTTTGGGAAATCAAAGGCGCACAGATTTTCCCGCCCGGAAAGGACGACGAAACCCAATCCCTCATCGGTTGGGCGCGGAGTGACCGGGACGGGGAAGGCTGGATCGTCAGCGTCGGGTCGGAAGGCGGTCGCGGTTACGCATGGATCGACGGCTCGAACCCGGCGCACATCAAGCGCGACGTGAATCCCTGGAAGCTCGCCTATCCGCGCGCCCTCGGATCGCGCGGGTACTATTGCTTCCTGTCGGTGCCGAACGACGAGTTCGACTTTGAACTCCACCGGGCCGCGACCTTCCATGGTGTCGACAGTTCCTTCCCGAGTTACGGCCTGCCGAACCGCAGCGTTCAACTTCCCAGCGATGGCACGTTCGGTTTCTGGCCCGACTCGATGCAGACCTACATCGAGAGCGACGGTTGGACAACCAGCACCGAAGGCGCGCAACACCGAACCTGGTTCTTCGACAAGAAGGGCCGTTACCAGGGCGAAATCGTTGCCGCCTATCTCGCCGATGCCGACAACAACCGCGATCTCCTCTTCCTCACTCCCGATCAGATGGTGCTCCAGCTCACTCCGAATTTGAAGGTCAAAAAAACCCGTCGTTTCGTCTGGAAAGAAGGCGACAAATCCGCACAACCTATTTTCCTTCAAGAAGATCTGCGTATCGGCATATTCACTCAGCCAAAGGGTTTGAAAAATGAAGTCGTACTGGCTCGCTGGTAAATTGATTTGGATTCAGTATAATATGTTCTTGTTGAGCGTATTGCAGTATTTCTCAAGGTAAATCGGATTAATTTTGTATTGTTTACTCGCGCTGAATGCAAACTTCATGTATATTCAGCCAACAAATCCTTTCAATAGAAAACCTTATCTTCTGCTTCGCATATCCCGTTGTTCTCTCTGATCCATGAGATCGAAACTCTACGGCGCTTTACTGATTCTGCTGTTGCCCTTTTTGATCGTGTGGGCTTTCCGCCCGCCGGAATCAAAGCCTGACGAAACCACCCATCTGGAGTCGCCCATGAAAACCACCCCCGTGACCGTCCGTTTCCTCAACGAAGACGGTTCCCTCACCGCGCCCGCCGCTGTGCCGTCGGTCGTCAAAACCGATGCGCAATGGAAAGCGCAACTCACCCCGGAGCAATTCGCCGTGGCGCGCGCGCAAGGAACCGAACGCGCGTTTTGCGGCATCTTCCACGACAACCACAAGGACGGTGTCTACGCGTGCGTGGGTTGCGGGCTACCGCTGTTCCGCTCCGATGCGAAATTCGATTCCGGCACGGGCTGGCCGAGTTTCTTCCAGCCGGTCGCGAAGGAAAACATCTCAGACGAGACCGACACGAGCTATGGGATGATGCGCGACGAAATTCATTGCGCCCGTTGCGGTACGCACCTCGGCCACGTCTTCCTCGACGGACCGAAACCGACCGGGCTGCGTTATTGCATCAACTCGGCCGCATTGACTTTCACCGAGACAACTCCCGCCGCGTTGAAACAACCGCAAACGGTCTACTTCGCCGCGGGTTGTTTCTGGGGCGTCGAGGAAGCGTTCCGCAAACTCAAGGGCGTAATCGACACAACGGTCGGTTACACGGGCGGGACGACACAGAATCCGCGCTACGAGGATGTCTGTTCGCACACCACCGGCCACGCCGAGGCGGTCAAAGTGCTCTACGATCCGACAGTGATTTCATTCGAAAAACTGGTCGAGTATTTCTACGACATTCACGACCCGACAACGGTCAACCGCCAGGGGCCGGATGTCGGCGACAGTTATCGTTCCGCGATTTTCTTCACCACACCGCAGCAGGAAACGATCGCGCACGCCGTCACCGCGAAGGTCAATAAAAGCGGTGAATGGAAAAATCCGGTCGTGACGCAAATCGAACTCGCCGGGCCGTTCTATCGCGCCGAGGAATATCATCAACGCTACGCCGAAAAACACGGCGGCGGTTTCTGCCACCAGCCTCACGCCAAATCCGCGCGATGAGATCGGGGGCGCTGCCCCCATATCACCGTATTATCACGCGGCGAAGCCTTCGAGGACGATCTTGCCGATGGAATGGCCGTTTTCGAGGATGCGATGGGCTTCGCGCAGATTGGCGGCATTGATTGCGCCGAGCGGCTTGGCGAGCGTCGTCTGCAACGTGCCGTGATCGACCAGCGAGGAAACCTCGTTGAGCAGGCGATGTTGCGCGATCATGTCGGGCGTCTGGAATTTCGACCGGGTGAACATCCATTCCCAATGGAACGAAACGCTCTTGGTCTTGAGCAGGTTCACATCGACCGATTCCGGATCGTCGATGAGCGCGATCTTGCCTTCCGGCGCGATCACTTCGGCGAGCATGGGGAAATTCTGTTGCGTGCCGGTCAGACTCGCGATGAGCGGAACCGATTTGAAGCCGATCTTTTCGAGTTGAGCACCGAGCGGCTGGCTGTGATCGATGACATGATGCGCACCGAGATCGAGACACCATTGGCGCGATTCCGGCCGCGACGCCGTGGCGATCACGGTCAACCCGGTCAATTTCGACGCAAGCTGGATCAACATCGAACCGACCCCGCCCGCACCGCCCAGGATGAGCAACGGGCCTGTGCCGGAAAGATGGCCGTGCGAAACATGCAACCGGTCGAAGAGCAGTTCCCACGCCGTGATCGACGTGAGCGGAATCGCCGCCGCCTGGGCAAAGGTCAGTTTGGTCGGTTTGCGACCCACGATGCGTTCGTCGACGATGTGCCATTCGGAATTCGTTCCGGGCCGGACAACCGATCCCGCGTAGAAAACCGCGTCGCCAATCTTGAAGTGCGTCACTTCGCTGCCCACGCCTTCAACCACACCGGCGGCATCCCAACCGAGGATTTGGTATTGCCCTTCCGGTGGCGTCACGCGGACACGAATTTTGGTATCGACGGGATTGACCGAGACGGCGTTGACCTTGACCAGAAGGTCGTGCGGCCCAGGTTGTGGCTTGGGTGCATCAAAATCAACGAGAGATTGCGGATCGGAAATCGGAAGGGAATGTTGGTAGCCAATGGCTTTCATAATAGAAACCCATATTACGCCGTATACCACATCCTGCAAGTGACCGCTTGGCGGACTCCGTCCTCCAAACCTCCTGCCAAAGGAAATGATTTCCTTTGGAAACCTCAAAAAGGGCGGATGGCGGCGCTCGTTGCGAGCGCCTTGCCATCCGCCCTTTTAGCGAGGTTCCAAGGGGATCATCCCCTTGGCGGGGGTGTGGGGGCAGAGCCACCACTCAACGTCACGTGGCGGCGAGGGTTTCGCGCAGGATTTTCTTCGCGCGATAGATTCGTGTTTCGACGGCCTTAATGGAACACTTCAAAATCGTGGCAATGTCGGCATAAGACAACTCCTCGAATTCGAACAACGTCAACGTCACGCGCAATTCCTCCGGGAGGGCCGCAACTGCCTCGCGCACGCGACGAAACTGCTCTGAGCGGACGGACTGTTCGTGCGGCGTAGCGATTGCGTCGGGGATGGTCTCGTCGAGTTCCGAAGTCGGATGCCGCGATTTCCACCGCGCCTGATTGCGGCAGAGATTGACTGCGATCGTGAAGAGCCAGGTCGAGAATTTCCCGCCCGCCTTGTAGTGGTGGCGATACTCGTACACGCGGACGAACGTCTCCTGCGCCAGATCGACCGCCTCGGATTCATTGGCGGTGTAGCGGAAAATGAAATTAACGAGGGGCTGCTGCCAGCGGCTCATCAATTCATTGAGCGCGAGATCGTCCCCGCGCTGCAACCGCTCCATCGCCACCGAGTCCGGCCCGTTGTCGTTCATGGGTGATGAGATTTTTCACAATGCGCCGATCCGGACGGCGGCGGCGTGACGGTGCGCGTGTCCGTTATGACCGGCAACATCATTTCCACATAACGCTGTCCGTCGCCCGTAGCCATCTCGCGGCTGACGGCGTAAATGTGCTCCAACATGTTTGACTGGCAGGAAACCTTCAGCGCGGCGGCTTCGTTAAGCGCCTGGGACAATTCGGGAGTGACGACCCGATTCGCCCGAATCAATTTCGAGATCTCCTCATTCTTCGCGGCGATCTGAATGCAAAGATTGTCGCACACCGGCTGATACTTTTCGTGCAGCGTCACCACGCGGGCGTACTGCGCCGCGTCGAGATGGAACTCCGCGCGCAGCCATTTCATTTCCACCCGTTGATCCATCGCCATCCCGCACCCGGCGGCATGATCGACGAACGGACGGCGGCACAAGTAATACGTTGCCGCACCGAGCAACAGGGCCAAACCGAGCAGGAGGAGCAATCGTTTCATAGTGAAAGAGACGGGTCAGTTCGAATGCGAGAGGTTCGAATACGGATCGATCATGCTGACGTAACGCGCCTGCATCGAACCGCTCGTGTACGACGACGTCAACCCTTGCACGGTGGCGGCTCCGGCGCTCAACAACATCACTGCCGCAACCATCGCTCCGGCGTAACGCGGACGGGTCAATAATTGAGACCATTCCTCAAGCTTTTCGCGCAGCGCGGCCCAGGGCGATGCCGTCTCGCGGTCGGCGATGCGTTGCCAGACTTCCGCCTGGAATCGCGGCGGTAACGTCACGTCACGGCGCGAAGCCTTGAGGAGTTCATCCAGCGGATCAGGAGTGGAGGGATTCATGGGGAAGCTCGTGTTTTTCGCCGGGGCAGGCTCTTTTCAAACCGCGCCCACAGCGATGAATGAATCTATCGATTGTGCACTTCAACGGCAATGCATCTCGCAGGTGTTGGAAGCCATGTCCATCGGCTTGGAACAATTCTGCGTGCGGGAGACCTTGACCTGTTCCGATGTGCCGGTGCTGACGGCGGTCTTGGAATTGATCGGGGCCGGATCAAATGCCTTGGCCATAGCAACCGTCGTGGTGCGTTGCGCCAGGGTCGATTCGGTCACAGCCGCTTTGCTGCTCAACGTCGCGGCATTTGCGCTCGCAGCCATAAATCCGGCAGCCAAAATCAGGGTGAGGGTGGGGAGAGTTTTCATTTCTATCAGTTCTTTCTGGGTGAGAGTGAGGTTGATTGGTGTTTGTTTTCGCTCTTGGATCCAATCGCGTTCTGTACAGTACAACACCACTCCTCACCCAAACCCTTTGGGGGCGCTGCCCCCATACCCCAGCCAAAGGAAATGATTTCCTTTGGAAACCTCATCTTTGCCGGACTACCGTCCGCCCACAACGGGCGGTGGTAGTCCGGCAAGTTGGGGTTCCAAGGGTATCATACCCTAGGCAGGAGGTTTGGAGGACGGAGTCCTCCATCACTGACCGGAAGGGACTTCCATTTTAAAGGGGGGGATACGAGTAAAGACGCGCTGGCCTTCCTCATCCTGACCGATGTAAGCTCCCTCGGCGACGCTATCGGAACTGATCAAATGATAACTATTATAACGAAACTCATCGCCGGGGATCAGACGGGGGAACTCGCCCACAACGCCATCGCCCTCGACCACGATCTTTTCCCCGGTTGCATTCGTCACAACCCACTTACGGCCCTTGATCGTCACACTACGCTGGCTGTCATTATGAATGGTAATATAATAAACAAAACCGTAAGGGCGATCGGGCGTAACTTGGACGCTCGGGTTATACTCGACCCGATCCAGACTCACCCATAGCCCTGGTAATTCGACCAGTTTTTCGGACACGCCCGCTCACCGTAATATGAAACCTTCCCAACGAAAAGCCCAAATTAAGCAAAATCACAAACTTACGCGATTTTCGCGTCCTTTTTCCTCCATTCCCGTCACCCTGACCATCGCCGGATCGGATTCCAGCGGCGGGGCGGGCATCCAGGCCGACCTCAAAACCTTCTCCACCCTGAGGACTTACGGCACCTCGGCCATCACCAGCGTCGTGGCCGAACACCCCGGTCGTGTCTCCACCATTGTTCCCATTCCCACGCGCAACGTCGTCGACCAGATCCGCCTCATTTTTGAAGCCTACCCCGTGGCCGCGATCAAGACCGGCATGCTCTTCTCCCGACCCATCATCGAAGCCGTCAGCGACGAACTCAAGAGCCTCGCCCCGCGCGTCCCCCTCGTTATCGACCCCGTCATGGTCGCCTCCAGCGGCGCGCCCCTGCTCCAACCCGCAGCCATTTCCGTATTGCGCAAGAAATTCCTCCCCCAGGCAACCGTCGTCACCCCGAACCGCGACGAAGCCGCGCTCCTGTGGGGCAAACCGATCCGCAACCTCGAAGAACTCGAACGCGCCGGGATCGAACTCAGCGACCGCTTCGGCGTCGCGTTTTTAGTGAAGGGCGGCCACCTCCAATCCAAGAAAGCGGTCGACCTCCTCTGCGTCGGATCGAAAGTGACGGTGTACCAAACCGCCATGATTCCCGGCGCCAACCCCCACGGCACCGGTTGTACCCTCTCCGCTGCGCTGGCCGCTTCACTGGCCAAAGGACTGCCGCTACCAAAGGCTGTCGCCGCCGCAAAACGCTTCATCACCCACGCCGTCCGCACCCGCTTCCAGCTCGGCAAATTCCGCGTCCTGAATCAAATTTAAGATGGGATATTGAAGAGATCGTCGTATAAAATAAAACGGTATCTCTTGGTTTCTTCTTACCCTCTATGCCTACCCAACATCCCCGCTGCATCATCGTTGCTGGCCCCAATGGCGCAGGGAAAACAACTTTTGCGAGAGAATTTCTTCCAAAAGAAGGACACTGCCCTATTTTTGTTAATGCCGACCTGATCGCTTCCGGTCTTTCTCCCTTCCAACCCGAAGCAGCCGTGATTCAAGCCGGTCGGCTCTTTATTGAACAAATAGATACTCTGGCAAAAGAGAAAAAAGATTTCGCCTTTGAATCGACTCTCAGCGGCACCATCTATCTACGCAAGATACAGCAATGGAAAAATATGGGGTATTCCATTCACATCGTGTTTCTGAAATTGCCCGATGCGAATTTTGCGATTCGCCGTGTCTGCCAACGAGTGAAATCAGGGGGACATTCCATTCCCGAAGCTACAATAAGGCGTCGATTTCTAGCCGGGTGGAGAAATTTTACGGAACATTACAGACAACTTGCCAACTCCTGGGCAATCTACGACAATTCCCATGCGGCACCTATTCTTCTTGAGGAAAGCGTATGATCCAACCTCGCAAAGCAACTTCACTAAAGCCACGGCATCCCTTTAACAAACTCGTGGATCGTGCCCTGCGCCGCACCGCACGCAAAGTCCAAAAAGAAGCCGCCAAACAAGGCATTCGACTCGTCATCGCCAAAAGAGTCGCGTCACGCTGACCACCCTCGCCCTTTCCAGGGAGAGGGTCGGGGTGAGGGTGCACCACAGGCCTATCACCCTACCTCTGGACGTCATCTTGAGCGTAGCGCAGCGTAGTCGAAAGATCGGCCTGCCAGCCCATCCGCACGCAAGCCGCGACGCCGTTGACTCCCTTTGCGATTCGCCATAATCTCACAGTCATGGGGAAAGCGGAAAGACGGATAATCGAGCGACCTCACATTCATCTTGGGTTGAACACCGGCTTTTGGGTTGTCCTGTGTCTGCTGCTGATCGGATTAATCGGTTGCAGCGAACATCCATACGATTCCGCCTTGTCCGAGAAACTCTCCAACAAATCTCGGGGAGAGAAAATGCTCGGGAAAATTCAGAGCATCCGTTGCTACTTCATCACGGACAGAAGAGGGATCAGTCCGCTGGTTGATTACCAAAAAGACACCCCGACGGTAATCATAAACGAACCGGATAAAATAGAAGGTTTCATGCGCGCGCTTTGGCAATCCGAACCTCAACCCGCCGGATTCAAGGTGAAGGAACCCTACGGCGTGGCAATTGTCATCCAGACCGCAAAAGGCAAAAAACCCGCCTATTTTCACTGTTACATCTGGCCGGATAACCTATTGGTCACTCCTCTACTCACACCCGATGTCGCCACGTGGCCGGCTTATCCCTTGTACGCACACTTGCGCGAAAATTATCCGGGATTGACTCCCGATGCGCTCGATCCGTTGTCACTCAAAGTGAGCACCGACAAGCAGAAATACATTTACGGCGAGCCGGTGATTATCACCGTTTCGATCAAGAACAATTCGCCCCAGAAATTTCAAATGGATCTCGGCAGAAATTTCTGCGGAAATATCGTTCTGACCGAAAATGGAGCGACCTATAGATATAGCGCTCCCGATCAAGGCGGTTATATTTTTGGCGGGTCCTTCGTACTTCTGCCCAATAAAGAAATTCCGCTGAAAACAGTGCTTAACAACTGGAACCTTTTTCCAACGAAAGGCGAACACACAATTACACTCCAGATTTCCACTCTTCCTACCCTGTCGGCGACGTTCCAGGTTAACGTGGAAAAGTCGGACCCGAAAGAACTCCAGGAAAAGATCATCCAAACTGTCAATGGCCTCTCCTCCTTTGACCGCATCGCCATTGGTTACAATGGCAAAGCGGACCTTCTCAAAAAATGGATCGAATCGCTTCCCCGATTTCTCTCCAAAGCCGAACTGGATCGTATCCGCCAGTCCATGACACCTGAAACCCGAAAGAATTTTGAACAATGTCTCGAAGTACCCCAAGCCTATGACTGAGAAAAAACAGCCTATCCGAAACAGGATAACGCTGAGCCCTCAGCAAAAAGTATCAGGAAGTAAGTTTTCAAACGCTCGATGAAAGACTCTTACAACGCTAAAAGAGGAAAATAGGATGGTTCGTCGTATCATCTGGGGTTTGGGACTGCTCGCTGCTGTGCTTTTCACGGCAAGTACGCTCGTGACTTATTGCGGCCCCAGTCCGCTTTCACTCCAGGTGAGCACCGACAAGCAGAAATATATCTACGGTGAACCGGTGATGATCCATGGCGTCATCAAAAACAATTCGACGAAAATGCAGGAGCTCAAATTCGGCACTGATTTCTTTGAACACATCGTTCTCATCGAAAACGGAACCAGTCACTCCTACGCTTTTAAATTCGTAAACAGTTACCTCCCCTCTGGGGATTATTGGATGGAACCCGGTAAGGAAATTCCCTTCCAATTTTTACTCAGTGACTGGAATCTCTTCCCCGCGCCCGGTGAGCATACGATCAAATTCAGGCTCACAACTCACCCCAAACTCCACACCCATTTAACCTTCGATGTGGAGAAAGCAGACCCGCAGCAGCTTCAGGAAAAGATCATCCGCACCGTAAACGACCTTGCTTCGAACCCCTTGCGTTTCCCTACGCGCGAGGATAAGGATGACCTTCTCAAAAAATGGATCGAATCGCTGCCCCGTTTCATGAGCCAAGCTGAACTGGACCGCATCCGCCAATCCATGACACCTGAAACCCGAAAGAATTTTGAACAATGTCTCGAAGTACCGAATATCCGAGATTGAAAACCGCCTCTTTATTTCCTTTTCTTACGTCAGCGATTTTCCTAACAATCGGCGATTCGACTATGACCCACGCCGCAACCGATCCCGACCCACTCGCCGCTCTCCAGAAACTACAAATCCCCAATGGGACGATCACGCTAGTCGAGCGAAACGCCGAACCGACGTTGACGTTGTCGCAAAGCGAAATGTTCCAGAAGGTTCCGCCGCGCACGGTGGTAAAGATCGTTCTCAAACCGGCGAAAGGTTCCAACATTAATGTCGAAATCTGGCTGCCAGACGCGGCGCATTGGAACGGTCGATTCATCGGCCTCGGCAACGGCGGCTCGGCCGGTTCGATCCATGCCGGACAATTCGTGCACCCGCTCACACGCGGTGACGCCGTCGCGACAACGGACATGGGCACCGCGCCGAATTCCGACATCGGCATTGGCAATCCGGAAGTGTGGAAGGATTTCGGATTCCGCGCGACACATCTGATGACCACTTCCGCAAAACAGGTCATCCGCGCGTTCTACGGCAAAGACCCGAGTTACTCCTATTTCTATGGCGGTTCAACCGGCGGACAGCAGGGCATGCAGGAAGCGCAGCGCTACCCGGACGATTACGACGGGATTTTCTCCGGTATCTCGGCCCATTGCCGCACGCCGCTCCACGCTTATTTCCTGTGGAACGCCCAGATTTTCCACAAGTGTCCTTTCACACCCGAGCAGGAGAAAAATGTCATCGCCGCCGGGAACGAATACATGGCCGCACGCGAGATCCCGGACACCGCGGGCAAGATCGTCTCCGATCCGCGTTGTGACGCGAAGGACATCGAAGCGGTCATTGCGCTCGCCCTGAAGAAAGACCCGACTCTCACCCCGGCGCACGCCGATGCGTTGCGCAAACTCTTCGACGGCCCGCGCCACGCAATCACGGGCGAACGCATTTTCAACGGTATTCCGTTCGGCAGCACGTTCGACATCGCGCACGGCAATCTCTATCTCTTTCAATGGGTTTTCGGCAAGAACAAGAACCTTCAGGAAATCGATTTCGGCAAAGACATCGACACCTACACCGCGACACTCGGGCCGTACCTCAACGCGGAAAATCCCGACTTGAGCGCTTTTGAAAAACGCGGCGGAAAAATCATCATGGCGCTCGGTTCCGCCGATTCCTGCGTCCCATATCACGCCTCCATTGATTACTATGAACGCGTCATCAGCCGATTTGGTTCGCTCGACACGGTGCAATCGTTCTATAAATTCTATATCATCCCCGGAATGAGTCATGGGCCGGGGCCGGGAATCAATCATCTGCCCGACTGGTTTAAACTCGTCGTCGATTGGCGCGAGAAGGGCACCGCGCCGGATGCCATCCAGGGCAAACGCGTCATCGAAGGCAAAACCGAAATGGATTTCCCGATCTATCCTTACCCGGAAAAAACCGCCTGGGATGCGAAAGCTTCCGCCTATAAGCGAATCAACGGCCCGCGCGGTGGCGTCGATCCCATTGCGGCGCGTTTTCTGCCGAAGGCCGAGGGTAATTGATGAACGATCTGACGGCATCCCGTGCTCCGATGGTGCCTCGCACGGATCGCAATGTCTTTGTCCTGCCGCTCGTGATCCGCCCCGAACACATCGACGAAAACGGCCACGTCAATAATGTGGTCTATGTCGGTTGGTTGCAGGAGGCGGGAACCAGTCATTGGAATTCGCTATTTGATGCGTCGTTTCGGGAGGAATGGTCGTGGATCGCGTTGCGCCACGAGATCGATTATTTGCGGCCCATCGCTCCCAATGCGACCGGCATTGTCGCCCGCACGTGGATCGACGAGCTACACGGCCCTTGCGCGATTCGTTGCGTGCGTATCGAAGACAAGGACGGTCACGCTTGCGCTCAAGGTAAAACAACCTGGTGTCTCGTTGATGCGGTGAAGTTGCGCCCACGACGCATCACCGCGGAAATGATCGATCGATTTCAGCACTGAATCTTGGAGGACGCTGTTCTCCAAACCTCCTGCCCGCAGGGGCAAACGCCCGCACCCACGCTACGCGAAGCGGTAGAGGATGGCCGTTTCCGGCGTCAGCATTACTGGATGCAACGTCACGTTGCCTTTGGTGGGTGTGGGGGGCAAAGCCCCCAAATTTCGGATCAGGCAGTACGCATCGGCATGATGACGTACAGGAACGGCTTGCTGTACTTGATGACGCCGGGGCTGAGTTCGTCGATGAAATCGAAGAAGAAAGTATCGCCTTCGATATTACGCAACGGATCCATGAGGAAGTTCGGGTTGAAAGCGATGGTGAATTCCTTGCCCTTGTAATCGATGGGGAGGGATTCCTTCGCTTCGCCGACTTCGGGGGTGTTGGCGGTGATATCGATGGTGTTCTTACCGAAGATCAACTTGACCGAATTCGACTTATCGCTGGAGAGCAAGGCGACGCGGTGAACGGCGTTGAGGAAAATCTCGCGGTCGAGGATGATGCGTTCCTTGGATTCGGTCGGTACGACTTGCTTGTAGTTGGGGTAATTGCCTTCGATCAATTTGGAAACGAGATAGACCGTTCCCATGTCAAAAGCGATTTGATTGTCGGAAAGAGTGATGGTGAGTTCTTCCTCATTCTTGAGAATGCGGAGGAGTTCCTGCACGGCTTTCGTCGGGAGGATGACTTCACACTCGCTGCTCTTGGGGTATTCGAGTTCCTGCTCGACCAGTGCGAGTCGGCGGCCATCGGTGGCGACAACAGTCAGCTTGCCATCCTTGAAGCTCAACAGGACGCCATTGAGGACATAACGGCTCTCATCGGTGGAAATGGCGTAAGCAGTACGGCGCAACATCTCCTTGAAGGCTCCCTGAGTCAGTTTATAGAGCTTGGCGCCATCGGCCTTGGGGAAGGCGGGAAAGTCCTCTTCAGGCAGGCCCATGATGCGAAAGAACGAGGGTCCTGAAGTGATGGTCGCGCTGTGCTTGGCATCAACATCGAGAACGAGCTCGGCAGCGGGCAATTCGCGGATGATGCTGAAAAGACGGCGTGCCGGAAGGGTGGTCGAGCCGGGTTTGGTGACTTCGGCGTCAATGGTGGCGCGAATGCCGGTATCGAGATCCGTGGTGGAGATGACGAGTTTTCCATCGCTAGCCGTGAGCAGAGCGTTGCTCAAGATCGGCAACGTTGTCCGGGTGGTTACCACGTTTTGAACGAGTTGAAGTCCATTCAACAGCGCTTCTTTGCCAAGGACGCATTTCATAGGTTCAATGGATAGTTATAGTTATTTTTTTAAAAAACAATTGTTTAATTCATCTTCTTATAACTGTGAGTAACTTCAAGTTTCAAAGCTAAGTGCCTACAATAAAAACGAATTAGCAAATGAATAATCCTTCATCATCCTGCGAATAACCGTTAACAAAACTTCATCTTGGCGTAATCGGGAGCTTTATTGGTCAGTTATTTTCGTTAATTCACAAGTTATTGGGCGCAGGTTGTTAATAACCTGTTGGCCATGAATCAGTGAGAATAGTAGGTCGCTGCGGCGTATGTGTCCATTAGAAAGCATATGTGGAACGAGGAAAAAGATTCATTTGGATCACGCAAGGGCGTTGGAAGATGCATTAGAACGGATTTTGCTTAAAAAGAGACCGCTTATATCTGTTGATCCGTTGTTGAAACTTTTACAATTCAAGAGAAACTAATACCCTACTCTTCAGTAAACCCTGTCTCTTTTTAAAAACCAATCACTCTATTTTTCCCATGAATCTGGATCGTCGAGATTTCCTGAAAACTGGTTTTGCTTTTGGTGCTGCTTTTTCTCTCGCTGACTTGAGCGGATTATTTGCAGCGGACGTTCCGGCGGCTACTCCTGCAGCGGGCGCTGCCACGGGCGGCGTACCTCAACTTGTTGCGGTGCGTAACGGCACACGCGGACAAATGCTGGACTCGGCAATTGAAGCGCTGGGTGGAATCAAGGCTTTCGTCAAGAGCGGCCAGTCGGTTGTCATCAAGCCCAATATCGGTTGGGACGTCGTGCCGGATCTCGGAGCCAACACGCATCCCGATTTGGTTCGCCGGATGATTCAATTGTGCGAGCAGGCCGGAGCGGGAGAGATCAGCGTTTTCGACAACACGTGCGACAATTGGCAGAGCGCCTACAACAACAGCGGCATGAACGAAGCCGTGAAGGGCACGCGTGCCAAGCTCGTTGCGGCCAATGACGAATCGCTCTATCGCGGGGTTAAAATTAACGGCGCTACGAAATTGCGCGAGGCGCGGGTGCATCCGCTCATTCTCGACAGCGATGTGTATATCAATATGCCCGTGCTCAAGCACCATTCCGGCGCGGGTATGACCGCGTGCATGAAGAACGCGATGGGCGTGGTCTGGGATCGACGCTATTGGCATTCCAACGACCTGCACCAGTGCATCGCGGAATTCCAGCTTTTCAGGAAACCGGCGCTTAATGTCCTCGATGCGTATCATCCGATGATGCGTAACGGACCGCGCGGCACCGGCGCGGGTGATGTGGTGGAGATGAAGTGTCTGATTGTCTCGCCCGATGCCGTTGCGGCGGATGCGGCGGCGGCAAAGCTGCTCGGTCATAAACCTTCCGACATCCGCTATATTCCCATTGCGGCGAAACTCGGCGTTGGCTCGATGGATCTCGACGGGATGAATATCCGCCGGTTGCAATTGAGTTGAGCTCGCCACCTTTTTATCGATGAACTTGCGCTGGTTAAAATGGGTACGGGTGGTAGTGGCGGTGGTCATTCTGTGCGTATCTCTTTTGGCGTTTCTGAATTTCCGGCATGTCCTTCCGCATGGTACGTCCAAGGTGCTCGCCTCGATCCAGTTTGTTCCCGCGACGGTCGCATTTGCCGTTGGAACCGGCGTCGCGTTGACGACGGCGGTTATTCTAGTGGTCACGCTCGCAGCAGGGCGGATTTACTGCTCGGCCATTTGTCCTCTGGGGATTTTGCAGGACGTCCTGGCGCGGATGGGAAACGTGTTGCGCCGGGGACGGTCGCACTTTCTGCGCTTCGCTCCCGCGTGGACGAAGTGGCGTTATTCGGTGTTGGCGCTGACCCTGCTGAGCGTGCCGTTGGGCGGCGCGGGCTTGATGGTGGCGTGGCTCGATCCGTACAGTCACTTCGGTCGGATCGTTTCGGTTCTGCTACGTCCCGTTGTTTTTTACGGCAACAATCTGCTGGCTTCGCTCGCGGAGAAATGGGAGTGGAGCGGAATTTATCACGTCAACATTCTGACCGCACCGGCGGCGGTACTGGCGACGGTGGGAGCGTTTTTCCTTGTGCTGGCCGCGATGTCGATCTGGCGGGGTCGGCTTTATTGCAACACGATCTGTCCGGTCGGAACGTTGCTCGGTCTCCTGTCGAAACGGGCGTTGCTGCGACTGAGGATCGACCCGGACACCTGCGGCAAATGCGCGGATTGTGTGAGGAGTTGCAAGGCACAGTGCATCGATTTGAAATCGGGCGCGGTCGATGCGTCGCGGTGTGTGTCCTGTTATAATTGCATGACCGTTTGCAGCCGCAGCGCGATGCGGTTGGAACCGGCGTGGTTTTCTTCGGACGCGAGGAAATCCCCGAATTCCGAACCGCCGTTTGATCCGGGCCGCCGCCAGTTTCTTTTGACCGCGGCAAGCGGCGCGCTGATTGCCGGAGCGAGCGTGTTGCCTGCGATGGCCGATCCGCACCAGAAGGAGAAGGACGGCGGTCATCATGGCCGCAAGCGTCTGGGTATCACTCCGCCGCTGGCCGGAAAGGTGGAGACATTCCTGGAGCGTTGCACGGCGTGTCAACTTTGCGTCAGCGCGTGCATGACCGGCGTTCTGCAACCGTCGTTTCTCGAATACGGCCCGTGGCATTTGCTCAAGCCGCACATGGATTACCGGCACGCCTTCTGCAATTACAATTGCACGCGCTGCACGGAGATTTGCCCGAGCGGAGCGTTGACTCCACTGCCTTTGCCGCAGAAACGAATCACGCAAATAGGCGTGGCGCATTTCCGCAAACCGCACTGCATCGTCTACCGCGACCACACCGATTGCGGAGCCTGTTCGGAACATTGCCCAACCAAGGCGGTGCACATGGTGCCGTTCGAGAACGGTCTGGTCATACCGGAAGTCGACGAGTCGCTCTGCATCGGTTGTGGAGCGTGCGAATACGCCTGTCCGGTAAAAGAAAAGGCGATCATCGTCAGCGGTCTCACCGAACATGCTCAAGCCCGGTCACCTTCCTCCGCGCAGGATCTCAAGACGAACGTGCCGAAAGACGGTTTTCCGTTCTGATTTTTTCTGGCGACTTGCAATGGCTAGTGTCCTGTCCGACAAGTTCGTTTAAAAATTCGAAGTAAGTTTACAGAGAGAAAAGGGTGGATTGGAAAAAGTTCCAGTATAAGACTTATGCGACGAATTAGTCGGACACCGACACTAGAGCCCCTTGGCTCCGGAGTCCTCCACTCTCTTTTTTGATCAGAGCATCTCGAGGGAAAGGTCGATGGAACGGATCGAATGCGTGAGCGCACCGACCGAGATAAAATCGACTCCGGTCTCGGCCACGGCCCGTGCGCGTTCGAGCGACATGTTGCCCGAGGCTTCGGATTTGGCGCGGCCTGCGATGATTTGAACCGCCTCGCGCATCTGTTCGAGTGACATGTTGTCGAGCAGTATAATATCAACGCCGAGTGGCGCGATGGCGCGAACCTGGTCGAGCGTATCGGCTTCGACTTCGATTTTGGCGGCGGGTTCGAGTTGGCGCGCGGCATGGATGGCGACCGACCAATTGCCCGGCGCTCCCATGAGGGCGAGGTGGTTGTCTTTGATGAGGAATTGGTCGTAGAGGCCCATGCGGTGATTGGTGCCGCCACCGCAGCGGACGGCGTATTTCTGGAGGACGCGCAGGCCGGGAACGGTTTTGCGCGTGTCGAGGATTTTGGTTTTTGTGCCAGCCACGGCGTCAACGAATTGCCGGGTGTGGGTGGCGACGGCGGAAAGTTGCTGGAGGAAATTGAGCGCGGTGCGTTCGGCGGTGAGAATGCTGCGGGCCGAGCCGGAGATTTCCAGGATGGTGTCGTCGGGTTTGAGCGAATCGCCGTCCTGGGCATGGGCGGTGAGTTGAATGGCGGGTTCGAGTTCGCGGAAAACGGCTTCGGCAATCGGGAGACCGGCGAGGACGCAGGGTTGGCGGGTGAAAATGAGGGCGCGTGATTGAGCTTCGGCGGGTACGGCGGCGAGGCTGGTGATGTCGGCGGGGCCACGGTCTTCGCCGATGGCGCGGCTGACGGCTTCGTGGATGATGGCGGGTTCGGGAGGGATGACGGGTGTGGACATGGGAGTGAAGACGGGTGGTTGAAAATTATTGAAGAGGTTCCGGGAGGCGGGAATAGATTTTCTTGATGTTCTGGGCCTCGTCGCGGTGGCAGACGAGAATGGCATCTTCGGTTTCGACGACAATCAGGTCTTTGACTCCGCAGAGGGCGATAAGCCGTTTCTGGGAAAAGACGATGTTGTTGCTGGAGTTGTGAATGATGGCTTCGCCGTGAATGAGATTGGATTGTGCGTCGGCAGGAAGATGATTTGGAAGGGACGTCCAGGAGCCGACGTCGTCCCAGTCGAATTCCGCGCGGGCGGCGATGACCGGGGAGGCTTTTTCCATGATGGCGTAGTCGACGGAAATCCTGGGCAGGAGCGGGAATTTATCCCGGATGTAGGAATCGGCGGCGGCGGGCTCTTTCGGGAATTGTTCGATGAAGTCGGCCAGGACAGGCTGGAGGCGGCGCGCTTCGCGCAGGAAAGCGTCGGATTTCCATAGAAACATTCCGGCGTTCCAGGCGTAGTTGCCGCTCTGGAGGTAATTTTTAGCGGTGGTTTCGTCGGGTTTTTCGACGAAGCGGTTGACGGCGTGAAAGCGGGTTTTGGTACCGGGCTGGGCGAGGGCTTCTCCCAATTCGAGATAGCCGAAACCGGTGGCCGGATAAGTGGGTTTGATGCCGAAAGTAAAAAGAGCGTCGGATTTGGCTGCAAATGTCACCGCTTCTCCAAATTGGCGGCTGAAAGTGTCGACGTCCTTGATGAGCGCGTCGGCGGGAAGAAAAGCGATCACGGCTTCCGGATCGCGTGCACGGATCATGGCCGTGCCCAGGGTACAGGCCGGTGCCGTGTCGCGCTTGGCGGGTTCGGCGATGATCTGATGGGAGGGTAGTTCGGGAACGGCTTTGCGGGTGGCTTCAAGCTGGGCGGGATTGGTCAGGATGAAGATTTGCTCCGGAGGAACAATGGCACTGACACGGCGTACGGTTTCCTCCACAAGTGGACGATCCGAGAAAAGGCGCAGGAGATGTTTGGGGACGGCTTTGCGGCTGAGAGGCCAGAAACGTTCGCCGCTGCCGCCTGCCATGACGCAAACATGGAAGTGCTTCATCGGATGATTAAACGGGCTGAAGGGAAGGACGTCAACCGGAACCCGCGGTATGGCGGAATATTACGTTGAAGTGACGCAAAGAAAGTGTGCTTCTGATTGCCTCGGCAGCGAAAGCCGGTATCATTTACCGAGTGCCGTCCCTGCTCAATCGCATAACACCGCAACGCGTTTTTATCTGGCTGACAATAGTCATAGGAATCGTGTTTGGGCCAGTCGTTGTCTATTTTATGTGCACATACGGATTGCCGACGGCGTTTATCACAGCGGGTTTGCTGCTAGTTGCCACGTGGGCGTTCATTGCCCGTGACCGTTGGTGGATACCGCTGCCGGTGGCGATAACCTTTGGCGGTGGATTTTATTATGGATTCAAGATCCAGATACACGAAATGGCCCTGCTTATCTGTCTTTTCCCCCTGGTGCTGGCGTTGGCGACGCGTTGGCAAGGAGCCATTACCGGTCGAAGCAAAGTGCCAGCCAGCGTGTCCATGTTGGTTATTTATCTTATCCTGCACTGGATCGGGAGCCTGACTTATAACCAGCTGATGGGATTGGGTGGGATTGGAAACGTGAGTCGCTATTACATGAACGCATTTTGGCCGTTCATCTTGTTCTATGCATATTATTATTTTGGCAACAGTAAGTATACGAAAGCGGCCTTGACGCTCATGTATGTCGCCAACATTGGGCGCGTTCTTATCGGCGTTTATACTGTCTACGACCCCGGATTTATCTATATTCCAGGATTGAACTTTTTCCCGGCTGCTGCTGGTGGTTCCAGCGATTTGCGTAATGCCGCTTATGCCATGGCCACATTAAGCGCGATACATTTTTGCTTATACAGGGGGTTTATTTTAAGACTGATAAACGGGAGTGTATTTTTGGCGTCTTTTCCGCTGTTGGTGCTCGGGGGGGGACGATTGAGTATCGTTTTGCTTATGTTGATGGTTCTTGGCTTGTCAATCTTGTATCGGAAAATACTTTTAATCACTCTCTTCGGTGTAGCGGTGAGCACTTTAGTAACTATCCTGAATTTGAATCCCACTCTGATTGAGGATGTACCCAAGATCATGCAGCGAAGCCTTTCCGGACTCATTTTGACTGAAAAACATAATTTGGAAGTCAAGCAAGGAACGGAAATCAGCGATCAATGGCATTATCGTTTACAGGCGGAAGGGCGCAAGAGATGGTTGCATTCACTGCCTTCGATCCTGGTAGGTAATGGATTCAGGCCGTATGTAGAGGAAGATTTCGCGCAGGGTAATTTTGAGGATATGCTCAAGACGGCAATTTTGACTTGTTCCTACGAATCGTCTTTGTGGCATATGTTGACAGCATATGGCCTGATAGGCTGCGTGCTTTATTTCAACGTCGTGTATTTTTTTGCTAAAAACTGCTTTTTGAGACTTTGGAAAAATAAAATAAGCGATGTGGAAAATGCATTTTCCTATATGCTGATACAGAGTGTTATCAGTTGGATAATGCTTTGTCCGTTTGCAGGTACCGTTCCAAGCGGCGAGATTATGAACGGGTTGTTTGTCCAGACCATTCACGATGACCGGTTAAAGGAAGAACGCCTCAAGGAGGAGGAAGAGGCGGCCAAAAAGGCGGCCAGTGGAGCTGGTTTGGCCGAGGGATCAGATCCCGAACAGGTCTGAGTTTTGCAAGGTTTGCCTGGCGAGCTGGATTTGTCGGGCGACAATCGGTTCGAGGCTGAAATGGGAATCGATATATTTGCGGGCGTTCCCGCCCATTTTTTCGGCCAGCGTGTTATCGGAAATCAATTCGACAAGCCGTTCAGCCAACGCCTGGGGATCGGCGACCGGAACGCAATAGCCGGTTTCGCCCTGCTGGATTGTTTCGACGACGCCGTCGGAGGCGGTGCCGACCATGGGGCAGGCACAGGCCATGGCTTCGAGAAGGGAATAGGGCTGCGCTTCGAACATGGTAGTGATGACTCCCGCGTTGGCGGCGAGGAAATAACGGTAGGCTTCCGGTTGTCGTCCGAGGAAGTGGCAGTGTTTCAATTCGAGTTGCTGGGCGAGGGTTTCCAGATTTTGCCGCTCGCTTCCGTCGCCGACGATGTAGAGATGCGCGGAGGGAACCCGGTTTTCGACGAGATGCCACGCGTTGATGAGCCAGTCGACACGTTTTTGGTCTTCGAGCCGACCGACCGAAATGATGATGGGGCCGTCTGCGGAAAGTTTGAGTTCCTGCTTGAGGGCGGTTTTATCCGTTACGCAGGGAATGGAGTGGAGGTCGATGCCGTTGGGAAGGTGGACGATTTTTTCTTCCGGGGCAAGATGGCGCAAGAGGTATTGGTAGCGATTGGCGGCGGCGGGGCAGACAACGCGGGTGGCGATGGCGCAGGTGACTTTCTCGACGAAACGGTCGCGCAGCAGCCGGTAGAGATCCCAGTCCGTATAGAACGCCGGCATGTGGGTGTAATAAATGACCCGTTTGACCCGGGCCAGCCAGGCGGCGACAGCGCCGCAGAATCCGCCCCATTGTCCGTGGACGATGACCAGATCGGGCTTTTCCGAGCGTAGTACCCGGGCGATGGATGGGATGGAAAGGACGCAACTCCAGGGCCGGTCGAGGGGCAGGGCGTGAACTTTGACCCCCGTGGCGCGGAGCCGATCCGGGAGCGATCCGGCGCAACCGGTGATGGCGACGGTCTCGAAATCGTTTTGATAGCGCGGGAAATAATTCAACGCGAGGGTCATTCCGCCGCCGCCGCTGCCTTCGTGGATGATGTGGACAACCTTGGGCATGATAAATTCGAGGATAGTGTCGCCTGCCGACCTTGTTGTTACAGACTAACGAAATTTTTGTTTCCGACAACTCTTACAATAGAATACTCGCCACGCTTGATTGGAGCGTGGTAGCTTTTCAACGCATGAAAATTGGCTTTTTCGGTTCGCGAGGTATCCCGGCCTGCTATTCGGGTTTTGAGACCTGCGTCGAGCAACTTTCCGTGCGTCTGGCCCGCCGGGGACACGATGTGACGGTGTACAACCGGGTACCCTTCAATCCGTACCGCGAAGATACTTTTCAAGGGGTCAGAATTGTCCATTTGCCCACGATTCAAACGAAGGGCACCGACACAATCGTTCACACGTTTCTGAGCGTCTCGCACAGCGTCTTGTTGCGCCGTTACGACATCGCCTATTTTTGCGGCGTGGGCAATTCGCTCCTGTCGGTGTTTCCCAAATTAGCCGGGGCCAAAGTGGTGCTCAACGTGGATGGGGCTGATTTTGCGCGGGCCAAGTGGAGTGGTTTCGGACGCTGGTGGCTGCACAAGAGCGAATCCTGGGCGGCGGCGCTGGCCCATTCGGTCATCGCCGACAACGGCATGATCCGCAAGCGGTACAAGGAACTTTACGGAGCCGATTCCGAATGGATTCCCTACGGCTCGAATGTGGTGACGGAAGATCCGGGCCGCGCGGCGCTCGATAAATACGGCCTGTCGGCGAAAGGTTATTTCCTCTATGTCTCGCGATTGACCCCGGAGAATGCTGCCGATCTGACGATCGAAGCCTACCTCGCCAGCAAGCAGGAATGGCCCCTGGTCGTCGTTGGCGACGCGCCTTATCAATCCGATTACATCGAACGGGTCAAATCCCTCGCCGCGCAATCGAAGAAAGTCATCATGACCGGATTCCAATTCGGCCCGGCTTATCGCCAGCTCGGTTTTCACGCCGGGGCGTTCATTCTGCCGACGGCGATTGAAGCGACCCGGCCCGTCCTGCTCGACCAGATGGGTTTTGGCAATTGCGTCATCGTCCGCGACACGCCAGGTAATCTCGAAGTGGTGGGCGACACGGGAATTTCCTTTGCGCACGCCGATCCCCTGCCCACTCTGGCGGCGGCGATGAATCGGATTGCGGCCAATCCTCAGGAGGCGCAGCGACTGGGCGTCAAGGCGCGCGAACGCGTGGCGCAGTATTACGATTGGGAAGTCGTCACCACGCGCTATGAGGAACTTTTCCGGCGGTTGACGGGCAAGGAATAACACCCGCCGGTTTCCAAAACCTGATATGAGCGGCTCGATTATCGCGGTGGCGGGAGCGGGATTTTCCGGGTCGGTGGTGGCCCGGGAATTGGCCGAGCGCGGGCGACGCGTAGTTGTCTTCGAACCGCGCGCGCATGTGGCGGGGAATTGTCATACCGAGCGCGACGCCTCGACGGGCATTCAAGTGCACCGCTATGGCACGCACATTTTTAATACCGACCGGCAGGACGTGTGGGACTATGTCAATCGCTTTGGCAAATTCATCCCATTCACCAATCGCGTCCGCGCGGTGACAGGTCGCGGAACGTTTGGCCTGCCGATCAATCTCACGACGATCAACCGTTTTTTCGGCCGAAATTTCAACCCGCAACAAGCCAGGCAATTCGTCGCCGGGCTAGGCGATTCTTCCATCGGGGAACCGGCCAATTTTGAGGAGCAAGCGCTGAAATTTATCGGTCGCGAATTATACGAGGCGTTCTTTTACGGCTACACGAAGAAACACTGGGGTTGCGAACCCCGCGAGTTGCCCGCCTCGGTTTTGAAGCGGCTGCCGGTGCGCTTCACCGCGGAGGATTCCTACTACGACACCCGCTACCAGGCCTTGCCGCAGGACGGTTACACGGAGATCGTGCGCCGGATGCTCGACCATCCGCAGATCGAAGTCCGGCTTGGCGAATGGTTTCGTCCAGAAACGAAGAACGATTTCGAGCGGGTTTTTTATACGGGGCCGGTCGATGCCTATTTCGCGTACAAGGCCGGGAGGCTCTCCTACCGGACGGTGCGGTTCGAACGCGAAGAAGCGCCGGGCGATTACCAGGGCAATGCCGTCGTCAACTATTGCCAGCCGGAAATTCCCTACACACGTATACACGAATCGAAATATTTAACTCCGTGGGAAAAACACGACTGCACGGTTTACTTCCACGAATACAGCTTTGAGACCGGGCCGCAGGATCTGCCGTATTACCCCAAACGACTCGCGACGGATCTCGAACGGCTGGCCTGTTATCAGGAGTATGTCAAACATGAGTCGAAGGTTACGTTTCTGGGGCGGCTGGGAACTTACCGTTACCTCAATATGGATCAAGTTATTGGTGAAGCGCTTGATTCGGTGAAAAATTACCGGTAAGGTGTGGAGGCTTGCTTCACAGCATAAGAATAATCATCTCTCTTCATGAATTCATTTTTCCAAAAAAAGGATCTGACCTCCTGGAAATGCGGTGTAGGCGTTTCTGTCTTGTCCCTGGTCGTCCTCTACGGGCTGGTTCCGTACACGTTTACCTATAATTCCTCCGAGCCGATTTCGGTTTTTCACATGCTCTGGTTGTTCTGGTGGAATGTGACCGACTGGCAACAGGGGCTGCTGGTATTCCCGATTTCGATTGGGCTGATCTACTGGCGGCGCGACATCTACAAACAGATACCGGTGCAGGGTGACAACCGGGCGTGGATTCTGTTTCTGGTGGGCTTCCTCTTTTACTGGATCGGCTACAAGGGCGACATCAAGCCGGTGGCGTTTCTATCGATCCAGATTTTGATCGCGGCACTGGTCATCTGGTTTTGGGGATGGAAGATGTTCAAGGCGGCGTTGTTCCCGTGGGCGTTTCTGGTTTTTGCTTGGCCGATACCAGGGCTGGACAGTTTCATCGCGTTCCCGCTGCGCGAATTCATGTCGGGCCTCACTCACCATTTTCTCAACATCATCGGCATCCCGAATATCCGTTCCGGCACTGCGGTCGTCTCGGCCCCCGATTTTGTGCTCGGGATCAAGCAGGGTGAACGCTTTGCGCTCGACGTCGAGGACCCCTGTAGCGGCATGCGTTCGCTTTTCGCCCTGACAATGGTTACGGCGTTGTACGCCTATGTGACCTTGCCGAAGACTTGGCAAAAACTGGCCCTGTTTGTCTGTTCGATACCGCTGGCGGTGTTCGGCAATTTCATCCGCATGCTGATGCTGACTTTCGGCACAATCATCCTGGGATCCAAGATCGCTGTCGGTGAACACGACAGCCCGAGCTTCTACCACATGTTCTCCGGCTACATGGTATTCATCGCCGCGCTGGGCGGAATGCTGGGCATATCGTGGGCATTGCAGTATGACTGGAAGCGGTTTTATGCCGAACTCAAGGAATGGGCGAAGAAACCCGCCGCCACTTCCACCAAACCCTAACCGCCATGAACACGACCTTGCACGAACCCGTAGCCCTCCGGGAGGCCGAGATTCCCCTATGGCGGTCGATCCTGCCGCTGGTTCTGGTGGTGGCGATTGTCGGTCTCTGTCTGCTTTCCGGTCGCCCCAGCTCCACCAGCGAAGCCGGCGTGATGATGAATCTGCCCTATAAAGTGGGCATGTTCTGGGGCAAACGCGAAGAAGCCAGCCTGGCTGAAAAAAATATCCTGCCGCCTGACACCCTCATCGAACGTAAGCTCTATTCCGACCTCTTCCAGAACGGAATTCAGTGTTCCATTGTCTTGAGCGGTGTCGAACGGCGCAGTATCCACCGTCCCGAAGTTTGCCTGCCCGGTCAAGGCTGGCTCATTCGCAAGCGGGAGATCGTTCCCGTTACCCTCGCCTCGGGGAAGGTTCTCAAGGTCAAACAACTGACCCTGGAGCGCGAAGTGGTCATTGGTCCGGGACAGACGCGAAAAATCCAGTCTCTTTTCTATTATTGGTTCGTCGGGAAAAACATCACCACGCCCGATCACTATGCGCGTGCACTCCGTTCGTCCTGGGATCAGATTGTCCACGGAATCAATCACCGCTGGGCCTACGTCAGCGTCACTTCGCTGGTGGGCAGTACGATCCGCCAGGACGGCAAGAATCTCGAAGAGACGCAGACCATGTTGCAGGATTTCATCCGCGAAGCGGTGCCTTGTTTCCAGGTCTCGGAAATGTCCCCGGAAGCCTTCCAGCAGGCTGTCTCCAATCCCGGCCGTTAACTCGAAGATTTCACCATAACGTGGCCA
>DBTH01000084.1:0-2557 GCA_002306945.1 Methylacidiphilaceae bacterium UBA1321 | reverse complement strand
TCCTCCAAACCTCCTGCTTAAGGAAATCATGCCCTTGGCGAGGGTATGGGGGCAGCGCCTCCCAATCCTGTGGGCTCTAGGTTTTAAATGGTGTTACTCGCCTTGAGCCGTTCAAACTCTGCCAGCGCCATACCGACGACCTGATCCATGTTGTAATAGCGGTAAGTGGCCAGTCGTCCGACGAAGCTCACATTTTTTTCCAGCGCGGCGCGTTCCTCGTACCTTTTGTAGAGCGCATGCGCGTCGGGAGCGGGTACGGGATAATACGGTTCGGTCTCCGGGGTGTGATCGAGCGGATACTCGCGCACGATCGTCGTGACGGGCAGCTTCTGGCCGGTGGCGTGCTTGAGTTCGACAATTCGCGTGTAATCGTGATCGTTCGGGTAGTTGACCTGCATCGCCGGTTGGAAATACTCCTGTGGCAACGTCTCGTTCTCGAAGCGCAACGAGCGGTAGGGCAGGCGACCGAAGCAGAAATCGAAATACTCGTCGATCATGCCGGTGTAGATGAGATGCTTGTATTCGACCTGGCTGCGGAAGGCGCGATAGTCGGTGTTGAGCTGGAGGGTGATTCCCGGCGTGGCGAGGATGTGCTCGAACATTTTGGTGAAGCCCTCTTTCGGCAATGCCTGGAATTTTTCCGAGAGATAACGGTCGTCGCGATTGGTGCGCACCGGGATGCGGCCGCAGACGCTGGCATCAAGGTCCTTCGGATCGCGCTTCCACTGCTTGCGGGTGTAGTTCTTGAAGAATTTCTCGTAGAGCGGATAGCCGACTTGCGAGACAATGACCTCCTCGGAGTTTTTCGGATTGGCGACCGGCACGCGCCACTGGGCCAGCGTGGCTTCCATTTCCCCGGTCGTGCTGGGATGGCCGACGACCTGTTCGAAGGTGTTGAGATTGATCGGGAATTGCCAGTAGCGGCCTTCGGTCCAGGAGAGGATCTTGTATTCGACCGGGTGCCATTCGGTGAATAGGCTCAGGTAGTCGATGATGCGTTGTGAGTTGGACCGGAAATAATGCGGCCCGTAGGTGTGGAGCAGGACGCCCGCCTCGTCGTAATGGTCGTGCGAATTGCCGCCGATATGGTTTCGGCGTTCGACGATGACGCAGTGCTTGCCGCATTGCGAGGCGAGCCGTTCGGCCAGCACCGCGCCTGCAAATCCGCAACCTACGATCAGATAATCACATTTCAAGAGTTGTCCTTCCGGTTTTCCTTTTGGAATTTTCACAGGCTAGCCCCTTCGTGAAAGAGAGAGCAAATTAAAATCGCTCAGGCTGTTCTGTTATCCCGGATATTCGGCAGGGATGACCCCGGTGTGGAGGAACAAAAAGGAGCGGTTGATTTCCAAAAGAAAGAAATTCGCTGGATTTCGGCTTCAAATTCGCGAAGCTAGTCGTTTACCAGTTATGACAGCCCAAACAGTTCAACCGGGAAACACTTATCTCATTACAGGGGCGGCAGGATTCATCGGTTCCCGCGTTGCAGAAATGCTTCTCGAAGCCGGAAACAGCGTCGTCGGGGTCGATAATTTCGCTCCTGCCTATGATGTGCGCCTTAAGGAATGGCGGCTCCAGCAACTTCAGAAATTCCCGGCTTTCACCTACCACCAGTGGGACATCAGCGACCCGGACGTTGTTACGGCCGTTTTCAAGAAACAGGCCGAACAAGGCCGCCCTTTTGCTGCTGTCATCAATCTCGCTGCCCGCGCCGGGGTTCGCGCCTCGATTGAAAATCCCGCGGTTTACATCAGCACCAATATCAACGGCACGCTCAATCTCCTCAACGCCTGTCGTGATTTCGGAGCGAAGAAACTCGTTACCGCTTCCACTTCGAGCCTCTACGGCGAGGGTCTGCCCGCGCCCTACGTCGAATCGCTCAATACCGAGCGCATGCTTTCCCCTTACGCTGCGACGAAAAAAGCCGCCGAGGTGCTCGCTTACACCTATCATTATCTCTACAAGATCGACATCACGATCTTCCGGTATTTCACCGTGTACGGCCCCGCCGGACGCCCGGACATGATGCCGTTTAAATTCATCCAACGCATCAGCGAAGGCCGTTCGATCCCGGTGTTTGGCGACGGCACACAATCGCGCGATTTCACCTACGTCGACGACATCGCCCGCGGTACGATCCTCGGGCTCAAACCGCTCGGCTACGAAATCTTTAATCTCGGTTCCGATCAGCCGGTTCTGCTCAGCGACGCTATCTCCATCATCGAGAAAAACGTCGGCAAAAAAGCCGTCATCGAACGCTTCCCCCGCCATCCCGCCGATGTCGCTTCCACCTGGGCCAATATCGAAAAGGCCAAATCGTTGCTCGGTTGGAAACCCGAAGTGCCGTTCGAACAGGGCATCCATAATGCCGTTGATTGGTATAATAAAAACCGCTCCTGGGCCTCTCAAATTTCGACCTGACTGCCGGGGGCGCTGCCCCCATACCCCCGCCAAGGGTATGATACCCTTGGAACCTCACTAAAAGGGCGGATGGCGAGGTGCTCGTTGCGAGCACCGCCATCCGCCCTTTTGGAGGTTTCCAAAGGAAATCATTTCC
>DBTH01000214.1 GCA_002306945.1 Methylacidiphilaceae bacterium UBA1321 | reverse complement strand
AGGGGAAAAACCGCGCCCCCGAAGCCAGGGGCTTGATCGTTCTCCATTCCGGCCACTATTCCAAAATCTTCAAGACCCTCATGGGCACCACCTGCTCGCTCAAATGGAGAGAAGCCGATGAAAAGGAACGCATCTGGAACCTGCTGCCGTCCCACCCCATCGCCGCTGGAATTCCAGATCATTTCATCGTCCCGAAAGAGGAAATGTACGGGGAACCTTTCGGCATTCCGACCCCCGACGAACTGATCTTTGTCGGCTGGTTCGCCGGAGGCGAAGTCTTCCGTAGCGGCGCGACGTGGCAGCGCGGCAACGGACGTGTCTTTTACTTCCAACCCGGACATGAGACTTATCCCACCTACTACCAACCCGAAGTCCAGACGATCCTCACCAATGCCGTGCGCTGGGCCCGTCAGACCGTCCGCATCCCCGACGTCTGCCCGAAATCACCCGCCCTCGAATCATTACCTTCTGCTACAAAATAACCCGACTTACGCTACACGATCATGAGTAAATCCAAATTCACCAAAACAGTGCGCCTTGCCATCATCGGCACCGGTGGCATGGCCAATGGGCATGCGGAAAATTACAAGAAAATTCCCGGAGTGGAATTAGTCGCCGCGATGGATGTTGATCCCAAGCGGGCCGCCGGGTTCGCTGAAAAGCACGGCATCGACAAAACCTTCACCAAGCTCGAAGACCTGCTCGACTGGGATCAGTTCGACGCCGTATCCAACGTCACCCCGGACGGTTTCCACGCACCGCTGTCCATCGCCAGCCTCAAGGCGGGCAAGCATGTTCTCTGCGAGAAACCGCTCGCACTTAACCACGCCGACACGCAGAAGATGCTCTCCGCCGCGCGCAAGTCAGGCCGGATCCACATGGTCAATTTTTCGTACAGGAACTGGCCCTGCATCCACGGAGTCGTTTCCGAAATCCTCAAGGGAACCATCGGTGAAATCCGTCACGTCGAAGCGAGCTATCTCCAGTCCTGGCTCTCCAGCAAAATCTGGGGCGACTGGCACACCACACCCGCATGGCTCTGGCGCTTGTCTCAAAAGCACGGAAGCAAGGGCGTTCTCGGCGATGTCGGCGTGCACATCCTCGATTTCACCACCTTCCCGGTCGGTGAAGTGTCGAAAGTTTATTGCCGCCTCAAGACATTCCCCAAAGCTCCCGGCAACCGGGTCGGCGAGTACAAACTCGACGCCAACGATTCCGCGCTGATGACGGTGGAGTTCAAGAACGGCGCCATCGGCGTCATCCACACCACCCGCTTCGCCACCGGACACGCGAACCGCCTCTACCTCCAGATCTACGGAACGAAGGGCGGCATTGAAATCGACTCCGAGCGTAGCACTGAAGTTTACCGTGTCTGCAAGGGCAAGGACATCGACAAAGCCGCATGGAAGGAAGTCAAAGCTCCCGCCGTGCCGAGCAACTACGAGCGGTTCATCACCAGCATCCGTACCGGGAAAAATCTGCAACCCGATTTCGCCCGCGGTTCGGAAATCCAGAAGATACTCGACTCGTGTTTTAAATCAAACGCACTGGGCAAAGCGATCGCCGTTTGACCGAAACCAGGATTGCCCTACAGGCCTGAAGCAAAGCCCTGTTCCACTTGAACAGGGCTTTGTTGCGTTCCGAAAATCCGCAATATCCGAATTCTCTCACTGTGAAGAAGTCGTCGTATTTGCCTTATCCTTCATCTTTTCGGCACGTTCCTTCTCGTGGGCAACGATCTTGTCTACGATCGGAGACGCCGACGGGTCGAGTTTGATGATGGCCGCGTTGATCTTCTGCTCGAAGGCCGCACGTTTATCACGCATCGCCTTGCGCTGCTCCGGAGTCGGCTTGACGCCGGACTTATGAAGATTTTCTCGATCCTGCTTAAGGGCTTCCTGCTCCGCCTTAAGCGAAGAGTCGCTGCTCAGAACTTTCTCCCGATCTGTGATGTACTGCTTCCTCTCCTCGGGCGTCAGGAAATCGAGAGGCTGGTGATGTCCTCCAGGAGGTGGAGCCGGGGGAGCGTTTTGCGCAAGCGCGGAGCTAACACCTCCGAGCGTGAGAACCATCAAGGCCGAACACATTAGGGAAGTAAGTTTCATACGTGATCAAACCACGTCCCATTCCAAAAGTTGCGCGCCGCACGCACTCATGGCGTACCTCCTGAACAGGAAGGAGTTCCAATACGAGTCCACTCCGTGAGACGACTACTACTCCGGTTATAATGACAACTTCCCGCTCAGTCGCAGGGAAAGAACCATCTCCTTGCGGATGATTTTCAACTCCCGCTGAATCTCCGGCGGAATCCGCCCGCCTTCGCCGATCATCGGACCGTCGATGTAGAACAACCCCGCCACCTTCTCTCCCTGCAAAATGGGCAGCAGCAAAAACGACGCCGGTTCGGTCGACAGCAGCCACGGTGGCAAATGCACGCGAATGTGCGACTCGTGGGCATTCTCGATGTAAATGTCCTTTCCGTTTTGCAACGCCATCGCGGTCAATTGCGACGCATCGGCATCGGGCGGCACGACAAACTCCTCACGCAAGCTCGTCGAGTGCAACCCATACGCAGCCAGACCGACGACCGCCCCGCCGCGCTCCTCGTCACGAACGGCGACCACGACATTGCGCGCCTTAAATCCGAGATAGAGCGTCTCCGCGATGCTCGAAACGATGTCGGCGAGATTGATGTCATCCCGATCCAGCAAATCGGTCACCGTCAGCACACCATCCTGAAACACATGCAGGTCAGGCGAATGACTCAACATCGGCGACGTCACCTGCACCGCCAACGGCTTCTTGTCCGGCTCGCAAAGCAACATCGCCTTCGACCAGAAATCACCACTGGGCCGCACCGCGTAGAACTTGCAAATCTCCTGCACGACCGACTTGAATCCATGTGCCAAATCCAGACCGCCGCGCACAGCCAATTCCTTGTTCGAACTCAACGACCGCAACGCCTCCTCGATCTCCCCGGCGCTCTTTGCCATCTGCACGGCGCGGCAGGCGCGCAGGCTCAGTAACGTGACCTGAAGTATCTTGCGATTGATCGAGGGCAAATCGCGGTCGCTCACATTGAAAGGATCCATGTACGACGTGACCGTACCGGGCAGATTCAGAAACTCACCGATCTGCTTGCCAAATTGTTCCATGCGCAACCCGAGCACTCCACGCGAAGCCTCCTCCTCGGTCTGCCCCTCCTCCTTGACCAGACGCACAATTTCCTTTTCCTCATCCGGCAAAAACGTGGCGATCAGTATGCGACCGAAATGTGTGAACGCCGCCGTGATGAAACCCTGTTCTGGATCTTCCAGCCCGGCCTTCTCCCCGATTTGCCGCGCCAGCAATCCACCCATGACCGACAACAGACAAGCATTGCGGATGTGATCGGCCTGAAGATGATTCGAATGCTGCTCCAATAGCAAGATCGAATACGCAATCGAACGGATCGGCGCCATGCCCAGAACCATGATCGCCTGCGAAACCGTGACAATGCGTTTGCCCGAGCGGTTGTACTCGATGCTGTTGGCCACCTGAAGCACCCGCGTCGTCAGGGAAATATCCTTGAGAATGATGCCTGCGATCTCGTGAATGCCGGCCTGGCTCGTATTGACACTGAGATTCTTGACGATCTCGACACACTGACCGAGGCTGAAAAGGCGACCGGGGCGAACCACCTCGTTTTTAACCAACTCCAGGGTATAATAAGCTTTCTCTCCGTTATCGCTCACAGGTTGGTCCTTGTTAGAAAAACGGTTAAAAACATGCCGTTTGCAGGGCATCTGGCCCGTCTTATTACTAACGGCTTAAACCTCCAAATATTTAACACTGAATTACTTGATATATCCTGACAGACCAACTCGAGTTCGAAACCCTTCAAGTCATTGAGGTTTGCCCAATTGCGTAATTCCTCAAACCCGATCTTTCCCCTTCTGTCCATAACGTATTGGGCATAAATGAAGGGGTTGATCGAAGTGCTTATGCCTTATTTTCTAATTAGGCATCGTGTTTTAATTAACATTTGCCCAGCCAAATCAGATTATGCCCTGCATATTATGCCAATAGAAACACATCTCTCCAAAGTTGAAAGTATCTACCGGGTACTCGTGGAACGAATTTCAACAGGAAGCTGGTCGGTCGGAGCGTGCCTCCATACCGAATTTGAATTGGCATCCGAAGTCAGAAGCCTCCGGCAAAGCCGGAGGCTTGGCAGAGGCAGAGCGGCTCGAAGCCGCTTTTCGGAAGTCGATTAAACGCGAATAATCTTGGAGCTTTCACACCGATGCTTCGACAAGCTCAGGATGACGTGGAGTGAAAGTAATATTTCCAGATAAGCGCGACCTCCTTCAAGAACTCCTCGATACCCTTGAAGA
>DBTH01000197.1 GCA_002306945.1 Methylacidiphilaceae bacterium UBA1321 | reverse complement strand
GCAGGCTTTTTCAACCTATCTCGGCGAGAGAATGAGCTGGCATGAACGCTTCCTTTTCCCCGGCGCCGGCCACAATCCGACCGTCATCCGCGCCGTCGTTCAAAAACTCCGCGAACACACTCCGCGGATCACCGCCCTCTTCGCCGCCAACGACCGCATCGGACTCAATATCCTCTTCGAATGCCAGCGCCAGGGAATTTCGGTTCCGGAGGAACTTTCCATCGTCGGCTTCGACGATCTGGAAATCGGCCGCATGTGCGAACCTTCCCTCACCTCCATTGCCCAACCCCTGGAGGAAATCGGCTATCAGGCGGTCGACCTGATCCTGCGACAACTCAAGAACAACGAAAACACCTCCACCGACCCCGTCGTTCTTCCCGTCCAGCTCATCGAGCGAAACAGCAGTTCCGTCGCTCCCGAATAACCGGCCCTTTTCGTCATGCTTCTCACCTCCTCACCCCGCAACGACTCCACTTCCGAAACACCCGTCACCGATTTTTTCCCAACCACTCCACCGCAGGAAAATCATCCGCTCCTCCTTTTGACCCATTTCCACTGGGATCGCGAATGGTACCGTTCCTTCGAAGAATACCGCGCCCGATTGATCGACGTCATCGACCGGGTACTCGACTACCAGCAAACCACTCCCGAATTCCGCCACTTCCACATGGACGCGCAAACCATCGTCCTGCGCGATTACCTCGAAGTCCGTCCCGAGCGGGAAGCCGACCTGCGCCGCGCCATCGACGAAGGCCGCATTTCCATCGGCCCCTTCTACCTCCTCAACGACGAATTCCTCTGCTCCAACGAAGCCTGGGTCGAGAACCTCCTCTTCGGAGCCGAGGATTGCCGCAAGTGGAACACCACCTCTCGACTCTGCTATGTCGTCGACAATTTCGGCCACATCAGCCAGTTGCCCCAGATCGCCCGCGAATTCGGCCTCAAATATTTCTACGGGATACGCGGCTGGCCCTTCCGTTCCATTGAGCAAAGTAATTTCTGGGTCGAAGGCGCCGACGGCAGCCGACTGCTCGCCCTCTGCCACCCGTGGAATTACGGCATGGTCCGCAACCTCGTCGGCAACGACGACGTCCTCCGCGAACGTTTCCGCGCCGCCATCGCCCAACTCAAGTCAATCGCCGCCGCGAATGAACCGCTCCTGTTGATGAACGGCATCGACCATGCCGCCCCCAGCCCGAATCTCTCCCAGATCATCCGCCTCCTGCGCGAACTCGATCCCCACGCACGCCAGACCAGCTTTGACGAATTCTTCGCGCTGCTCGAAAAAAAACACGATCCCAACCTTCCCGTTAAAAAACTCGAAACACGTTTCGTCCCCGGTCTCTACGACGTTCTCTCCTCGCGCATGCCCCAGAAGATCGCCTACGAACAGGGCCGCTACGCACTCGAAGACATCCTCGATCCCCTCTGCGCCCTGGCGATGTTCCATGGACTGCCCGCGTTCCTGCCACAACGCCAGCATGCCTGGCGACGCTATATCGAAAACCTTCCCCACGATTCCGCCAGCGGTTGCAGCAAGGACGAAGTCCACCAGGACATCGCCGTCCGCCTACGCCAGTCCTCCGAAATCGCATGGCAACTCTCCAACACGCTTCTGGAAAAACTCACCGGCGGCACGGAAGCCCCCCAGACCGGAAACGACGGATTCCTCGCCGCCTTCAACCCACTGCCTACCCTCCGGCGGGAAGTGTGCCACTTCCACCTCGACTTCCCCACCGATGCCGAAGTTTACCATTGGAATCTCACCGATGCGCAAACCGGCGCGGTCCTTCCCACGCAAATCCTCTCGGTGGAAAAACTCGTCAAACGCCTGCCCACCGAATACGACGTTCCCATCCGCAAACCCTTCCTCCGCATCACCCTCGCGGCGGAACTGGAACTGCCCGCCCTTGGAATCGCCCGCGCCAACCTGCACACCGAAAAAGGCGCCGCCACCATCGGAGCCGCCATCTACGGCACCGAAGACGTCCAATCTTATTTCCCGGCAAATACCACCAACCCGATTTCCCCCGAAGAAGTCATTCTCGAAAACGAATTCCTCCGCGCCGAGCTTGAACCCCAAGGCACCTGGAGTCTCACCGACAAAACCACCGGCCGCACGCTTCACCGGCAACACCGGCTCGAAAGCGCCCCCGATCTGGGCGACCTCTACAAACGCGGCTACGCTGCCAATCACCCCCGCACGCTCTCCGACGGAGCCCTGCGCCGGGTCTGCCTCCTCCACAACGGGCCCATGCTGGCCACCTACCAACTCGATTTCGTCCTCCGCGTTCCAAAGGGCTACCGCGAAGATTTCGCAGGCGTCAGCAGCGAACTCGTCGATCTTCCCATTCAAACGCTCGTCACCCTGCGCAAAGGCAGCCGACAACTCGAATTTGAAACCACCGTCGACAACACCGCAGGCAACCACTGCCTGCGCGCCCTCTTCCCCTGCGGCTTCCACAGCGAATCGGCCTGGGCCGACAGCATCTTCGATATTGTCCAGCGCCCCATCCGCGACGAAACCACTGTTCTCCGCTTCCCCTATTTCCAGCCCTACGAAAACAACCGGCAACATCACCGCGAATTTTTCGCCGCCATGCACGGCCCCGATGGTGTGGCCGTTCTCAGTTGCGGACTGCCCGAACACGAATTGATCTCACGACCCAATTCCACCCTGGCCCTGACACTCCTGCGCGCCACCGGCCACATCTATCGGGAATCGATGGGAGAAATCCTCACCCCGGAAGGTCAATGCCCCGGCAAGATGACCGTCCGTTACGCCTTGGCCCCATTCGCCTCGGCCCAGGGTTTGACCTACGTCAAACAACTCGCCCGCCAATTCAACGCCGCCCCGTTCGTTCGTCATCTCTACCCCGAT
>DBTH01000257.1 GCA_002306945.1 Methylacidiphilaceae bacterium UBA1321 | reverse complement strand
TCCGAACCGCTGATGCTGAAGAAAGGAACGTCCGCTTCGCCCGCAATGGCTTTGGCCAGGAGGGTCTTGCCCGTTCCGGGAGGGCCGATCATGAGCACGCCCTTGGGGATGCGTCCGCCAAGGCGCTGGAACTTGCGCGGGTCCTTGAGGAAGTCGACGATTTCCTCCAATTCTTCCTTGGCCTCGTCGATACCGGCGACGTCCTTGAAGGTGACCTTGTTGCGGTCGCGGTTGAGCATGCGGGCCTTGCTCTTGCCGAAGCTGAAGGCGTTCTTGCCCGCCATGCGGAGTTGCTGGCGGAAGAAGAAGTAGATGATGAGGAGGAAAAACGCCAGCGGCAGGAAGCTCATCAGCGGGCCATTCCACCAGTTGCTGACCTGCTTGATATTGACATCGGGATAGCCAGCCTTGGCCAGATCATCCCTGAGGCTGTTATTCCAACGCGTACTCACCGGCAGTCGGAAGGCCGAGACAACGTCCTTGCCGTCGGTTGCCGTGCGGTGGAATTTACCCGTGAGATATTCGAGGTTGGTGGAAGGATCTAACTCGTAGCTGATGGAACCCTTGACCAGCTTGCTCTCTTCCATGAGTTTGTTGAACTCGGTAATGGTCAGGTCTTCCTGTGCCATGCCCTGCTGGTTGGCGACGTAATAGGCGACGATGAGCAGCAGGAAAGCGGCGGCGAAAAACGCCAGTCCCTTCCAATTCGTTTCGCCGTTGCCGGGGCCTTCGCCGTTGGGGCCACCACCGCGAACGGGCGGTTTGCGGTTCTTGGGAGGACTCGGGAGCTTCACGGGGTCGTTGGCCATATTCTAAAACGCTACCATGCCCCTATCCCCTTGGCAACAGCCACTCGCGGGGAAGAAAGCACGATGAAGTATGAAGTTCTAAGCTCAGTGGAGCCCCATGGCGCAGGTCAAGGAGTCCAGTTTTTTCGGATCGAGTTTGCCTAGGGTTCGCACGCTGGAACACAAATCGATGCCGTAGGGACGAACACATTCGATAGCTTGCTTCACATTCATTTCATGAATGCCCCCAGCCAAGAAAACGGGCACTGCCACCGCTTCAACAATGCGACGACTGATCTGCCAGTTATGTGTGCGTCCGGTGCCTCCCAGTTCTTTGATAGGCAAATTCGGATTACCAGAATCGAGTAATAAGGCGTCCACCTGTGTCGCCAGATTTTGCGCCAGTTGAATATCCGTCTCGCCAAGCACATGAATGACTTGCACGATGCGGACATTTGGCAAAGCCGAACGGATCGCCGCGTAAACTTCTGGAGACACTTCATCGACCAGTTGCACGACATTGACTCCAGTATATTGAAGTTCACTAATGATAGCCGCTGTCTTCGTGGAACTGGTCAATAAAAAGGAACTGACTCCGGGTGGAGTAGCGCGGGCAATCTCACGAGCCATATTGAGCGTGATGACACCGGGACCGGATGGCATCTCGCCTACTAAGCCGATTGCTGAAGCTCCGTAGCAAGCCGCTGTGCGCATTTCTTCTATCGATGCAATGCAGCAAACCTTCAGTCGAGTAATACTCGTGAATCTTCCAGTAAAATACATGGCACTCGATTCTACGAAGCGGAAAATGCTTTTACAAGAGCATGAAAACAACACAAGAGGTAACAAGGGGGTTGGAATTTTTTTTGATTTCTTAACTTCTCACAACGGTATTGGGGGTGCGATGAGGTACGACATAAACAATGACGCGTTGTATTTCCATTTACCTTTTATGCGGCGAATAGGGTGCTTAATCGCCGCATGATTTGCGGAGAATAAACCTTGCTCTTGCGGAGATTAGCCGCATACTAGCCGTACAACTTGCGGAGATTATGCGTTACATCCACGAACTGAAAGGCTGGCCCAATCTGGTATGGAATGACGCGCGGCTGTCTCCTTTGCTCGCTCAGGTACGTCATCAGGAAGGGCACTTGTTGGGCCGGATGGAGGGGTTGGGTTTTTCGCTGCGGCTTGAAGCCAATGTTACGACCCTGACGCATGATGTCGTCAAGTCGAGCGCCATTGAGGGCGAGCAACTCAATGCCGCACAGGTTCGCTCCTCGGTCGCCCGCAGGCTTGGTCTGAAAGAGGCGGGATTGCCTCCCTCCAGCCGCGATGTCGATGGGGTTGTCGAGATGATGCTGAATGCCACGCAGAAGTACGCGGAACCGCTCACGGCGAAGAGATTGTTTGCCTGGCACCCCTCGCTTTTCCCGAGTGGACGCAGCGGCATGAAACCGATCATGATCGGCGCGTGGCGGCCCGCATCAATCGGGCCCATGCAGGTTGTTTCAGGGCCCATTGGCCACGAGAAGATTCATTTTGAAGCGCCCTCCGCAGTTCGCATCGCTCCTGAGATGACCTCCTTTCTCGAATGGTTTGAGAAACCGACCCGCATCGATCCGGTGCTCAAGGCGGGAGTCGCTCATTTCTGGTTTGTGACGATTCACCCTTTCGAGGATGGAAACGGGCGGATGGCGCGGGCCATTGCCGATCTCGGTCTTGCCCGTGCCGAGCAAAGTTCCGAACGGTTTTACAGCCTGTCGGCCCAGATCGAACGGGAAAGAAAACAATACTACGATCAATTGGAAAAATCGCAGCGCGGTGGGCTGGACATTACGGACTGGCTGGAATGGTTTCTGGGATGTCTGGGACGCGCCATCACCGGAACCGTAGACGAGCTTGCCCAAACCCTGCACAAGGCCAAGGTCTGGAAGTCGCTAGCCGAAACGCCAGTCAACGAACGACAACGCAAAATCATCAATCTTCTTCTGGGCAACTTCGCAGGAAAACTCACCTCGTCCAAGTACGCCAAACTGACCAAATGCTCACCCGACACCGCCCTGCGCGACATCAAGGAACTCATCGAGATTGGCGTTCTCACGCAGGACAAGGCCGGTGGACGAAGTACTTCTTATTTCCTCAAAGCGGATAAAAGTGATAGGAAGTAAATAGAGGTCGCATCTTTTACTCACTTGAAATTCGAGCACCTCACGACAAACTGGTCTTACATCACCGAGTGACATGATGAGATGAGAGGGATCAATAGGGTGAAGCTTTTAGAAAAGCGTGAATTAATGGATTATCTCTTAATCCTTAAGGGTAATCAAAATCTATGATTTCAATAATTAGTTTAAGCGTCTCGATTATCGCTCTGATCATATCTGGCTTTACTGCTTGGCTTACGTTGCTGAGAAAAGGCACGGTTTTGATGACTCGACCGGCAGTTATATTCTTGGGACCAGATGGTGGTCCCAAGACAACCGATCTTCCGCCCAAGATTTATCTTTGCTCATTACTATACGCCACATCTAAGCGAGGAAGAATTGTTGAAAGTATGTATGTGCGGCTTAAGCGTGGGGAAACTACTCAAAATTTTAGTATCTGGACATATGGAGATAAGCAGCTCAGTCGTGGCAGTGGCTTGTATGTGCCTGAAAGTGGCATAACTGCAAATCACCATTTTCTGCTACCTTTCGATGGAACATCTTTTCAATTTTTAGCAGGAGCTTATATTTTGGAAGTGTTTGCCTCGGTTGTAGGCGAGAGGACTCCACGTTTGCTATATTCAGTCAAACTCGAAATCACGTCGGAACAAGAGTATTCTTTGAAGGATAAGGGAAACGGTCTGTTTTTTGATTGGGGGCCTGATGCTGGAAAGTATTCTGCACACATCCGAGTTCTCCCTTAGGAGCTACGATACGTGTTTTGACTAACAGAAGCACAAAAAAGACTCTTCTCACGCGAAGTTTATTGCGAAATTGCACCGACACATGAGCTTTACACCTGCCGATTTACGATTCATGCGCCGCGCGCTCGCGCTCGCGGCCAAGGGCGTCGGTTTGACCAATCCGAATCCGCGCGTCGGTGCGGTGATCGTTCGCGGTGGGAAAATCCTCGGTGAGGGTTATCATCAAAAAGCCGGTGGCCCGCACGCGGAGATTCATGCGATTGCGGATGCGAAAAGGCGCGGGCATGTGCTGGCCGGAGCGACGATTTACGTGACGCTCGAACCGTGTTGCACGCACGGTCGGACGCCCCCTTGCACGGAGGCGTTGATTCGGGAGAAATTCAAGCGCGTGGTTGTCGCCGCGACCGATCCGAATCCGCATCATGCGGGGCGCGGGTTCAAAATATTACGTCAGGCGGGCATTGCCGTGATGCACGGAGTTCTGGCGAAGGAATCGGCGAAGTTGAACCGCGATTTCAATCATTGGATCGTCACGGGTCGTCCGTGGGTGGTGGCGAAGATTGCGATGAGCCGGGACGGTTTCATTGCGTTACCGCCGGGCCGGGGCCGTTGGTTGACGGGAGAAAAGGCGCGGCTGCGGGCGCACGAATTGCGTTGGGCATCGGACGCGATTCTGGTCGGCGCGGAAACCGTCCGGGTCGACAATCCGCAATTGACCGTTCGCCTGCCGGGCCGCAAGGGCAAGGTGCAGCCGTGGCGCGTGGTGTTGACGCGAAGCGGGAAATTGCCGCGTGCAAAGTTGAAACTATTCACCGACCGGTTCAAGGATCGCACGCGGGTTTATCGTTGCGTGTCGTTGCCGCGCGTGCTGGCCGATCTCGGTAAACTCGGCGTGACAAATCTGTTAATTGAAGGCGGCGGCAAGGTGCTCGGTGCGGCGTTCGCCGCCGGGGTGGTCAACGAGATCGCCTTTTTCATCGCACCGATGACCCTTGGCATCGGCCCGGAAGCCGTCGTTCTACCTAAAGGGAAGCGCTGGACGGTGCAATTTTTGCCCAGCTCGTGGCGTATCGAAGAGGTTGGGCGCGATCTATTTGTGCGGGCGCTGGTGAAAACCCCGGCCAAAAAAGAACCGGGTCGGAAGTAACCAGTCTTCCGCCCGGTAAGGTACAGCTCCAGCTCCTTCAACGGGCTTTCTAGGCAGCCAGAACGCGCATGAACTAGGCCACCTTCTAATAAAACCCGTTTGAAGTCTTTATAGAATAGACGTTTTTACTCCACAAAAGTTGCACGCTGATTCGTTCTCCTTTAGGCTACCCTTATGACCAAAGCACTCCCCCTACTCTATATCAAGAGCGGTTGCCCGTGGTGTATCGCAGCCGAGGAATTCCTGAAGGAAAAGAGCGTTCCTTATCAAGCGGTCAATGTCAGTCACGACAAGGTGGCCTTCCAGAAGATGGTTTCCATTTCGGGCCAGAAGAAGGCGCCAACACTGGTGATCGACGGGGATGTGTTGGCCGATTTCGGCGTGGACGATCTGGAGCCGTTCCTGTCTTCGCATCAGATCTGGTTCGACTAACCAACGTGACGTTGGATCCAGCGGCGCGAAGCGGGCAGCATGATGCTGCACCCGGATACGCGAAGCGGGAAAGAAACTCTCGCCGGGAAATTAGCATTCCGGATTTTCCAGGCTACCTTTATGGGCGATGAGCCGAAAATCCGCCAAGATCGACGCGTTGCTGGCCGGTTTCAAAGCGGGCGGTTTGCATGATCCGCATTACGCGGGTTATTTTGCGTGCTTCAACCGGCAGCTTTATTATGAGGCGCACGACGTTCTCGAAGAGCTTTGGCTTGAGAGGCGGCAGGAGCCGCAAGCCGGTTTTTACCAGGGATTGATCCAGTTGGCGGGGGCCTTTGTGCACCTGCAAAAGGGTCGGTTGCGACCGGCGGGCCGATTGTTTGCGCTTGCTTTGAAAAAGCTGGAGCCGTATCCCTCAATAAACGCCGATCTCGATCTGGAAGCGGTTCGCCGTCTGTGCCGGGAGCATTGCCGCGCTCTCGAACGGGACGGTTACCGCCAAAATCCGTGGTCGCCAGAACGCGCTCCAACGCTTAAACTCATCCACTCATGATTTCACTGTATCCGCACAACCTGCTTTTGGTCTCGCTCGCCGCGGGAATTTCCATGTATCTCGGCTTTCTGCCGGTCAAAGACACACCGCGTCATTTCTTCATCCAGCAAGCCTTCGTCACCATCGTACTTTGGGCGCTGGCCGCATTCATCTCAGGTCGTTCCACCGGCCTCTATATTCTCGGTTGCGGTTTGATGGCGACAACGGCATGGCGGCAGTTCTGTTTCCAACGCGAATTCCTCGCCAAGTTGTGGATGAGCGGTGCGACCGCATTTGGCGGCATCCTCTGCCTGCTCTCGCTCATCATCATCCCTCCCGCGCCGACCTCGGCGGGGGTCTGGTTCATCACCTCTATCTATTTCGGCGCGCTGGTGCTCACCACCACCTACATTCCCGCCGCGCTTGCCGTGACACAAAACCGCGGCGACGCCGTTCCTGTCGAATTTGTCAAAAACGCCCTCGCCTTCAGCTTCCTAGCCATCGGATTGCGCGCGGCGTTGCTCATTGCCACGCTGGTGGCCTTCCCGCATATGTTCCCGCAGGCGGGTTGGGGCCAGTCGGTCGTCGATTATCTCACCAAGAGCCATCTCCAACCCTTCATCGGCTGGATCGGCCTCGGCATGGTTTTCCCCACCGCGATCGGCATCTGGGCCTACTTCAAAATCAAGGGCGGCATGAAGGTCGAATATCTCTGGCGTCCGCTCGCCCTCTCCTTCCTCTCGGCGCTGGCCGGAGAATACATCATCCGCAATTTCTATTTCTAATCGTCAGCCCGTTCAACCCAACCCCAATCTCAACCCACTTCAACTCATGCCCTCATCCCCCCTGATCGGTCTTGTCGGCGGCAGCGGTCTCTATCAACTCGGCGGATTCTCCCTGCACGAGGAAGTGCGGTTGCGCACGCCCTTCGGCGATCCGTCGGATGCCTACGTCATTGGCGAACTCGCCGGCCAGCAGGTGGCTTTCCTGCCGCGCCACGGCCGCGGTCACCGCCTCCTGCCGAGCGAATTGCCCCACCGCGCGAATATTTTCGGCTTCAAGGAACTCGGCGTGAAGTGGATCATCAGCGTCAGCGCGGTCGGTTCGCTCCAACAACAATTCGCTCCGGGCGACGTCGTTCTGCCCGATCAATTCTTCGATCGCACCAAGGGCCGCCAGCCGGACACGTTCTTCGGCGAAGGCATCGTCGCCCACATCGCGTTCGGCGAACCGGTCAGCCTCGAATTGCAAAGCGCGATCTTTGACGCCGCGAAGGAATCCGGCGCGCGCGTGACCAAAGACGGCACCTACGTCAATATCGAAGGCCCCGCCTTCTCCACCCGTGCCGAATCCCTCTCCTACCAGAAATCCGGATTCTCCGTCGTCGGCATGACCAACCTCATCGAGGCCAAACTCGCCCGCGAAGCCGAGATCGCCTACGCCACGGTCGCCATGGTCACCGATTACGATTGCTGGCATCCCGAACACGATCAAGTGACCGTCGACATGGTCGTCTCCTGCCTGCAAAAAAACACCGCGCTCGCCCAGAAAATCCTCGTCGCCGCCATCCCCCGCGTCGCCAAGCTCGGCACCGCCAAAGCCCATAGCGCGCTCGAATTCGCCATCATGACCCCGCAAAGTCATTGGCCCGAGCATACCGTCAAAAAACTCTCACCCCTCATCGAGAAGTATAAGAAGTAAGGTTCTATCGTGATTTAAAGTATCATGCACAGAGAATGGAGGACTCTGTCCTCTAAACCTCCTGCTTAAGGAAATCATACCCTTTAGCGGGGGATATGGGGGCAGCGCCCACAGTCTTTGTGTGCATGATACTTTGAAATGCTCTAAAAAACTCAGTA
>DBTH01000199.1 GCA_002306945.1 Methylacidiphilaceae bacterium UBA1321 | reverse complement strand
CTCCACCTTCGCCCAAGGTACCCCGCCCTACGCGGTATGCGTGACGGTATTTTTGACGGTATCCGCGGCGACGGCAGAGAACCGGATACCGTCAAATGCCACTGACAGCGCTCGGCGTAAAAAACGCCAAACCCAAAGCCAAGCCCTACAAGCTTGCGGATGAAAAAGGCCTCTACCTGGTGGTCACCCCGAGCGGCGGAAGGCTCTGGCGGTTCGACTACCGCCACGGAGAAAAGCGTAAGACGTTGGCGATGGGAAAATGGCCCGCCGTGGAATTAGCGGCGGCGCGAGAGCGACGTGACAACGCCCGTAAACACCTGGCTGATGGCGAGGACCCTGCCGCAGCCGATAAGGCGGAAACACTCGCGATCGAGAACGCGTTCGAAACAGTCGCCCGAAACTGGCATGCGAGTGCCAAAACCGCCTGGACTCCGCGCTATGCGAAGTTGGTTCTGGGCCGATTAGAGGCCGACATCTTGCCGCACCTCGGCAAAGACAACATCGATGCTATCGAGCCACCTCGGCTGCTGGAAGTAATCCGCAAGGTCGAAGCGCGCGGCGCCATAGAGATGGCGAAGCGGATCAAAAACTATTGCAGCGAAGTCTTCATGTTCGGTATTGCCGAGGGAAAATGCCGCCGCGATCCGGCAGCCAATATTCGGCGTGCGCTGAAGAAGCCTCGGCCGAAAAAGCACATGGCCGCAGTTCCGCCTTCGGAATTTCCCACGCTAGTGGCCCGCATGCATGCCTATGATGGTGATGAGATGACCAGGCTCGCCTTGCTCTTCACCCTTATCACCATGGTTCGGACGCAAGAAACCCGGTTCGCGCGGATCGATGAATTTGAAAATCTTGACGGCCAAGAACCTCTTTGGCGCCTGAGCCCGGAGCGCATGAAAATGAGCCGGGAGCATCTCGTGCCGCTCCCGCACCAAGCGGTGACGATCATCAAACGCTTGCGGGAAAAGTCGCCTGACGACCAGTACCTTTTCCCTGCGAACAGCAAGACTGGCGTCATCAGTGAAAACACCATGCTCTATGGCCTTTACCGTATGGGGTATCACAGTCGACAGACAACGCATGGGCTGCGCCGTTGTGCTTCCACCATATTGAACGAAAGTGGCAAGTTCGAACCGGATTGGATCGAGACACAACTCGCCCACGCCGACGATGACAAGGTGCGTGGTGCATACAACGCGGCCCTCTACCTTTCGCATCGCCGCCGGATGCTACAGTGGTGGGCAGACTTCATCGAAAAGCCAGCTAACGTCTTTCGCATCGCTGCATAACTAGCCTTCCCGAAATTTGCCACCAAAATGGGCCGCTGATGGAGTGGGTGGAGTAACTTGGTATTTTAATGGGTTAGTGGCGGGCGTGCGCACAGATTGCACACGCAGTTTTCGCCTTTCTGACTGCATCCGTTCGCAACAAGGCAACCCGGAACCGCAAAGGCGCCGCCAGTCAGGACAATCGCAACAAACGCCATATCGGGGCCGACTGGCAATTCACCGCTGGGGACGTTCGCCTTGAGCGGAAACCCTTTACCACCGGTTCCGGTCACACGGACCACCAGACCTGTATTACCTCGAGAGCACGGCAACGGATGCGGCGGAAACAGCGAGATCCTTGAGGATTGCCAGAATAGACGTGCTCAACGGCAGCCAGTCCTTCGGAAAAAGCTGCGTCGGCACATAAATCGTGCTGCCGGGAGGAACCTTCCAGTCGCCGAAGTTGTACCAGGATTGTTCGAGGGAGCGAGCGCGGCCGTCGGGATAGATGATGAAGGACATGTCGTCCTGAGCATCGCTCGTGATTCCGCCCGCCTGCTCGATGTAGTCGGATGCTGTTGCATCCTTCTCGAACATGTAGTGACCGGGCTGCTTCACACCTCCCAGCAAGGTGACGGAATCGGGCCTCTGCGGGATGTAGATTCTGTCGCCAGCCTGAAGCAATGGATCCTTTTCCGGATGGGCGGCAAGCGTTTCCCGGTCGGCGGCGACCACCATGCGCCCAACCGGCGTCTTGCGCCGCAATGCCGTTATGAAGGCTTCAATCGTGCCGAGCGATTGCATCGTTTGCGCCCTGGCGGAAGAATCGCTCGCCTGACCGGCATGGGTGGCGAGTTGAAGCTGAAGCTCATCGGCCAGGCGCTCGCTGCCGAGGCGTTCGGTGTTCTTTAAAGACTCACGCTGGAAGACGGCACCATAGGGATAAGCCACGCTAGTCATTCCCCCCGCCCGCGCCAATACCTGCGATAGGCGCTCGCCACGGACAATCGGATAATGTCCTGGATACAGAACCTCCCCCGCCACTTCCACATCCCCGCCGATGCGATCCGAGAACGAGTGCCGAATGATGATATTGTCCAGCGGACCGACCGGCACAGTCGCAAAAAGCTCAGGACGCGTTTCGTATTGCTTCTGCACGGTACTAACGCGCCCGCTCTGATTGTCGATCATCGTGGAGGTGATCTCGAAACGGCCGGTATCCGCGTCCCTCGTCAATCCGCCAACGGAAGCGACCACTTCGTCGAGCGTCGTTCCGTGCGACACCAGCAGGACGCCTGGATCATTAACCGCTCCCTGTATTCTGACGCGGTAGTCTGCGAGAAGATTGCCGAAAAACGCCACGTCCTCGGGCGAAAGAAAATCCGGCTCCGTGCCCTCCTCTTTCTCTTTTTCGGCGGTACGTTCGGGTTCGGTAACTGTTTTCTCGCCGGCCTGATCGACGGGGGCGGCGAAAATCAGCTGCTTGCTTCTCCCCCGCTCCGCGACCGCAGCAAGCGCGTGAATCTGCTTCAGGGTGAACACATGGACGGTATCTCCGGAGACAAGCCTCTGGTTTTCACGGCCCTGAATAACATGGATCAAGGAAAACGGAACCAGAGAGCGTTGCAGCGTCTTGGCATCGGTACGCTCAATGACTCCGAAGAGAAGAAAGGATGCTGGTGCCAGCACATCGATCGAAGGAAAAAGGTCGTGTAGCGACTTGTACTTGTCCAGCGGGAATTCGCCCGGCAGCCGGACCGCCCCGGCAACTTCGATACGCCCCAGGGTGATGCTGACAGCCTTTCTGACAAACAATACTTCGCCCTCGCGCACCGCCGTGGAGTTGTCCGCTGCATTGACGAGCTGATCTTCGCCCTTCTGGCCGATGCGCATGATCATGTGGCGATAACTGCCGCGCAGCTGCGGGCCATTTCCCAGATCGGACAGCGCACGCGCCGTGATCGAGTCGGCACCGGACGGCAGTTCGTATATTCCCGGTCGGCGCACATCCCCCGCGACCGCAACCGTCGCACCGATCGGAGGAACAACGATGCGGTCGTCCTGCGCAATCGTCATATCGGGGTTGGAACCGCGCGTAAGCAACAGCGCGTAAAGGTCTATTTTTCGCGCCTTGCCATTGTTCACGAGCACGACGTTGCGCAAGGAACCGGATTTCTTCACCCCTCCCGCCAGGCTGAGCACATCGAGCACGGTGGAAAGGCCGGTGACGGGATATACACCGGGATTGGCGACCTCCCCAACGACACGCACGGCAATCTGGCGAATCTGCCCCACCGACACATAAGCGCGCGTTTGCACACGTGCTTTCGCTACTCCTGCTTCGAGGTCCCGGCGAACCTCGCCGAGCGTGCGGCCCGCATCGTAGCAACCAAACAGGTCTCGTCGTTCTACACATTTCAGAAACCCGCCCCCCCTGGAGAGTATCTTCCTGTTGTTGTTTCTGGTGAAGCGGCTCGTGTCGAATCATTCGTACGCAAACTGCAACAATGCGGTTTCAAGCCGTATACAGCAGCCGCCATCCTGACGAACGAGGCGTCCTGGCACGGCAGGACAATGCACGGCGTGGCGGTCCTGGGAAGCCTCGAAAATTTGGACGATGCCTTGGCATTCTTGCATCAGCGCAACATCAAACCGCAACGCCTTGTTATTGCCGACGACACGGTCGATGAAGAAAAGTTGGCGCGTTATCTCGACCTTGCGGGTCGACATGGTTTGACGTTGGGACGATTGCCGCCAACAATTGAATTTAGCCGGGCAATTCTGGAGAAAGGGCAAGCCGTACGCTCGCTCGCACTCAACGATCTGCTTGGTCGGCCGCAAGTCGTGCTTGAGATGGGGGCTATCCGGAAGTTCATCGGATCGCGGCGCATTCTCATCACAGGAGCTGGCGGCTCGATCGGATCGGAGCTCGTGCGGCAGGTTTCCGATCTCGATCCAGCGGAAATTCTATTGCTCGACTCATCCGAGTGCAATCTCTACTCGATCGACATGGAGCTGTCGGAGCGCCATCCCAAGCTGAAGCGCACCACGGCGCTGTGCGACGTTCGCGATCGTGTCGGCCTGAATACTTGGTTCTCCAGACACCTACCCGATGTTGTTTTTCACGCCGCGGCACTGAAACACGTGCCGCTGGTCGAGGAACACTTGGTCGAGGGAATCCGCACCAATATTCTTGGCACTCAGAACATCGCCGACATGTGCTTCGAACACGGAACCGGTACCATGGTGCTGATCTCGACCGATAAGGCGGTCAATCCCTCCAGCGTAATGGGTGCAACCAAGCGCTGCGCCGAAGCGTATTGCCAGGCACTCGATACTCTGGGAAGCGGCACCCGGTTTGTTTCCGTGCGATTCGGAAACGTGCTCGGCTCGTCCGGCTCAGTTGTTCCGCTATTTCAACGTCAGATCGCCGCGGGCGGCCCGGTGACGGTCACCCACCCCGATATCGAACGCTTTTTCATGACCATTCCGGAAGCCGTCGCACTGGTTTTGCAAGCCTCGGCATTCAGCAACAGCGACAGAGGAGGCAGAGGCCTCGTCTACGTTCTCGAAATGGGCAAGCCGGTCAAGATCGCCGATTTGGCCCGGAAAATGATCCTTCTCTCTGGCAAGGAACCGGGGAAGGGAATCAAGATCGTCTATATCGGCTTGCGCCCGGGTGAGAAACTCGCTGAACAAATCGTGCATCCGAATGAAGAGCTCCAATCCACACCAGTGAATGGCGTATCTATGTTGACCCCGCGAACAGCCGATCTGGCAATCCTCAAAAATCAACTTTCCGAGATTGGGCGTGCCGCGGAGAGTTTCAACTGCGAACGGAGTTTGCGGCTTCTGAAGGTCATCGTACCGGAATATAACGAGCCTCCGACGACTGAGCCTCGCCGTCTACCGACACTCGCAGGAAAGTAAGTCTCCACGACAAGCCGGGAGGGGCTTGGTTTGGGCTGCTGTGCCCATCGAAGCGAGTACGAGATGACCACCGATCGGCGGCGTCGTGCCACAAGCATTCCCGCACCTTCATCTTCTGAGCGGATACTACCGCCGGAAAACAAATCCTCTGAAGACAACATACCGTTTACGGAGCGCATCAGCTGTACGGTTTCGGAGGCGTGTCTCGCAACTGGACTAGGACGTACAAAGCTCTACGAGCTTATCGCGGCAGGCTCTGTCGAAACGGTATGCATTGGCCGCCGGCGGCTCGTGTCGGTGAGGTCTCTTTTTGAACTCATAAGGTGCTATCAGCGCCAATAACACATTCCGCCAAGCGTTGACTGCGGAGGTCAATTCTTACCGCTCTCTCGAAGGTAACGGTTATTAGAACTTTCGGCCGGTCTTTTGAAACATCAATCGATGCAGCGTAAATTATTGGAAGGATGGTCGGGCATCAGGATACAAATCCATGACCCACCGACTACGCATGAGAAACCGTATCCAGTACTTTTGGTATACTTGTTGGTATCGAAGAAATTCGAAAATATTTTTTGTTGTTTGATTTCAACAATTTAAATCCATTTGTTCTATGCCCACCTCCGGAACGATTCTCGTCCAGACTGGCGCACCCGTTGGTGCGCCGCGACGGATGCTTCAGATATGACGTGCGAGGGCGAATCCGGACATATCGGCCCGGCTCGCAATAGTCAGG
>DBTH01000111.1 GCA_002306945.1 Methylacidiphilaceae bacterium UBA1321 | reverse complement strand
ACAGTTGCTCTTCATAGAGGGGACTGCTGCATCTGAAAGTCTCGACAGGCAGCGTGACGCTGCACCCAGCAAAATTAGCGCCAGATTTGACACTCCATCCTATGAGTAACGATAGCATAAATCCCCTCTATCAAGAGAGGAGCGACTGCCGCACTAATCTCTATCAAGAGGGGTGGCGCGTGAGCGCCGGGGTGTGTCAATGCCCAGTCGAGTCCTAGCGGCTATAGAGTTACTTAAAACGCACCAGCCAGCAGATGAGCATCATCTTGAAAGCAAGTTAGAATAAAAAAAACTCCAGTCCCCTCACCGGGAAACTGGAGCCTTCTCTTTACGTACGCAAAAACTGAAACCGGATCAGTTCGCGCTCCAGTTATTCACCCAAACGTTGGTATTGGCAGCGCCCGAAGAAGTCTTGCCCGAGGTGGACCAGAGATCGAAGAAGCCCTGATTATATCCGCTGCTAGCTCCATTCGTACAATAACCGTAAGCGTAACCGAAGGGATCGACAATGTAGCAACTGGACGTCGAAGACAATTGGCTCTTTTTAAAACTCATGTACACCTTTCCCCCAGGGGTGCCTGTCATATTCGTCAGCGAACTCAGACTCTGATAAAGCAATGTCGACGATAGAGTGTATGCCGTCGGATTATACGACGATGTCGCCAAAGGCATTGAACTTGTCCCCGGATAAATCCCGTTATCGAGCTTATACGATTCGAGCGCGGTGCTCATTGCCTGAATTTCCGCTGCCGCCCGGCTACGCGCCGCCTTATTTTGAATGCCACCCGCAGCGCCCAGAGTCAGAGCGGTGAGGATCGCGATGATCGCCATGACCACCAGAAGTTCGATCAGGGTGAAACTGTGAAGGATTTTTTTACGAAGGGTTTTCATTTGTAGCTGGATAGAAGTTTGCGGTTATCGGTGCCTTGATCGTCGCCGTAGCACCACACGGCCACGCCTTGCGTGAGATTGAACTGGCCACTCTCTTTGGAAATATCCGGCACGTTCACGACGCCGTCGTAATCGCCATCGACCGCAAGATGATAGAGGCGACCCCCGGTGATTTTGGCAGCCTTGACGACCGGACTCCAGATCGCCTCGTTGCTCGGGTTGGGATAGTTGACCAAATCTTTCCGGTTGAAGGACAGAAATTGCACGCTGCGGCTATTGGGAATCACCGGATTTTCCACCTGCGAACCATCGCTGACCTTGCGATTTCCGTTGAGGCAGATGACCAGATCGTTCCAGTCGGTAAAAGTCTTGTACTCGAAGTCGGCGCCTGCCGTCTTCAACGGCCAAGTGCCATACTCGGTATTATAGGTAACGACTGCCGTCGCCAGTTGATTGCACGTCTGGTTGGCAGACGCGCGCCGCGCGGTTTCCAGAACCTTGATATAAGCGGGCATAGCCAGCCCCATCAGGAGCGCGATCACGGAGACCACGACCAGAAGTTCTATCAAAGTAAAACCGTGGGCCTTTGTTCTCATCTATAGCTCGAAAGAATCTTTGTACCAACATGTGTCTTGTCACCAAGGCACCACACCGCAACACCTATGCTATAGGTAGTAGTAGTTTCACTGGTACCTGAAGACGTTATATCCGCCGCACCTACACACCCATCATAATCTCCATCCATGGCTATTCTATATAAACGATCCGTTGAAGCACTGGTTCCCGCCTTTGTCACGGGGCTTTGAATGGCATCGGAGCTTGTCGTAACGAGATCCTTTTTATTGAAGCTCATAAATTGAATGAAACGGCTATTACTAAGCGTATTCACCGCTCCCTGTGTTCCCGAATAAATACCTCGATTGCCATTAAGGCAATAATCCAATGTTGCCCAGTCACTCTGACTGTTCCTTGTCACATCTGCCGTTGCTGAACCCACCGGCCAAACGCCATACTCGGTATTAAACATCGTTACCGCCGTAGCGAGCTGATTACACATCGTTGACGCCTGCGCTCTTTTTGCCGTATCGAGCGCCCCTTGAAAGGCCGGGAAAGCCAGCCCCGCCAGGAGGGCAATAATGGATATGACAACCAAAAGTTCAATCAACGTAAAGGCCGTGCGGCTCAGGAATTTTTTCATAAAAAAGAATGTTCGTCTCTAAAGCATAAGTTAACGCAATCTCACCAAAAGACCACCCAATTTTTAATGAGTTTTCAGACGAAATGAACGGCAATGAAGGAAGAAAAGGCAAAAGGCTTTTTAGACGGAATTAACGGAATTTAAGGAATTATTAAAAGACAAACGGAATTTACAAAAATGAATGGTAACTGATTTCATCAGGAAATCAGAATGAGAGGGATGATCCACTTCGATATTGGGTGTCGGCTGCGAAAACTTAACATCTGGAACTTCGCACCTCATACTTTCCCCGCCTTTCCCCCAATTCCTTAAATTCCGTTAATTCCGTCTAAAAGTCCCCTGCCTTTACCCTTCCCCTTCGTCAATTCCGTCTGTCTTTCGTTCATTTCGTCTAAAATGCCTTTTCTCCCTCTTCCGATCCCGTTAATTTCCCTCTAGATGTCTCCGCCCATCCTACGTCCCACCCAGGCCAATATCGCGCGCCTCTCCGGCGTTTCGCGCCCCACCGTCTCGCTCGTGCTCAGCGGTGATCCCGGCCCCTCGAAGGAAACCCAGCGCAAGGTGCTCGCCGTCGCGCAAGAGCTCGGCTACCGCCCCAATCTCCTCGTGCGCGGCATCAAAAGCGGCCACAGTCAATCCATCGGCGTCGCCATTCCGCCGGTCGATTCCTACTGGGCCGAAATCCTCTACGGCGTCCATGACGAACTCGTTGGCGCGGAATACAGCCCCCTCCTCATGTGGGCACACCACTCCGAAGTCAAAGCGCCCCGCTTCCGCGGCACCCACACCCCTGACAACGCGCCCACCGACGGCCTCAAGGTCATCTTCCACCTGCTCGACCGCCGCGTCGACGCCGTCATCCTCTGGCCGCCGTTCGCCTTCACCTACGAGCAACACATCCACGAATTCCTCAACCGCAAGGTTCCCGTCGTTACCATCGACCACGACCTGCCGCGGGCCTTCGGCACCGATTCCGTCAGCGCCAACGACCGCGCCGGAGGCCGCCTCGCCGCGCAACATCTTCTCGGCCTCGGCCACCGCCAACTCGCGCATGTGACCGGTTATCTCAAAGACAGTTGGGCCCGCGACCGCCGCGACGGATTCGAATCGGAAATTGCCAAAACCTCCGGGGCCTCGTGTACAGTCGTGGAAACCCCCGACGACGATTCAGTCTTTGACCTGACACTGGAACTCCTCAGCCGCAGGAAACGTCCCACTGCCATTTTTGCCGGCACCGACAAAATGGCCGCCGCCATCTACAAGGCCGCCGCGCGTCTTAAATTAAAAATTCCAGACGACCTCTCCGTCGTGGGCTTTGCCGATCTCAGCTTCAGCGCCACGCTCTCACCAGCCCTGACCACCATCCGCCCGGACGCCTATAAAATCGGACGCATCGCCGCCGCACAGGCCGTCGCCCGCGCTCAGGGAAATATCGATTCGCAAAAAGCGCAGAAAATCAAAGTCCCCGTCGACTTCATCGAGCGCGACTCCACTTGCCAACTCAAACGGTAAGCCTCTCTTTCAATCGCGTCATGGAGGACAGAGTCCTCCATCAGACTTTGTTCTGTTTGAGCCACGCGAGAACTTCATCCACGCGGCAGAAAGCGAGACTGGTAACCGTATCGGCGCAACCGTAATAGATCGCGCAACGTCCTGTCGGCGCATCCACCAGCGCAGCGCACGGGAACGTCACATTCGCCACATCGCCCATGCATTCATACGGCGTCTGTGGAGACATCAGATACGGACGCGGCGCGGCGATCACCTTCCACGGCTTTTCCAAATCCAGCAACGCGGCGCTCCAGCTATAGACATAACCGTTACAGGATTGCAGCACGCCGTGATAGAACATCAACCAGCCTTCGCTCGTCTCTATCGGAATCGGCCCCGCACCGATCTTGAGCGATTGCCAGCCGGTGAGGCCACGTGCCAACACATGCCGGTGCTGTCCCCAGAAAGTCAGGTCGGGACTCGCGCTGACGAAAATATCGCCGAAGGGCGTATGACCGTTGTCGCTCGGACGCGAAAGCATCAGATAACGGCCGTTGATCTTGCGCGGGAAGAGGACACCGTTGCGGTTGAAGATCAGGAATGCATTCTCCAGTTGATGGAACGTCTCGAAATCCTTCGTCCAGGCGATCCCGATGGTTGGGCCGTAATAACCGTTGCACCACGTTACATAATAACGATCCTCGATCCAGACCACGCGCGGGTCGTAGCCGTAGGACCACTTCGCAATGTCCGCATCGGCTCCGATGAACTTGATCTTCTCGGGGTTGATCTTCCACTTCAAACCGTCGTCGCTGAAACCAACGTGCAATTCCTGATTGCGATCCGTGTGATCGCAACGAAAAACACCGGCGAACTTACCCTTGAAAGTCACCACAGCGCTGTTGAAAGCGCTGTTGCTCTCCGGGAACGGATTGCGCGGAATGACAGGGTTGTTCGAATAACGCCAGACGACCGAGGAATCGTCCGCGGAACGATCCTGCCAGGGAATATTGGGCAACGCATCGCCGACAACTTTGACTTTCGAAGGGGCCAGAAAAGGTGAACTCATGGCCGAATCCTAATCTTTTTTTAACATATGTCAAATCCAACCCGTTTCAGCGCCTTTTACCAC
>DBTH01000103.1 GCA_002306945.1 Methylacidiphilaceae bacterium UBA1321 | reverse complement strand
GAGCTGGAGGATTACCTTTTGGATTCATGGCTGCGGTTGGATCTACTTACACCGTACGTTAGTCGATAAAATCCATGCCGTTTTTTCATCCAATCGCCTCCAATCAAAAATCTTAGAAAAATAAACTTTTTACTTTGTATTGTGTAAAATCGTGTTAGCTTCATAGCCATGAAGTATCGTCAACCCGCCCTCTGGACGATTGGACTCCTCCTATCGACTTCTGTTTTGTCGGCCAACGACGACGCGACGATTTACGGTGGACACATTAGCGCGGCCCGCGCCACCGAAACAGCCACGCGCTTGAGCGCCACACCGGAACCAGTTTCCAAACCCGAATCGACTTCGGTTTCCACCCCGGCCACAATAGTCCCCGCCCAGACCGCAACGCCCGCAGCGATTCCGGCCCCAACTCCAGTTTCGAGCGAAAAAGCCGTCGTCAAATCCTCTTCTTCGCTGCCGCCTGCTTCCGGCAAAACCTACAAGGTCAAACCCGGAGACAATCTCTACCGCATCGGCAAGAGCAACGATACAACGCTCGAAACGATCAAGGCGCTCAACCACCTCAAGAACGATCACATCTACGTCGGCCAGGTTTTGAAATTGCCACAAGCCGGATTCGTCTATCGCCCGCCGCAACCGGTTCAGCCCATGCAGACGGCATCCCAACCTGCGCCGATACCCGCTCCCAATCCGACTCCCACTCAAGTCACGACAATCGCGATTCCCTCCACCACACCCACTTTGGTCACACCCGCGCCGCAGCAACCGGCCCCGACCAGCGCCACCATCCGCCCCGCAACAACCGCTTCCGTACTGCCGGGCAATCAAACCGGAGGAGTCAACTCCAAGGCCGGATACTCGACAGTAGTCCCCGCCTCAGCCCGCCAATCGACAACCGCGTCAGCGGCCACCCCAGTGGTTTCCACCGGTGGAGCCCTTCCCACACCCCAACCCGGCGCGATCGTTCCGAATACGAATAAACCCGCCGCTGCCAACGTTACCGCCAACACCGCTCCCGCAACGGCCCCAACAGTCGCCCGTCTGACCGAAACCGCTCCCGCCGGAGTCGTTTCGCCAAACTCGGTCGTCCGCATTCCCCACACCGTCACCCTCAACGAAGCGCAATCCCGCCTGGTTAACGAATCCGAGCACCTCGCCAAGCAGGATCTCGGCTACGATCAGACCTGGTTCCCACCGGGAGAAAGCAAACCGTGGGACATGGACTGCTCCAACACGAGCCGTTACATCTACAAGCGCGCCATCGGCCTTCAACTCCCCCGCTGCGCATCGGATCAATACTACGATCTCAAACAAAAGAACCTCGCCTGGGACGTTCCGCTCAACGCGAACTCCCAGCCCGATGTCGATTACCTCGAACGCAACCTCCGCGTGGGCGATCTCCTCTTCTGGGAACACACCTACAAACCCGAACGCGATCCGCCAATCACCCACGTCACCATCTACCTCGGCAAAGACGCCAAGGGCCGCATGATGATGGCCGGTTCCCAGAGTAGCAGCTACGGCAAATACGGCACCAAGCGCGGTGGCCCGAACATCTACATCTTTGAGCCGCTCAAAACCGCTGGTGGTTACAGCACCTGGTTCGGCTTTGTCCAGCACAAGGGCCGCTTCGTCGCCTTCGGACGCCCGCTCGGCCTCTCCGCGACTCAAGTCGCCTCCGCACAGTAATCGCGGCTCTTTTCAAAACAAAGAGCCCGCTACAGCCGTTGCATTCCCACGCTTCCGTTGAAGCGCCCCCCCCCTTCCAGGTCAACCTTCCAAATGCCTCGAAAAAGGATTCTTCATGCAACGATAAGCACATCCTTCGCGTTGTTTCCTACGTGCGCGATGATTACATTGTGGACATGAGCAAACCAACTCCCTTCACACTCCTCATGTCAGCGCTCCTTTTGATTTCATGGAGCGGTTGGAATCCTATCTCGGCGGCCTCAACCACCAATTTTTACTGGACTGGCATCGATGGAGGCACATGGGAAACAGGCACTAACTGGACCATGGGTTACGCTCCCACATCCGCGACCACAGACTATCCACGCATCACTAACGATACCTCCTCCACAGTCAACAAAACCCTCAGCCTGACCGCCAACGAATCGGCCTATGGCTTTTATCTTGGTGGTGCCGGCACCGGCAATCTCAACGTCACACTCTCCGGCGCAGTCACCCTGACCATCGGCTCAGGGGGCATATCAGTAGGGCAAAGCAAAACTTCGCTCCAAACCCTGACCATTGCCACCAACCTGGCTGCCTATAACGGAGGTAACATCGCTTTTAACAACACAACATCGGCCTCTACAGGCTCGATAATTTATATCAACTCGGGATACACGGTATCCGGTTCCGTCACCATTAATGGAGGCAATAATGGTAACGGTCTCGTCAATATCAACGGCACCATCATCGGCGCTGGAAATATGAGGGTCAACAGCGGTACCGTCAACTGGAACGGAACATGGTCCTCCAGCTATACCGGTGACGCCTTATGGGTCTCCGGCACCTACTCCAATACCGACGTCAATCCGGCCACCCTGAACCTTTACAGCAGCATCGACACATCCGGCAGTATCCGCCTCGGTACAGGCACCAGCGCCAATAGCAATGCCGCCCTCTACGGCGTCAAGAACGGGGTTATCGTCTCAGATAACATTGCCACTTATGCCGCAGGCACCGCCGGGGCCTCCTCGAACGTTATCATCATCGGCGCCAACGACACCTCCGCCACCGCCTCAGCCAAAAGCACTGTCACCTACGCGGGCAATTACGCCATCACCGACACCAATGCCCGCATTCACCGTTTCTTTGCCACCGACAACAATATCGCCCAGTTCAACGGAACGATCAGCGGCGGCACAGCGGGAGCTACAGTCTTCCAGAAAACCGGCAATGGTACGGTGATTTTCGGCGGCACAACAGCCAACACCTACAACTCCAGCATTGGCATGGAAGTCGTTGCCGGCACACTCCTGCTGCAAAAGACCGCGGGCGTCAACGCCCTCAACGGCAACGTCACCGTCGACAGCGGAGCCACGTTGCAACTGGGCGCTTCCAACCAGATCGCCAACGCCGCCAACCTGACCCTGGCGGGCGGCTCGTTCAATGCCGGTGCCAACTCTGAAACTCTCGGCTCCCTCACCCTGACCGGCAATTCCATTCTCACCCTCGGTTCCGGATCGGCTCTCGTCTTCGCCAACAGCGCCAACCTCTGGACCAGTGGCATGACCCTGACCATCTATGGAACCCTGGACGGCACCACATCGACCCTGCGCTTCGGCACCGACGCCACAGGCTTGAGTTCCACGCAATTGTCCGAGATCGTCTTCGCCGATTACTCCGGCTACACGGCGGCCATCGATGCCAGCGGGTTTATCACCGCCGTCGTCCCCGAGCCGAGTTCCGTTGCGCTTCTCGGCGCGACGATCATCGCCGTCACCATCGGAACCCTGCGCCGCCGCCGTCACAACATCTGATCGCTACGGTCGCAACCTGATAAGAACTTACCCTTTGTTGTCCGGCCGACGGATCGCCTGCCGAAATGGCTACCGACCGGAGAACTCAGTCCTCTCGTCTCCGAACGCAACACCGGAGCCGTCTCGCAACCACTACAAAAACTTCTTCCACCCGGACTCGTCGAACCCGACCATCCGCGTCGCCCCGCTGATCACAAACGGGCGCTTGACCAGATTCCCGTTTGAAGCCAGCAGCTTCAACGCCTCCGCTTCGCTCAACGCCGGAAGCTTCGCGCTCAACCCGAGCGCCTTGTAGTCCTGACCCGACGTATTGAAAATCTTGCGGATATTGCCACCGTAAGCGGCCAGCATCTCCTTCAATTCCGCAAGAGAGGGAGGCGTCTCGCGAATCGGGATCTCCACAAAATCGATTCCCCGCTCCCGGAGAAACTTCACCGCCTTGCGGCAAGTACCGCACTTCGCATAAGTATAGGCTTTCAACATGACCTCAAGATAATCCGGAATTTCCTCACCGCCTCCAAAAACTACAAGAGCGCTCACCCTTTCGAGTGAACGCTCTTGTAAAATAATCGGACTTAAATAAGCCAGATCGACTTATTTTTCCATCGCCTTCGGATCGGCGCTGGCCGCAGGAGCGGAAGCCTTACAGGGCTTGTCATCAGACGCACAACCCGTGAAAGCACCGATTACGCAAACAGCCATCAAACCTAACAACAACAATTTCTTCATAATTATTATTTCTCTTGAGGGATTTACCTTGTTGGGGCTCGGAAGCGCCACAGTTGACCGGACGCATCCAAACCGGATAAATCCAATTGCCGAATTAAAGCACAGCACGGCCATTAGTACAGTGAGAAATGGATAAACCCTACTATCTCATTGCTTAACCGACATTTAGCGCAATGACTTTATTCCATGCGCAAATCTGATTTTATTGTCGATTTCGCGTCGAGTTTCCGAACTTTCGCCAACTCTGGCAGTCGGCTGACGAGCGATTCGCCGCGAATGAAAACAGGGCGTGGGCAGAATAGGATTCGAACCTATGAAGGCGTAAGCCAGTAGATTTACAGTCTACCCCGTTTGGCCACTTCGGTATCTACCCAAAACCAATTTATTCAACGGTTTATGAAGACCGTCAAATTTCTATTCTTGAAAACTTTGACACTTTCTGTGACACTTGTCAAGAATTCCCACTCATTCAGTGGGAAGTGAGACCTTAGTAAAATCAGGTGTCGGGTCAATGAAAAAAGTTAACGTTTACCCCAAAATCAACCACGGTGAATATCCGAACCGTCCTGACGGTGAAATAGTTGGATACATCGTGGACGAGGGTCGTGTCGACGGGAAACGGAAACGAACGTTTTTCCCAACACTACCAGAAGCCGACACGTACTCCTCTTTGGTCAATGTACAGAGGGAATCAAAACAGTACGAAGCTCTCGGTGATCTCCGTGAAATCATGGGGATTCGTTATGAAGTTTTATCGTGTTATCACAAACTTCTCTCCGTTGGTTCCACCTTCACCCAAGCCGTCGATTTTTATCTCCAACACGCAAAATCATCGAAGGGCAACATCACTGTTGGAGAAGCCACCACGGCTTTTCTGAAAGCAAAAACGAACAAGGGTTGCTCCAAGCGGTATCTTGATAGTTTGCGGGATGTCCACTATCCACGATTTTATTCTGACTTTCCTACGAACCGTGTGATGAATGAAATCACACATGAACAGATTTATACTCACGTCTATAAACACACGAATTGGAATCCAACGACGAAGATTAATTACCTTCGGAATCTGAATGCACTTTTCAATTGGTGTATCAGTCAGGGATATTTCACAATCAATCCTGTCGAACGAGTGGAACGTCCTCAAAAGGACGGGACAGACATCAAGATTCTGAAAGTTGGTGCCGTAAAGAAATTACTCAACACGGCACTCAAATATGAAATGTATGATCGGCTCGCGATCAATGTCTTAGTGTTGTTCTGTGGGATTCGCATTGAAGAAGCCTGCAAACTCATGTGGTCGGACATCGACTATAATACGTGGACAGTTACAGTTTCCTCTCGGATTGCAAAACTCCGTCAGAGACGAATCAACAATCTCCCTGACAATGCGAAACTGTGGTTACGAATGGGCCGTCCACCACGTTCCGCCGATAGAAAGAAAACTCTGATTATCGGTGGTGACTTTGAATCGAAATTAACTTGGTTGAGAAAAAAAGCTAAAGTTGAATATCCCAAGAATGCGGCTCGTCACTCATTTGCCAGTTATCATACGGCTCTCCACGGAAATGCGGCTCAGACATCAATCATGATGGGACATATCGGGGACGCAAATACTCTCTATAATCACTATCGGAATGCAGTCAGTCATAAGGACGCCGTGAGATACTTTGAGATCAAGCCCACTCCCAAACAGATGAAGAATCATCAGACGAGAGTGGGTTAGGAATCCTGAACCGTCGAAACGGTATTTCGGAAATGATGATGTGAATTCACCAAAAGCTGTTTCGATGGAGTCGTTGTAGGGGGGGGATTTAACTTGAGGGTGGAATCAAGTCGACTGAATCAGATAACGACAATTTACTTCTTAAATCTCCACCGTAAATGGATTAATTTACTCGAAGATAATCTTTCGAGTTTTAAAAGTTCCCGTAAATCTATTCTCAAATCCTCAAGGAGATTATCGAGAAGCACGGAATGCTTTTCTGCAAATTCGGATGCGATAGTTTGACATAACATTATCTGCTTTTCGGTTCCGAATAGTTGAATGTCTGCGATTGCGGATTCAAATTCATGAACTGTAGACTGAAATTCCTTACTGCTTGGCTGATCTCTATTTGATATGCCTTCGAGTTTTCGATATGCATCGATCAGATATTTAATTCTCAATTCATCTCGTTTATTTCTAAGATCGCGCGAGATAGTGAGGTAATGGGCAATTAACGCCGCTGCTAATATCGCTAATAAATTCTGATCCATAATTTTAAGAAGCTATTTTAGTTTCTTTATTATACTGGAACAATATTTTAATTCTTTAAATAAGCAAACGCTCGAATCGAGCGCGTTCTTTATATTGATCTCGAAACCGAGCCACTTCCAATCATCTCCATCAAAAGAACTAACTTCTAAACTGTATCTGCTAATACTAGCATCGTGACCGCAGTCACATGCATAATCATCTATATGTTCAGCTACATCTCGCATAGTTTTTAGATTTGGGAAAGCAACGTCAAAAGTCTTTATTGCTTTTCTCATCTGTGGACTAATTTCAGGAATCTTTGCTGCTAGATTAGCCGCTCTACGAAGACGGGTAAGAGCCACAATAAAAAAAAGAAAATCGCTCCACTTCCTTAATATGAATTTATCATCCTCAGGCTCTATCGAATTAAGCCGCCGATACTGTAAGCTGATAGTCCACAATGATAAATTTGCTAAACGTCTTGCTCGTTCATATGTCGCAGCACTAGTAGGTTTCATTTGGGTTTAGAGTTTACCGTTAGCCAATCCTAAAGAATTTACGACTATAATATAATAGAGCATCTGGTTGACAATTTTTAAATTGCTCATATCCAGTCCCTCCAACCTCAACAAAAGGAAATTGGATGACTGATATCTTACTAGAGGCGAAGAGAAATGAATCCTTCCTTTCACAAGTTCGGACGTATCTTAGCCGCCATCATCTCGGCCATCATCTGCGCCATTTTCCTTTTCTGCGTCGTCGCGGCCACCATCAACAAGTCCATCCTGGGAGTGCTGTTTGCTGGCCTCATGGCCCTCTGCTTTGGCTGGAACGCCTACAATCTCTTCCGCAACAAAGCCGAAAAACGTTTTTCGGTCATCACCTACATCATCATCCTGCTGACTACTCTCTTTATCCTCATCGGTCTGATGTTCCCAGCCATCACCTGACCAGATAAAGCCTTTCGTTAATTTCGTCAAAAGCCTTTCGCCTTTCCGCTCACGGGAATGGTGTCGTCTCCAGTACGCGAAAACGGTAATAGGGTGTCAGGCTCGTCGAAAGCACATCAACGGTCTTCAAGCGCGAATCGCCCGGATCGATCCGTCGTTCGAGGGTGGCCGATCCGCGATATTCTCCCGAAACGAAATCGCCGCTTTCATCCCACAACGCGGGATCTGAACCCGGTTTCTTCGTGAGCGACTGGGCGCGAAAATGAACCGTGAAGGTGTTCGATTGTGTCGTCAGCAACGGATAGAGATGGTTATAGGGCATCTCGCGCGAATTATCCCCGGTCAACGCATAGTCCTGCCACCACGTCGCAATCGTTTCCGCCGTTGGACTGCCAGGCGCATTCTTCGGCACAAGCGGGATCGAACAAATCTCCGCTGCGCAGCGGTACGCATCGCCTGCAACGAAACGCTTGTCGATCAGCTTGAGGGTTTCGTCGGCAGAGATGTCGTAGCGATAACCCGAAGGAACTGTGGAACCGTTTTTGTAAATAGCAGCATCCACGGTCGGAATGGCCATAACGCGAGTCGCCTTGAGCGCCGCCCGCAACGCCGTAGTTCGCGTTATTCCGGTGAAAGGAGCCAGTTCGTAGTTCAGATTCACCCGTCCCAACGCCGAGAGCGGTTCGCTCAGGGCGTAAGGTTCGACCACCGGCATTGTCCACAAATCGAACCAGAGATAGTCCGGCGGATTGGCCAATCCCGGATGCGAACCTCCCGCCGCGGGGTTGGGACAAAAGGCCAGCGTCTGCCACGGTTTGCCGCGCACCACGCCGCTCGGCAGCGAACCAAACACAACCGGAGAGGCCACCTCACGCGCGGCGAAAAAGGCTTTTGGTGAAATCGCGTAGAGCGTCGGATTAAAATAAGGCAACGTTGTGCCTGAACTCCGCACGCAACCTTCATCCGGTTTCCCAATGTAAGCCCCGTCCGGCAGCGAAGCGACGCCGTTATCCCAATCCCCTGCGCCCGCTGTCAGCGCCGAGGCGACCGAGGCGGGAACCTTCGGCTGACAATTGGTCGAATAAGCCGCTCCAGCCACCAGACTGCCTGCTTTCGCGCCGCTATAGTAATGTCCCGTTCCATCCAGCAGGCCGAAGGAGAATTGCGTGTTCGACGCATAGGCCGTTGCATCACCCGGCACGAAACGATCCGCCGCCACAGTCTTGAGCGCGGCAACAAGACGCGCATCGCCTCCCGCGACCTCAACGCTGCGAACCGTATCGTACTGGAAGAAATTCAAATCGGTCGTCAATGAAACGCGATTCGAATAGGTCGTAAAGTTCGCATAGCTGCCCACGGGTATTTGAGGCACAGGCAATTCGGTGACAGCACGGAATTGCACATTCACCGTCTGCACGAGAGTCGTTCCCGTATAAATATCCACCTTGACCGCTCCGCCCTCGAATGAAAACGTGCTACCGCTGACCGTGAGCGTTTTAACGACGAAGGGATAACTGCTCTTGAATGTGTGGCCAAATCCTTCGTCTCCGCCCAGCGGCGAGTCGTTGGAGGGAACGATACCGCTCGACTGCGTGGAGGAAACTGTATTCGTTCCGCTGAAAACGAACGTCTGCGCGCCGCAAGCCGAGAAGGTCGCTGTTGTTGTGACCTGATGCGAGTAATTCCGGTCATACGCGGTGAATCCCTGCCCCGGCGTGAAGGTGGAAAAGAGCAACGCCACGCCCATCTTCGTCGTATTTCCGCTTTTCGAAATCGCGTAGAAATCGAGTGCCGCCTCGGAGATCGTCGCAAACCGACCGAGTCCCCGGCTGCTGCCAATTTCCAACGGCACGACCTGTCCCTGACCCGGCTCCGGTTTGGTTGCGCTCGTTGATGCAGTGTAGGGCAGAAAGTCCGCCGTTGCCGATTCCATCAGGTTCGTGCAACGGACGGCATCAATCATCTCCGTAAGAATTTGATCGCGCTCGGCGGCGCTACCGTATTTGTCCGCGAGCGATCCACCCGCAAAACCCGGAACCGATCGCGCGGTCAGACGCTGCAAGTAGGCGTAGAGGGTGGCATTGTTGGAATCGCCCGCGTAATCGGTCGTCGCATCGAGCGGCGTTTGACGGGTGAAATAGAGCCGTGCACTGTTGGCCGTCACCGTCGAGGCAAAAGCCATCAACGAATCGACCGCACTGCGGCGGCTCGAATCGGTGTGAATCGGCCAGAGGGAAATTCTCGGCATGTTGAAAAGATTGAGTTCCGGTGAGCGGTTCGACACGGTAAGAAAAAAACGCAACCGGTCGATTTGGTCCACGCTCAGACTCGTGTTCTGCTGCCGCTCGGTGGAAAACTGCGTCGTGTAGAGCAATTCGTCCAGACTCGCGTAAAGCCGGTCGGTCTTGGCCGCGACCAGGGGAATCGTCGTCGTCAGTTCGGCCGTACCCTCCTGCGAACCGCCCGTCGCCACGCGAGCCGACAATGCGTAAATCTTCGC
>DBTH01000258.1 GCA_002306945.1 Methylacidiphilaceae bacterium UBA1321 | reverse complement strand
GGCGGGCGCGCCATCGACGAGACTCCAACGGGTGGTGACCTGCCAGCCTTCGGCGTTGGTGTAGAGCACTTCGACGGATTTGGGATCGATCTGCGTCGCCTTCACGGGAGAGAGGGGATGCGCCTTGCCTGCGGTGAAGGGATTGTTTACGTCAACGAGGTCGTATTCTTTGCCGCCGATTTTCGCGGAACGAGGCAGGGCTTTTTCCCACTGCGGGAAGATTTGTGCGTGAATACGGCTCTCCTGCGAATGCAGCACGAAGAGGAGTTCATCACCTGGAGGCGGGAGTTTGTTCCATTTCCCGTTACTGAAGAGTTCCATCCCGCGAACGATCACGGTCTTTCCAACTGCTGATTTGCCTTCCGAAAAAGTTAGCCGGATCGCGTTGTTTTCGAGTTGGGCCAATTTCTTGCCGGACTCTGCGGCGGTGGCGTGCTGCGGGTCGAAAATCCGGTTGGTGGCGTCGATCTGAAATTGCTGCGGTTTAATGCGGAAGGCGGCCAGATCTTTGAGCGGAATTTTCTCCGGCGACAGGTTGGTATCTGTTGTCAGAAAGACCGCATCGCAACGGGAGAAGAACTTCCCGGTGTCGTTGAGGATGAGACAGTGCTCGCCTGCGGAAAGAGTTTGGGTGCCGACAGGCTCCCAAAGCCATCCGTCGTACTTTTGGCCGCCGGATTCTTTTGACGCAGGAATGCCATCGATCAGGAGTTGATAGCGGCGGCGTTCGGACTGGCCAATATAATTGCGGGTGCGGGTCCAGAGTTGGTAGGTTCCAGTCACAGGGATTTGAATGCCGGTGATGGCGGGTTGTCCACCCTCGACGATTTTGAGATAAAAACCGTCCGAGGCCATGGCGGAAGGTTCGCGCGTCCAGCTTCCCTGGAATTGAAAATTTTCCGCCTCAATTAAAAGGGATTTCGTGTCGTTTTCAGCGGCGGAAGCGTGGAAGAGGGAAAGTGAGGGGAAAATGAGAGCGGCGAGGAACCCCACAGTTTTGAAGAAAGGAGTCGCAGGCTTCAGGGAGTGGCTCATAGGGTATGAGTAAAAAGTAGCAGACTTAGTAAACGTTTTCAATCTATTTTCGATAAAGGCTACTGTTTTTGCAAGAGGGTGATTTCGTTCAAATAAAGACTACTCTACTAGAAGATTGGTGTTTGTAATGAGTTGAAGAGAGAAAATGTAACGTGAATACCTTTTTTGCGTAGGAAGCGGATTTTGACTTGAAAACGTAAACGTTTGCGCGTATTGTTCCATTATGCTTGAACGTGCGTTTGATAGACCTGTTGCGAATCGTCGTTCTTTTCAGTCTCATTCGGCTTTTACGTTGGTCGAATTACTGGTTGTTATGGCGGTTATGCTAATTTTGACAGGTCTATCGACGATGGCCTTTCTCGATCTCAATAAAGCGGGGCGCCTCAATGAAGCGGGTAATCAGGCGGTCGACCTCGCTCATCTGGCCCGGCAGAGTTCTCTTTCTCATAATGCGTTGACGGCTCTGATTCTGGTGACCGATCCGGCCGTGGCTGACCGCTATCGGCTTTTTACCCTGCTTCAGCTCACTCCTTCCGATTCGACTTCGGGGGTGTCCTCATCGGATTGGAAACAGATCATTCCGTGGCAGACTTTGGCTCAGGGAACTCTGATCGATCCGACCGTTATCGCGGACAATGCGTTTCAGGATTATACGACCGACGCGGTCAATCCGTCGTTCCCGACCTTGAAGCGCGCAGGTCTCACCGTTGGCCAATATAAGTACATTATCTTTCAGAGCGATGGCAGTCTGTATCGCGACAGTTCGGGAAGCGCGGGGGCGATTCTTAAATTGGTTGAGGGGTTCTTTCCGCAGACGAGTTCGACGGAACCGGTTTACACGCGGCCGAATTCGGCTAATTATTATCGTATCACCGTACTGGCATCGACGGGACAAACCAAAATCGACCGCCCATGAATGAACGCCGCCCACAGGGATTTTCACTGGTGGAAGTTTGCATGGCGCTGGGGATTGTGAGTTTTGCGATCATAGCGGTGTTGGGAATGCTTACGGTCGGAATCAACACGAACAAGAATTCGCTGGAGAACACGGCCATCTCGATCATGTCGCGACAGGTGGTCGGTAGTTTACGGGCGCAAACTTTTTCCGATCTGCCGAACATTGCCAGCGTGACGACCTCCAGCCAGACGCAATTGTTGGAAGCCTACTTTGACGCCAGCGGCATGCGGCTCCAGGATACTTCGACGACACCGCCAGCCGATTTGAGCCGGACGGCGGCCCTGACCAAGGGTGCTCTCTACAAGTGCACGGTGAGCGCCAAGGGCGATACGCAGACGACGGGGCTTTCGCTCAATTCGAGCACGCTCCCGGCATTGGTTGCGCTCACGATCACCTTTTCCTGGCCCGCGCAATTGACAACTCCGCCCAACAGCGCTGTCGTTCACGCGAGTCTATCCAATGGCGATTGACGCAATAACGAAAGGTTCTGCTTGAAACCGTTGCCGGTACATTCCGGAAAGTGGCCGTTTGCGCCGCGCTGCCGGGGATTTACTCTTATCGAAATTCTTGTCGGCACGGCGATTCTCGTCATTTTGATCCTCGCGTTGAGCCAGATCATTTCCAATGTGACTAATATCTGGCGCATCGGCCAGTCGGGAATGGAGCGGGCCGACAGCGGTCGCGCGGTCTGTGAAATCATCAGCCGCGAGATGAGCGCCGCGCTGCTTCCGCTGGATCGGACGACGACGAAGGGGCTGCAATTTGTGGTGAATTCCTCAAGCGTCGATTCCACTTACGCCAATCACGACTCGGTATTCTGGCAGGCGCCGATTGGCACCGATATGGGAAATACGAGTGTTGCGGAGGTGGGCTATTTTGTTCGATGGGATACGTCGACTGCCTCCAATCCGCGGGCCATCTTGTGCCGCTTCTTTGTCAATCCGTCCGACACGTCCAATTATCAGATCTACAGTTCTCCGCTCAGTTGGTTGACATCGACCATGATTGAAAACGTCGCTCCGGCGACCCGTTCGAGCGATCCCCCGTATCTGGGGCTTTTCATGGAAAACGTGCTTGGTCTGTGGGTGAAATGTCTCGATGGCAAGGGCGCGACGATCAGCCGTCAGGCGAGCGGAACGGCCTATAGCAACGCCTATGATTCACGGCTGGGTTATGTGGACAGCAATAGCACCGTTCACCCGGCGAACTCTCTCCCCGCGTGTGTGGAACTGAGTTTCGTTGTCATTGATACGACGTGCGCGCGGCGGATCAATTCGGGCATGGCAACGACTCTCGTCTCGATTGTGCGCAATGCGTCCGGCGCTTCGGATTGCGTCACGCAGATTCAAGCTTCTTCAAGCCTGACTCCTCTTTGGCCCGGAGTGCGTCCGTATTCGACCCGGATCTATCTGCAAAATTCCAAATGAACCCTTCCCGCCATCGCGCCTCGGCGTTGCTCATCACGCTGGCCTTCCTGACATTGATTGTCATGTTGGTGGTCAGTCTCGTCGAGACGGTGCGCATCGGCAACGCTTCCGCGTCGGCCAATCTGGAAGGAGTCCGGGCGGAGTTGTGCGCCGGGCAGGGGATCGAGCGCGTATTGGGAACGTTGAGGGCCGTGACGGTTCCGGCTTCGGGCAGCACGACGACGAACTATTGGGTCAGCCAGCCTGGTGCGCTTTGGACGGCGACAACCACGGGCGTTTTGCCATCGACAATTGTTGACCTGTCGAGCGGTTCGGCAAGCTCGGCGATCATCAATTCTTCCACGAGCTATTTGCGGCCCGCAAATTTGAACTGTGCTTCGTTGCGCGCTTCGACCAATTATCTGGTCACCGGCTGCCAGGTCGCCGACGGCAGTACGGTGGCGATGCAATTGAAATGGATTTATATCCGGCGCAGTGGCACGCTCGATTTTAGCGAAACTCCGGTCACTTCGAACAAGACCGATCCGGTTGTAGGCCGCTACGCCTACTGGACCGATGATGAAAGCAGCAAGGTGAATTACAATCTCGCCTGGGTTCGGACGTCGTCGAATGCCAATCCGCTCAATAATCCCACGCGCATCAATCTGGCTTCTCTGCCGGGCCTGTCGGCTTCGCTTGCCGAATCGATCCGCAGTGATATTTCGACGGCTACGAATTACACCTCGCTCCTGCACGGTTTTTATAATGGTCCCGACGATGGGGCGCGGGTCTCGACCGATGTGGCAGTGGCGCTCAACTCGAACCGCTTCGATGTCACGCACTATAACAGCGATCCGAATACCGGATTTCGCGCTCAATTGCCGATTGTTCTTACAACCGACATCAACCGCGTTCCCAAGAAAGCCGATGGCTCCACGCCTGCGCAGCCGTACATCAATATCCTCACGACGGCAGGAACCGATCCGGGCATTAGCGGCAATCTGGATGCAGTCAAGGTGAACGCGGCCATTACCAACATTATCACGCAACTGCAGCGAACCGATTGGCCGATGGTGAACGGTTCCAGTTTCGAGAAGAAATATTATTCCGGCAACACGGCGCGTCTGGCGCAACTCGCCATCAACATCATCGACTATGTGCGTTACAAGGAATCGACCAACGCCATGGTGGCTCCCCTTCGCATTCAATATACCGGCGGCACCTATACGATGAGTCAGTCGAATGGGACGAATTGTTTTTTGGGAACGGGGCGTGAGCCGTGCATTACCGAGGTGGGAGTCTGGTGTTCGCCAACGCCGCTTCCGGAGAAGACAAACTTCATTACGAAATTCAAAGTCGAAGTCTACCTTCCGAAGAATTACGGTGTCTCCAGTGTCAATCTCAACAAGTACAATCTCTATACGGCAGTCTGGTATTACGGAGCGGGCAGTACCAATGTGGATGAGTCGATTGGCACGGGGAGTTTGACTTCGATTACAACCGGAAGCAGCACTTTGACGGCAGGCAGTTATGCGGTCATCACACGGACGATGACGAATTATTCCACAGTGGCGAATGTTCCTCCCACGACGTTGAGTGCCCGTTTTTCACTGAACGATACGCAGACAGCTGGGGGGCGTTGCGTTGTTGTGCCGCAGATTAGCAGTTACACGGCCTCCATTCCCTTGACGGTCGATAGTACACATGCGGAGAACGACATCGTGACCATGGAGGTCGGCGATCCCCGTATGGGTCAGCACAAAGACGATTGGAAAACGTGTAGTAGCGGCAATAACACTCTGGGACAACAAAATTCCGCGTGGTCGGTCGGAACGGCGGCGTCCTCCAGTATCACGCCGCAACAGGATACGGATGCGAGTGGTAATATCAGCGATGCCGGACTCTATATGCCGCCGCCGAAAGGGAAAATCTACAACAACTATGATAACACGGCGGGCATGGTCACGTCGGTGGCGGAGCTCGGTTATATCTCGACGGGAATCGAGAGCGTGACGGCAGCCGGGGTGCCGTGGCGCACATTCCGTTTCCAGCCGAATAAACAGTCGGCTTCCGTGGTTCCTGACTGGGCGTTGTTCGATATTTTCACTGCGCCGATGAACGCGTCGACTGCGGCGACCAATATCTATTTCCCGCATGGCACATCGGTGGCGGGCCGGGTCAATGTGAATGCGCAGTTCGCTCCGTTTGCTTCGACGTTCCCCCTGCGCGTCTCACCGTTGGCGGCAGCATTGGCTGGTTGCGCGACGAATACGGCGGATCTGACGGCCACCATGAGCACGACTCAGGCGCAGACCGTTGCGCAATCTATTTCGAGCCACACTCTCGCATCGAATGGAAAAAGCTACGGGGCGGATTCGTATTATCTGTCGCCGGGGCAAATCGCCGAGATCAAGGGAGTGGCGGATGGCGGCGAGGCGAGTGAGGAATTACTCCGGCAGGCAGGCGGACTTCTCACGGCGCGCGGGAACGTCTTTACGATCTATTCCATCGGGCAGGCATTGAAGCAGACACCCACGGGGCTATTGGTCGTCACCGGCGAGCGCCGCCTGCAATCGATGGTCGAGCGTTATACCGACCTTTCCACCGGGAATGTTCATTTCCGCACGATTTACTTCCGCGTACTGACGCCGTAGGCGGGGAAAGGCAACGGGACGTTGCATTCAATTATGCGGCAGAAATCAACGTTTACCGGATACAGCTTGACGCTGGCTACTTTCTCCCGGGCAGGGGCAATCGCCCCGCACCCAGCGACGCGAAGCGCGAGAGACAGTCCGGTTTCGGCATTAGCATTGCTGGTGCAGACTGAGCGAGCTTCACTGTCTCTCACTTTATCCGATAAAACCTGTTTCTATATGTATAGAATATTTTAAAATCTATTGATCTTTTCATAATAGACTGACAACAGCAGGCTCCATTGAATGAGTCGCCAGTGGAAGGAGACAAGGAGGCCCTCTGGAGCGAGGTTAAGTCCGCAAAGACCGAGGACTCCCGTGAAGCTTGATACACCCCGTCACTTCGTGACACCCCTCTTGATAGAGGGGACATTCGCTGTCGAGACTTTCAGATGCATAAATCCCCTCTATGAAGAGGGGTGTCACGAAGTGACGGGGTGTGTCAATTCTTTCCGGCCTGTCTCCCTGTTATCCGCAGCCATTTCCGCGACAGGTTAATTTGAAAAGCATTGTCAGTCTATTTCGCGAAGATCAATAGTACCCTGTAACAATATAAATGCCGCAACCCTTCGGGCCATGGCTCTTTTTAACAGGCACATCGTTGCTCGGCTCGTCACGGATATATTTCATATACGCTCCTCGCTCGCGCTTTGTTCCTGTTAAAAATGGCTCATGGATTTGGTGACATTTATATTGTTACAGAGTCTAGTTGTTTTCCGTGATCTTGATCTGGGAGATGTAAAGGACTGGTTCGCCGTTATGGTCGATTGGCGCGTCGTCGGCAAAGAGGGTCAGGGACTTGACGGTGTTGAGTTCCTTGTTGGTCCAGGGGCGTTCATCGCCGGACTTTTCCCCATCCCAATAGACCGAGTAGGTTTGTTTCGGGAAATTGAACTCGACCTTGAGTTCGTGCCATTGATCGACGGCGTAATTGCCGAGCTTTTCCAGCGGGGCCTTGTCGCCGCCATAAGCGGAAATTTGCCTCTGATGGAACAGGATTACAGTTGCCGACTTTTTCCAGTCTTCACCGAAGAAGAAGATGGCGCGGTACGGCGGTTCCACAGGGATCATCATCCGGATGGTAATGGTGCCGGTGGTGGCGGTTTTGCTGAAATCTGGAACCTTCACACGCAAGGCGACACCCTGGGCCGGGCCGTCCGTCTTGTCCTTGAAGATGAAAGCCCCTGCGGGAGCGTTCGTGCCGGAGGGAGCGGTACCGACTTCGATGGTTCCCCACTCGTTCTGGGATTTGGAACCGGTAACGGCCAGGAGATTGGGGAAGGAACTGGTGGTATTGGTGAGTGTGCCTTCGAGTTTTGAGGTGAGATCGATGTTGAGAAGGGTATTCTCGGCTCGCAGCGGCGCAAACATAAGACCGGAGACGGACAGGAGAAGACCAACTTTTTTTAACCACCGGAACTTTTGAAAGTGCTGGGGCATGGTCGTGGAGATGTTGGAGCTGTGTGAGAGCAGAGAGAGTGTGCGGACTGTCTTTCCGATCAGGAAATTCGATGATTGCGGCGTCCGAATCCTTTCCAGGTCAGCAAGAGTCCGAGCAGGAGCAAGGCGCAGATTTTCGGTTCGGGTACGCTCGTGACCAGGGAGAAATCGCTGATGGTGGCGGCGAAGGCGGAACTGCCGATCGAACTTCCCAATCCGACGTACTCAATCGAAGTGGGATTGGTTGAATAAGTGTAGGTGCTTCCAGTGCTGCTTCCATTCAGATCGATTTGGGTCGAGCCGATATAGGCGTCGAATGTCCAGTTGGTTTTCGAGGTGTCCAGAACGAGCGTAAGTGTGACGGCAGTGCCGCTATTGGTAATAGAGGTGCTGGCAGCGGTTACTGCTGTTCCACCGTTGGCGCTGTTGGCATAAACAATTGAGCCTCCATTTTGGCGCAGCATTATCATCGGAGACGAAGACTGTGCATTTGGATTGCTGCCGGTGGCGTTGGTAGAAAAGAATCCGAGTCCGACCCAGCTTGTGGATGTACCTGTTGGAATTGTGAGCGTCATTGACAGGGTGTAGACACCAGGGTGCGAGGAGAAGTAACCCGATCCGAGATCGATTGTTGAGGATTCGGCTGTGGTGGATGCCGGGATCGTCAAGGTTCCGCTGTTGTAAGTCAGCGAGGTAGGGGCGACCCATTTTGCGCCATTAACGGTCACAGTGGGAGTCGAGCCGTTGAGCGCGGTCGATGTGGCTGAACTGAATGTATCGTGGATGAGGACGGTATTAGCCTGGGCTGATAAATAGCTGCAAACTAAGACTGTGGCGGCGCACAACATGGATGAGATGACTTTCATAGGGCTGGCTCCTGTTCTGGGGTTCTGTGATAAGAAAAATATCAAAGTGCCCGATAATTGCAATCAGATTCGTAAACGTTTTCTAAATTTACTTTTCACCAACTAAATTTTAAAAAAACTTATAACTAAATTCGATTTATGGGCTATTTTCGGTGTTTAATGAGTCAACTCGTTCTTTCAGGATGGAGATTTGTTCTTTATTGAAGATAGAATCGTATTGAAAGGCTTTTTAGGGATAATTGTGTAAACATTTACGATTATTTTCTTGGCGATTTTCTTGGCTGGTATAATTCATGTAGAAAGAGGTAGGCAATGTCTATGACGATGAATCGAATGACGACAGGAATCCTTGCAGGACTGCTGCAAGTGGCGGCGATGAGCTTGGCATCGGCTGAAATCCAGGCCTATCCGTCGCCGAAGGAGGAACCGCTCTCGGCGGATTTTAGCGTGAGCGCCGATGAAACACCGGTGCCGGTATATGTTGCCAAGGTCTGTTCGCTTCAGCCGCCGGAACGCAAGTTAGTCCGCGATGTGGATGAATCGAAGGTGGCCGACACTTCCTTTGCTTCGTTCAATCTCAAGGGAACGGCGAAGATAACGGTGACGACTGTGCAGCCAGTGAAAAGCGCGCAAATTCTTCCATCAAGCAGCGGTGTTGTGCCAAAGGTGGAGGGCAACCGGATTACCTTTACCGTTTCAAAACCGGGTCAGCTTGTTCTGGAAATTAACGGAGATTGGCTGCGTTCGTTGCAACTTTTCATCGATCCTTGGGAAACGGACATGCCGACTGGCTCTTCGGAAAAGGTGATTTATTACGGGCCGGGCGTTCACGAGGTGAGCGACGTTGTTGTCGATTCGGGCAAGACGGTCTACATTGCCGGGGGTGCGGTGCTTTATGGCAAGCCGACACCCGGAGGCAAGACTGCGGCGGTGTTCAATCTTCTGGGCGACGACATCACCTTTCGCGGACGTGGCATTGTCGATGGGGGACGCTGCCCGGTGCATACCCGCAGCCTTCTTTACGTCTCGGGAAAGCGGATTAAAATCGAAGGCGTTACATTCCGTTCTTCAAGCTCATGGACCATGCCGGTCAGACGCTCGGAACAGGTGTCGATCGATAACGTGAAAATCTTCGGCTTCCGCGCCAACTCGGACGGCATCGATTTGTGCAACAGCCGTCAAGTCGAAGTGAAGGGATGTTATCTGCGGACATTCGACGATCTGGTTGTCATAAAAACCGACAAGGGCGAAGGCGAGGCGAGTAAAATCCGGGTCAGCCGGTGTGTATTGTGGAATGAATTTGCCCATGCGCTGAGTCTGGGAGCGGAACTGCGCGAGCCGCTTCACGACATTCAATTTACCGATTGCGACATCATCCGCGATAAGGGACGCGAATGGTCGTTGCGCGTGTACAATTGCGATTCCGCTCCGGTGCGGGACATTCTTTTTAGTGATATCCGTATCGAAGAAGCGCGGCAGTTTCTGTCTCTGTTCATCGGTAAGGCAATATGGAGCAAGGAAGTTGAACGCGGCCATATTGACAAGGTGACATTTCGTAATATCTCGTTAACCGCAAATACGGTCGAGGTTCCTCCCGTGATCGAATTGCGCGGCTTCGATGCGGAGCATGCCGTGAGGTCGAGCCTGTTTGAGAACGTGACCGTTTGCGGCAGACGCTTGCATTCTGGAGCGGTTAATCAAAGTGAGTTTGTCTTCGATACTGTGGTGACTCCCTGAGCTCACAATAGACGGGAGGCTATTGCGGCAAAACCGTTTCAGGAGCACGAAGTGCCATATACATAATCAAGGTGCCTCACCAGGGCGCTCGAATTTTATAATCAACAAGGACAATACGCACATAAATTAGATCAAGTAGCACGCGAGGTGTTATTGCGCCCTATTCAGTCCTCTATATCGTTTGGCAGACGTTCTTCGTGGAACCGACGTATATGCATTGAATGGTTTTCTGAGCTTAGGCCCCGTTCACAAATAACATTTACAACTAAGCCGTATCTATTCAAAACATCATGCTTGAGATTGAGAATTTCCCGAGGCTAAGGCGAGGCGCAAGGAGG
>DBTH01000032.1:3892-5189 GCA_002306945.1 Methylacidiphilaceae bacterium UBA1321 | reverse complement strand
GCGCGGATGGCGGCAATCGATTCCGCCGAAAGATATTTGTTATGTCCGGTCGAGAGCCGGTGACGAATTTCCTCCGCGCCGATGTGAAATATCCGGTAGACCGAGGCCTGACGAATGGCCTTTTGCGCGTCCTTCTTGAGGCGTCCGCCGAGCGACCGGGTTTGTTCCGGATTGCCGTGATCGAGGCTGGATAAATCCGATGCGACGTGCCGCCACTCGGCCATGAAGATGGCGTTGCCTTTGCCGATACTGTTGAGGTAGCCGACCTTCGTGATCATTACCCACCAACTCACCGCCGACATGACTCCGAGGATGCAGATGACCACCCAGCCATCGACGGTCAGCGATTTGACGATGACTCCGAATGTGCCGCCCTCGAACCAATTGTGGGTTTGCTCGTCTTCGCCGAAGGAGAGAACAGTCGAGGATTTTTCTCCCTGCGTAGACGCTGCAAATTTGATCCAACTGGCCGAGCGCGCGATTTTGGCAATTTGCAGTTCGTCGATTTCGCCATTCCAGCCCGTCGTATCGGTAGCCGGGGAAGGCTCTCCGCCCAGCATGCAGGCGCCCGTTAGCGCAGGCAATGCGGTGTTCAAGGTGCCATAAACTTCTCCATCGAGATATAAGGTGACTGTGGAGCTCTCGGCGACAACGGCCAGGTGATGCCAGGTGTTGACCGTGATCGGAGTGCCGGCCCCACTGCGTTGGCCGTTGATTTCCACAAAGGGCACTCCCGAATGCGCTCCGATGCGGAAAGTGTTACTGCCTTCCTTGCGGCTGAACAGGAGGGCATTGGACGTGAGCGTGGTAGACCGGATCCAGGCGGTCCAGGTCAGGTTGCCGTTCCAGGCGAGGGCGGGGGAATCCGGAATAGTCAGGATTCCTTTTCCATCGAGTCTTAATCCGGTGCCGATCATGGAACCTTCGGATTCCGTGCCGGAGTTCTGAGAAGTGTTGCCGTTGGCGGAAAAATCGTGTGCGGGCTGGTTGTGTTCGGCGAAGTGGTAGACCAGGACAGTATCGGAGTCGTAGGTTCCTTTGGGATCATCCACGCGGGTGGCTTTTTCGCCACCGCCACTATAGAGCCAGATCTCGGTTTTCTCGCCCGGTTTGATATTCGGAATACGAACCCAGACGAATGCCTCGCTCATCAGTGAGTCGTATTTTTCTATATGATAGGCCAGAAGCGTCTTGTCGTCCGACGCCACGAAGCGGAGATCGCTGCCGTCGTCCTTGGCCGAGGAGAATTGGAAATTGCCGTCGTGGAGTCGGATCAGGACAACGGCATTGGCGACCG
>DBTH01000032.1:977-3621 GCA_002306945.1 Methylacidiphilaceae bacterium UBA1321 | reverse complement strand
TTCCTTGATCGAAAGACCGCCGTCGGCAAGATTGAGGGTGATTTTTTTACGGCTTGTCCATTGGCTGTTCCACCACGCCTGGGCGGGAGTGAAACCGCAAAGTGTGATTGCGAGCAGAAAGAGCGGCAGTTTGAAGAGGTGATTAAGCATAAGTGAAGATCGGTTAGAATTCAGCGGTCAGGCGGAAGGTGGCCCTCGGTGTGTAAGACTGTGTGGCTTCCGTGTCTAAAATGGGAACGCCCAGAGCGAATGAGCCGCTATAGTGTTTCTGAATACGAATGCGGGCTCCGGCTCCGAAGCTGGCCAGCGAAATCTCGGATTTTTGCTCGGCCGCGACATCACGCAACAGCAGCAGTCCTGAATCTGCAAAAAGATAGAATCGAAAATCGTCGATGACCGGATCGATGACGGAACCGATCGACGCGCTGCGTAATTCGACCGTGCCGAACAGGGCGTTGTCGCCGGTCGATTCCGACTCGAAATAGCCCCGGGCCGTCTCCTGTCCGCCGCCGCTGAATTGCTCGCTGCTAACGAGCGCGTTATTGGCGATCTGCCCCTGTATTCTTCCGTAGGCCTGATAATCGTCGATGATTTCGCGAGTGTGGGAGACATCGACCTTGAGATAGATAAATGAACCGTCGCCGTAGTGAATTTTATTGCCGGAATCATCCGTGCCGCTTCCATTGGTGTTGCTGCGGAAAGTTTCCTGCGAACTGCCCAGCCCGCGAAATCCCCAGGTCAGCGCTGTCGAGAATTGCGTCTGGTTGGTTTTCTCGTTGTTGCCGCCCGCATAGACAATCGAAAAAGGGAAATAGGTGATCGGTGGCTTCGGATTGGGATCTTCCACGTTGCTACCGTAGGTGGTCGTGTTTTCACTGTATTTATAGTCAACGCCGAACGTTAACGAATGATAGAAAGTCTCGTTACCCGGCAGAGTGGCGGTGCCGCGCAGTCCAATCGTATCGCCCGCGCCTACCGAATTACTGCCTCCTGCCGACGCAATGGAGACCTGGCTGTCTTGCTTGGTGCCCTGGAGCATCAATGTCAGCCATTCGACGTCGGGCACCGGTACCATGTAGTAGCCAGAAAAGACCTGGAGAGCGCCGACATCTTCGGGAGAGGTCTGGTAGTTAAAGCCGATCGTATGGCCCAACTGCCAGAGATTGCTATAGCTGAGGGCGGTGGTGATGCGGTACGGATCGGTGCCCCAACTATAGAGATTGTTGGCCTCAATGCTGCCGTGGAGCGGGCATTGATCCTTGACTTCGAGGTCGACGTCGATCAGGCCGGGTTTTTGACCGAGTTTGAGCGTCGGGGTGATGACCCGATCCGGGATGCGGTTGGCAGCGGTGTAATCCTGGGAGAAGGACTTGAACTCGACGACCTTTCCTTCCTGCAGCGAGGGCATCTCTTCCTTTAACGCGCTTGGAGAAAAGTATTCGGCTCCCCGCACACGTACCCGGCCGATCTGCCCTTCATAAACCTGGAGATAAGCGACTCCGTCGATGAACGGAGGCTGACCCAGTTGAACCGATGCTGCGGGAAATCCCTTGTCCCGGTAAACTTTCTCCAGTCGCGCGCGGGCGTTCTCGATGTCCGCAGGGGTTCGGTAGGGGCCCAGGGAAGAGTAGATAGCCTTTTCAGCTTCTAGGGATGAGAGATTATGAATTCCATCAATATGAAATTTCTTTATATAAAATCGCGTTTCTTTTGTAGATGAGTTTTGAGATCCACTTGTAGAACTATCCATGGCACGCAATATATCTATGGAGAATCCGCTGAATATCCATAGAAGGCAGGCATGCATAAACATTCTCAAAAGGAAATTCATTACGTTTTCGGTAAGTGTATGGGTAGTAAAACACAAGAGGATCACTCGTCCTTGTATTGCTAGATAACACAGAGCTCAAAGAGTAGTCACCATACCAATTGTAAAAGCTAAGACGCGTCGAAGACATTTGTTACAAACATGAAAATCGACATTGATTTTCAATGAGTTGCGGATCGGTAGATGACACAAATCCAAATCGTCACATGAATGCCAATATGGCGAAAATGTGAACAATATCTAATCGTAGCGCGAACTACGCAATAGTAATCACATTGTCATAATTGTAATCGTTATTGGATAAAAGCGCTGGATGGTTCCAGGAGCGAACGTTTTTACAAGAGATTTGTATTCCGCGTATTATGGAAAGTGTAATGCAAAATGTAGAACTTTCAGCAGGGGCTTTGCGGCGCAATGTGACAATCAGGATTCAAAGACGTCATAAATTAACAATTGAGATAATGACTAATAGAGTGCGTACTTTATAAATTGACTCACGAACCTCCCTATAAATGTGAGGTGATCAATGTTGTAGATAAATATGAGCAAACAGGTTTTAGTGGTAGACGATGATATATCCGTGGTGGATATTTTAACTACCGCGCTGGCCCGGTCTGGCTTCAGCGTCATGGTGGCCGAGTCGGGTAATGCCGCGTTGGAACGGGCCAGGACTGAAAAGCTGGATTTGATTATTTTGGATATCATGCTTCCCGGAATCAGCGGCAAAGAGGTCATTAAGGAGCTCAAGCGCAAGGGGAGTACCGAGCGGATACCGATCATTATACTGACTGCGGTGGCCGACGAGATCGACCGGAT
>DBTH01000032.1:0-666 GCA_002306945.1 Methylacidiphilaceae bacterium UBA1321 | reverse complement strand
CCTTTCAATATTGAAGAATTGATTTTGCGCTGCAAACGGGTGATTGGAGCCAACTATCGCCTAGTCTAGTGGACAAGGCGGGACGCGACTTTTTCAGCAACCTGTTTAAAGCGATGTCCGAACATCATTCTGCATTTCTGGAGCGCCTGACAACGGAATCGATAATCGGTGAACTTCCTTTTTGGGAGGTGACTCTGAGTGTCGATCATACGGGCAAAGAGGCTGCCCGCTGTTTTGAGCAGGAACGCCGTTTACCGGGTATTTTTCTCCGGGACGGGGAGACCTATGTGGGGATTATTTCGAGGGAACGATTTTACGAGAATGTCGTCCAGATGCACGGATCCGAAGTATTCTATAATGGGAAGCTCAGGCATTTTCTTAAGACTGTTCCGGCGCAGTCCATGCAATTCGACTATCGGACGTCCATAGTCAATGCCTCCGAGGCTTGCCTCAAGCGTAGTATGGAGTTCATCTACGAGCCGTTGGTGGTCATATTCCCCGACCGCCTGCCCGGGATCATTGATTATCACGATTTGAATTTGGCCCAGACCTGGCTTCTCGGGCTGGCGAAGGAAATCGCTCAGGAACAAAAACGGGCCGCCGACGAGGCGAATTTGACCAAGAGCCGTTTTCTGACGACAATGAGCCATGAGTTGCGCACACCGC
>DBTH01000321.1:13109-17361 GCA_002306945.1 Methylacidiphilaceae bacterium UBA1321 | reverse complement strand
TCTATTTACGGATAAGCTCTAAGCTAAGCGCCCGTAAAAGACAGGCGTATCGTCGCGGCTCCCCGCCTCCTTGGCAAGGAAAAGATGTGCCGCAACGTGGCTGCTTGTGCCATTGCGTTCTCTTTAGTATTTAGATATAATATTCATCAAGCAACCCGGTGGCCTTATGAACTTCGAAGCCTATTTCACGCGCGATCCGAATATTTGCGGTGGCGAGCTTATTGTTAAGGGAACCCGCATTACCCTTAAAACGATTTTGGGTAGCTTGGCGGAGGGTTCTCGCATTCCTGATATTCTGAAGGATTATCCGACGCTTACCGAGGATGCGCTTCACGCGGTGATTGCTTTTGCGGCCGCTTCAGCGGAAGAAGATTTGCCTGTGCGGAGTGCGCCATCGCTGGCATGAAAATCAAGCTCGACGAGAACTTACCATTTTCATTGGTCGGTGAATTGAGCCGGCTGGGGCATCAGGTGGATACTGTCCCGCAGGAGGGTATTTCGGGTGCTGCGGATAAGGTTGTCTGGGAGAAGGCTCAAAAAGAAGAGCGTCTTTTCATTACTCAAGATTTGGATTTTTCGAATATTCATCTCTATGCCCCGGGCACTCATCATGGATTGATTCTCATTCGCTTGCGTGTTCCGGGGCGAATCGCTTTGATTAAGCGGCTTCTTACGGTATTTAACTCGGAAGATGTTGAGAATTGGAAGAAGTCTTTTGTTATTATCTCAGATCTGAAAATACGGGTTCATCATCCTGATTAACGAGCGGCAGGTATCTATAGGCGAATGATGTTGAGCCTTGGGGAATTACTCCTTATCAAATCCGAAGCCGAGGACTTGGCAGGTCTTTTCGTTGACCCAGACAAAGCGAGTGCGGTTCCGGGCAAAGTCACTGAGACGGATTTCCCAGATTTTGTCGGTGGCGTTGGCGAAATTCGGAATGGATTGCGTGACGTAGAAATAGGCTGGGGTTTTTATCATTTCCTCCGCAAGAGGTCCTCCATGGTGAATCATCCATTGGAGGGCAATGCGCTCGATTTTTTTGGTTGGCTCATTGCTGGCGTTTCGGGGGGAGAACGGGTTGTTATTGGGCTCATCAGAACGGGTGCAGAGAAGGGCCTCTCCGGGCTGTAGCGTTTGTTTTGAGTTGTAGAATTCTTCGCGGGTGGTGAATTCCTTCGAGTAGGTGGGTTTTGTAGGTGAGTTTTTTTGATAGATATCGAAGCGCCATTTTTCGTCGGGATAAGTGCCGAATATTTTCCAGATGTCGGAGAGGGTTTTGATGTCGTCTGAGGAATAGGTGAGTGCTCTGAGACTATTGCCGATATCGACGGTCTTCCTGCCTTTCAGAAAAGGAAGTTCTTTTTCAGTCGAAGAAAGGAAAATGTAAATGCGTTTCTCCTGCGAAAAAGGCAGATGACCCGTTTTGTCGGCCAGTTGAACAGCGGAGTTGTAGTCGAAGGGCTCCGCTCCATTGAGAGTTGCGGTCAGAAAAATAGACAGCACGAAAAACAAAAACAGTGAAAGACGACGCCCCGAAGCCAGAGTGCTTTTGCCCATGGGAAAAGCTTCGTCGGCCTGATGGGACGAGTCAATTTGAATAGGCTACTGGCGAAGGCGGCGAATTCCTACAGCGTCTTGATGACGGGCTGGAGGACGTCGTTTTGCCAGGGGCACCAACGGTCTTCGGCGATGAGGCGTTTGGGGCCGTTCTCGGGGTCGCGGGCAATTTCGAGGAGTGTGCTCTTCGAGGCGATGAGGCTGGCGTCGAGTTCGAGTTTCTTGGCGACTTCATCGCGGAATTTGCGCAGTTGCTCCATGCGGACATCGGCCTTGGGGTCGTGTTTGGCGCGCGGTTTGGCGGGCAGGCGCGGGATGGGTTCGGCTTTGCGTCCGCCTTCAACGGCTTCGATAAGTTTTTCGCCGCGTCCGTGGGACATGCGGTGCGGCCAGTGGCCGAAGGCGGGTGGGGGCAGGTGAGGGGCGTCGGCGGCCCAGCGGGCGAGATCGAGGATGGTCTCGTTGTTCATGACCTTGAAGACGGGCAGGTCGGCGCGGTCGGCTTCGACTTCGCGCCATTCCCAGATGGCTTTCAGGATCGCAAGGGCTTTGGGGTTGAGGGCGTTGGAGCCGGTGATGCGCCACTCGTTGCCGGGCTCGTGTTCGTGGGTGACGCGGCTGGTGCGCAGGACGCGGGAGCAGGCTTGTTCGTGCCATTCGAGGCGTCCGGCGAAGTAGAGCATCTGGGTCATTTCGTGCAGGATGCCTTCGAGATAGCGGGTGTCCTGGACGGCGTAGTCGAGCATGGAACGGTTCAGGGGACGGATGGACCAGTCGGCTTTTTGGTTCTTCTTGCTGAGTTTGACCTTGTAGAAATGGTCGACGAGGGCGGCGTAACCGAAGGCGTGAAAGCCGAGGAGTTGCGCGCCGAGCATGGTGTCGAATACGGCCTTGGGTTCCTTTGCGCCGATGCGTCGCATCATGCGCAGGTCGAAGTCGGCGCCATGTAAAATCCAGATGGCTCCTTCGAGTTTATCCCAAAGGGGTGATAATTGTAATCCTGCCAGAGGATCGACGAGGAAGTGATGACCAAATTGCGCAAGTTGCACCAGTGAAACGCTTTCCTTGTAGTGGTGGAGGCTATCCGCCTCGGTATCAATGGCAAAGGGAGCGTCAGGGCGCAAAATGGCTGTCATCTGCCGGAGGGTCTCTTCGTCTTCGACCCAGAGAAAATCGTTGCCCATTTTTGCGCAACCAATATGTTGGTATATTCACGAAGAAAACAAGAAATAAATACAACAATGAGTTATTTGCCCCGAATTGATGCCGCTTATTCCAAGTCGGCCCTCTCCAACGACGAGATCCGCCGTTACGGCCGCCACCTGATCATGCCGGAGGTGACGATGGAGGGGCAGAAGAAGCTCAAGGCGGCCCGGGTGCTGACCATTGGGACGGGTGGGTTGGGATCGCCGCTTCTGGCGTATCTGACAGCGGCGGGCGTGGGCAAGATCGGGCTCGTTGATTACGATACGGTCGATTATTCGAACCTGCACCGGCAGATCATTCACAAGACCAGCAGCGTCGGCAAACCGAAGATTGTTTCGGCGATGGAGACGATGAAGGAGATCAATCCTTACGTCGAGGTGCAGCCGTACCAGGTGGCCTTGCGTTCGGACAACGCGCTGGAGATTTTCAAGGACTATGACATCATTGTGGACGGGACGGATAATTTTCCGACGCGCTATCTGGTCAACGACGCGTGCGTGTTGCTTGACAAGCCGAATGTCTACGGAAGCATTTTCCGTTTCGACGGGATGACGACGGTGTTCTGGGGTTCGCGCGGGCCGTGTTACCGCTGTCTTTATCCGGAACCGCCGCCGCCGGGAATGGTGCCGAGCTGCGCCGAGGGTGGCGTGCTGGGCGTGTTGCCAGGAGTGATTGGAGTGATTCAGGCCATCGAGACGGTGAAGTTGATCATTGGCAAGGGCGACTTGTTGCTGGGCCGACTGTTGATGTTCGACGCGCTGAAGATGAAGTTCAAGGAAGTGCGGTTGCGCAAGGATCCGAAGTGTCCGATTTGCGGGCCGGAGGCGACCATCAAGGAGCTCATCGATTACGAACAATTTTGCGGCATGGGCCACGCGCCCAAGCCGGACGCTGTGCCGGAAGTCAGCGCGGAGGAGTTGAGCGACATGATCAACGAGAAGCGCGATTTCGACATCGTCGATGTGCGCGAACGCCACGAATGGGACATTGCGCAGATTCCGGGAGCGAAATTGATCCCGCTCGGAGAATTGCCCCAGCGCATTCACGAACTTGATAGTTCGCGCGAGATTGTCCTGGTCTGCAAGATTGGCGACCGGAGCGCGAAGGCGTGGAAGCATCTTCACAATGCCGGATTCCGCAAGATCAAGAATCTGGCCGGAGGCATTGCGGCGTGGAGCGAGGACGTTGACCCGTCCGTGCCGTTGTATTGATTTTCATGCATGAGGAACCGAACAGAGGGCTGACGCGAGCGATGACCATCCGCAATGGAGACTGTGGAATTGCGGAGCGTGCCGTTGGCTCGACTGTTTCGACCTTGGCGGTGATCCTGGAGCAACGGGCGGCCAGCACCGAGGCGGTGCCCGATGTCGACGTCGAGGAGAAGGTGAAGGAAGCTTTCGACCGCGGTTGGGGCGTGATCGTTTGGAACGATCCGGTCAATCTTATGCACTACGTCGTACACGGTTTTCAGGTGGTTCTGAAAATG
>DBTH01000321.1:12711-12885 GCA_002306945.1 Methylacidiphilaceae bacterium UBA1321 | reverse complement strand
TTATGCACTACGTCGTACACGTTTTTCAGGTGGTTCTGAAAATGAACCTTCAGAAGGCTACCGTCCACATGTGGGAAGTTCACAAGCGCGGCAAGAGTCTCGTCGCCCAGGAAAACAAGGAGCGGGCGGAATTCATCGTCCACCGGCTGCAAAATTACGGCCTGAAGGCCACCA
>DBTH01000321.1:0-12455 GCA_002306945.1 Methylacidiphilaceae bacterium UBA1321 | reverse complement strand
TGAAGGCCACCATGGAGCCGTTATGAAATGCAGCCAACGGAACGATTCGGAACTTTGGCGGGTGGAACTGGGAGCGATTGAATCCAATCTGCTCACCACCCTGTTCCAGCGCGCGCTGGAGCAATACCGGCAGAAAGTCGATTCCCTGCCGGAAGCGGTTCAGCAGCATCTCCGGGGCAGTATCAGCAAGGAGGCCGAACCGGAGAAACTCAGGGAGGAACAGGAAGCGTTGCAGGCCGAACGGCTGGCCTGGCGCGGGGAACGGCTCGTCTTGCTGGAAAAATGGATGGGGGATTATCTGCGTTCCGGGGTGGGAAAATCCTGGACGTTCGACCTGACGCGGGACGAACTGGAAGGGCTGCTGATGATCCTCAACGACCGCCGCCTTCTTCTGGCGACGGAGCACGGATTGGATGAGGAGGAAATGGAAGCGCAGTGGGAAAAGGCCATGGATGTGAATCAGCGATTGGTACTGGGGGAGATCGATCTCCTGACGCAATTCCTCGGCAGCTTCCTGATGGCCCTCAATCCCGACATGAAAATTGAACCTGACGAAGAAAGTTGAAGATGAACATCGATTTTGAAAAATACGACGGATTTGTTTACGACCTTGACGGTACACTGGCCGATACCATGCCGGTTCACTTGCACGCCTGGACGGCCACACTGGAAAAGCATTCCGGCAAGCCGAGCCTTTTCACCGAGGAACAGTTCTACGCCAAGGGCGGTGTTCCGGCGCGGGAAATTGTGGTCTGGCTCAACGAGCAGTATGGGTATAATTTGCCTATTGCAGAGACGGTGCACGAAAAGGAAGAACTGTTTTTGAAATTTCTCGGTGAAGTTCAACCGATCGTTCCCGTTATAGAGATTGTGAAAAAACTGGGCAAAAACCGCAAAATGGCCGTGGCATCGGGTGGACTGACGCCGATTGTGCGCTATACTGTGGAAAAGCTCGGTTTGCTCGACTATTTCCAGGCGTTGGTCGGCTCCGACCAGGTTTCGCGCGGCAAGCCTTCCCCAGAGATTTTTCTGAAGGCGGCGAAGGAACTGGGTGTTGACCCGAAGAAATGCCTGGCCTTCGAGGATGGCGAACCCGGACTGGCCTCAGCGCGTGCCGCCGGGATGGATGTGTTGGACGTTAAACCGCTTTATTGTCAGGACCGCAGTTGGTACAAGAAAGCCCTCGCCTCCGGGTGACCGGCACGGGAAGATCTATAAAGGGAAAGACACAATGCGATTCTTCAAGAAACCAGCCACTTGCTACCTGAGTCCGAATGTCCAGGCCAAAGGCACCTTCACCGCGCCCGGCAATCTGGAGATCGACGGCGTGCTCAAGGGCGAGCGGGTCGAGGCCAAGGGCAAGGTTATCATCCATGCCAAGGCGCAGGTTTCGGGTAAATTGAAGTGCGCGACGTTGTACGTGGAACCGGGTGGCCAATTTTCCGGCCCGGCGACAGTCGGTTCGGTGCCATCGGAGACGTTGCGCCGTTTCGGGAAGGCCCTGGGATTGATCAAATGAGCGAGAAACGCACAGTTACTTGCCCGTATTGCAAATCGGAGCAGGAGGAGCCCTTCGCGGCGATCTCCACCTATTGCCATACGTGCGGGCGGCATATCCCGATCCAGCGCTCCCGCCGCCGCCCTGTCGCGATGGTTCCGCAGAATACGCGCGTCGTCGAATGCCGCGAATGCGGTTATACCGACAAGATCGTGGCCGATGCCCAATCGACCCAGTGCGAGAATTGCAGCGCCTATCTCGATTTGCGTTGCTACACGATCCGCGGCAAGTCGAACCAGAAGATCGTCACCTACGGCGATGTCACTTTCGCTCCCGGTTGCAGCTACGAAGGCCCGCCAGTGCGCGCGTCCAAAGTCACCGTGGCCGGACGCGTTTCCGCTCTCATCAAAGCCGATTCCTCCATCGAGATTCTCGAAGGAGGCCGAATCAACAATCCCATCGACGCGCCCATCATCAAGATTTGCCGCGGATCGGAAGTGCGCGTTCCGCTCCTGCGCACGCGCAACCTGGAATTGGCCTCGCAGATGCGCACCGACGAAGTCACCGCAACGGATCAGATTATCATTCTGCCGGGCGGATCGCTCATTGCAGGCCGTGTGAAGACGCGCTTTATCGAAGTTCAGGAAGGCGGCGCACTGCTGGCCGGTTTTCTGGAAGTCGTCCCGCCCATTCCGCCGCTCGATTTCACCGATCACGGCATCGCAAAGGAAGATCAGGACGAAGCCATCGCGTGAAAAGGTGATCAAAAAGTTTTCAGTTCGAGGTTTTCAGTTTTCAGTGAGGAGCAGAGAACGACGTGCTGCGTTGCGTAAATCTTGTCCGAATCACATGTCCTTGAATTTTCCTGGTTTCATGAGTTCCTGATAAGCCGTTGTCTTTGCCTTTCACTGAAAACGGAAAACTTCGAACTGAAAACTATCTCTTCCCTACGCCAGCCGCGACTTGGTGCGGGCGAGCAGGCCGAGGAAGAAGAGTCCGCCGAGAATGCTGGTGATGACGCCGATGGGCATCTCTTCGCTCATTACGATTTGGCGGGAAAACAGATCGGCCCAGAGCAGAAGAAGTCCGCCCGCCAGAACCGATCCGGTCAACACGAGCCGGTGATTCGGCCCCGCGAGCTTGCGCACGATGTGCGGTACGATCAATCCCACGAAGCCGATGATGCCGCTTGCCGCGACGGACGCTGCTGCCAGCAGGGCTGCGGTGACCAGCAGGATCAGCTTGGTGCGTTCGAGCGGAACGCCGAGATGGTGGGCGGTTTCTTCGCCGAGCGAAAGCAGGTTCAATTCGCGCCAGAAGGCGATCGACACGGCGATGCCGACAGCTGTGTACGGGGCTAGGGCGAGGACGTAATTCCATCCATGATTGGCGAGACTGCCGAAAAGCCAGTTCATCGAACTACGCAGACTAAAAGCGTCAAGTCGCATCAATAACATCGTAGTGAACGCTGTCGCCAGTCCGCCGACAGCCAGACCGGTCAAGAGCAGGAGACTCACCGAGACCTTGCCGCCGCGTTTGGCGAGTTGATAAACCAGCGCCGTCGTGCCGAGTGCGCCGACGAAAGCCAACAGGGTCACGGAGTTCAGCCCACCGAAAGAAGCCTGGAAACCGAGACTCGCGGCGATGACTCCGCCGAGAGCAGCACCGGGGGAAACGCCCACGACGAACGAATCGGCCATCGGATTTTCAAAGAGCGCCTGAAGGAGTGCTCCGGCGACGGCCAGTGCTGCGCCGACCAGTAACGCGAGAGCGACGCGCGGCAGGCGCAATTCCCAGATGATGACCATTGTGTTGGCAGCAGGCGCTTCGTGCGACAGGCCGAGCTTGAAGGCGATGACATGGGCGACTTCGGTGACGGAATAGGTTTCCGCCGCGCCGAAACAGGTGGCAACCCAAATGCTGATGAAGACCGCAACGAGCAGGCCGAGGAGAACAAGCCCCGCGCGCCGGACGGAAACGACCGGGCTGTTGAGAAGAGCGTCGTTCATGCCTTCTCCTTTTCTTCGGGCCGCGTCAGGAGGACATAGGGATGGCCCGTGTGCGGGTTGAGGTGGATCTCGACGTCGACGCCGTAAATCGCGCGGAGATTTTTCTGCGTGAGGATTTCCTTCGGTGTTCCGACGGCGACCACTTTTCCTCTGCCCATGAGGATGAGGCGGTCGCAATATTCCGGGGCGAGATGGAGATCGTGCGAGACGCAAAGTACGGCGACGTTGCAGTCGGCGGCAAGCTTGTGGAGCAGGTTGAAGATGGCGAGTTGATGGCCGAGATCGAGGTGCGAGGTCGGCTCGTCGAGGAGGAGAATGGAGGTACCCTGCGCAATGGCACGGGCAACCGCGACGCGCTGGAGTTCGCCGCCGCTGAGTTCGTTGACGGGACGGTCTTCGAGGCCGAGCAGGTCGCATTGTTCGAGCGCTCCGGCGACGAGGCGCTTGTCTTCGGAGGAGGGGGTGTTCCAGCCGCGTTGCCACGGGGCGCGGCCCATCTCGACGACTTCGCGCACGGTGAAGGCGAATATTGGAGACTGGCTTTGCGGCACGACGGCGACTTGCCGGGCTACGAGGCGGCGCGTGTACGAGGCGAGGGGATTGCCTTCGAGGAGAACTTCGCCGCCGGAAGGGGCGAGAAGGCCGGTCATCACGCGCAGGAGTGTGCTCTTGCCGCAACCGTTGGGGCCGATCACGCCGACGAGTTCGCCCCGGCGCAAATCGAGGCTGACGTCCTGCAGGACGTTGCGGGAGCCGTAACCGGCGCTGATCCGGTCGATCTGGTAGGCGGCGCTCATTTCGATTTGAAAATATCGGGGTGCAGGCCCGTGGCGACGATTTCCAGCGCGTCCATCAAACGTGAACCGGGAATGGTGAGGAGATCGTCGGTGATGGAGATGAGCCGGTTGTTGGCCACGGCGCTCACGCCTTTCCAACGCGGATCGGCGCGCATCTGAACCCAGTTCTTCGTCGTGAAATCGCCTTCGATCTTGCCCTTGCCGATGGCCACGATGATGACGTCGGGGTTTTCCGCGATGACGGTTTCCATCGACAATTGCGGCCACATCGTCGCGGCGCGCGCGCCGATGTTATCGCCCCCGGCCATTTCGATGAGTTCGTTCGGGAACGATCCCTTGCCCGCGGTGAAAAGCCCGTCGATGCGCAGCAGGAGCAAGACCTTGGGGCGCTTGGCTCCGGCTTGGTGGAGTTTGGTTTCAATTTCCGCTCCGCGCGCTTTCATGTCCGCCACCATTTTTTCGCCACGCGGGCGGTCGCCGAGAATCGTGGAGAGGTCGATGATGTCGCGATAGACACTATTGACGGAGGTATGGTTGAAATAAACCTGCTTGAGTCCGAGACGGTCGATCTGGTCGCCGATTTCCTTCGGGGTCAACGCCGTGCCGAGGATGAGATCGGGGTGGAGTTCCACCATCTTTTCCATGTCCGGGTCGAGAATGCCGCCGATTTTGTCTTTGGCGATGGCTTCGGGCGGGTGAATGCAAAACCGTGTGTCGGCGATGAGGCGATCCTGAGCGCCGAGGGCGAAGACCAGTTCCGTCATGCTCGGAGCCATGCTGATGATACGCTGCGGCGGCTGGTCGATGGTGACTTGACGGCCCACGGCATCGATCAAATGCAGTGGGAAGGAAGAAGTGGTGGTTGCCGAGGTGACGGCGACTCCACCGCCGATGGCGGCCGGTTTGACAGGGTTGCGGGCTTTGATGACGAGACGGAACAGTGCCAGTACCGCTAGCGTCAGAGCGAGGGCTCCAATGAGAACTCCGAACGATGTCAGTACCGGCTTGCGCATAATAGGCTATTCTTAAATAAGTTGAGCCCAAACGCAATGGCGGAGAAAGAGGAAAGACAAAAGGCTTTTAGACGAAATTAACGGAATTAAAGGAATTGGGAAGGCAAAGGCAGAAAGGCTTATCAGGAACTCAGAAAATCAAGAAGGGATGGATTTGTATTTTGCCTTCAATTTTCGTTAATTCCGTAAATTCTATCTAAATGCCTTTCTCTGTAAATGTGACAATTTGGCATGCTGGCGTGTCGGGAGTGCACAAAATTAACCATTGCACGCAACGTCAAACGACGTAAGATATTTAGCTTCAATGGGCAAAAATTTGGCTTAAATTGGCATCCTTTTTGCCTTAAGAATGGAAGCAAGTATACGTAATTTGTGAAAGACTATGAGTGAGACAACATGCCCTTGTGGTAAGACCCCCAGTACCTGCCCTGCCAAACCGTCGACAACCGGCCAGAATGGCAAAGGCGACGCGCCCCGCAACATCAGCCCGCGTTTTCGTAAGAATTTCGATAACATCCGCTGGAGTGGCGAACGTCCCAGGCTCAAACCCGGCAAGAAGTACGTCAAGGTCTACTAGACCTTTGACCAAATCCTTGTCCGCATCATAAACCAGAGCAAACCAGAAAACATACCGCTTCGCCTTTTCTACCGTTGAAAGCGGGACGGACGGGTTGGCGTTCAAATTCAAAACAGCATTGGAGATTTCAGGGTTACATGACTGTGACGCCAACCACTGTCCTCTTTGATCTGGACGGTACGCTTACCGATCCCAAAGAGGGAATCACCCGTTCCATTCAGTTCGCCTTGAAGGAACTCGGGCATAAGGTTCCCGACACCGCTTCGCTCCTCTGGTGCATCGGGCCGCCACTCAAGGAATCGTTCCGCCGTCTGCTCCGCAGCAACGACGATGTCCTTCTCAATAAAGCGGTCGCTCTCTACCGGCAACGTTTCGGCGTAACGGGTATTTTCGAAAACACACCATACCCGGAAATCATTCCGGCGCTCAATACGATCCGGCTGGCGGGATTTCGCCTCCTGCTGGCCACGTCAAAGCCGACCGTCTACGCGCGGCGCATTCTGGAGCGGTTCCAGCTGGCGCTATTTTTTGACCGCGTTTACGGCAGTGAATTCGACGGCACTCGCACTGACAAGGGCGATCTCATTGCGCACTTGATCGAATCGGAGCATCTCCACGTCGAGACGGCGTTGATGGTCGGCGACCGTGAACACGATATTCTTGGCGCGAAGAAGAACGGCATTCACACAGCGGCGGTTTCCTACGGGTACGGTACGCATGAGGAATTGCAACGGGCGCGGCCCGACTGGATTTTCCACTCGCCGATGGAACTGGCGAATTTTTTGACGGATCAAGTAAAGAACGATGCCTTAACCTCGAGTGCGTTGTAACAAATTTTAGCTAGGCAGAGCCTTTTTGGAAAAGGCGCGGAGAAAGATTGAAATGCCGTTTAAACCAAATCGAGAAATGTGAAAGATTTTTAAAGCCCAACTCGCTAGCGACTTCTTTTACCGAAATATTAGGTTCCTTCAGTCGTATGCGGGCGTAATAGAGTCGCCGCTTTTCAAAATAATCACTGGGAGTAATATGCATTTCGGATTGAAAGAGTTGTTGCAGGCGGCGCCATCCAACGTTCATGACGGATAATAGTTCGCTGTAATGCAGGGGATGATTAAGCGGGTGTGAGTCTATGTAATATTTGGCTTGGCGTACGATGGAATTTTGGGCGAGAGGTAGCGCCGCCGGAATTTCAAATATTGCAAAAGACTCTACAAGGATGCGCAGCCATTCGGCGAAGGCGGCGTTACGATTGGCGTAGTTCTGAATTGTGGCGGTGTCGTTCAGCATGGCTCTGGTAAGATTTTGCTTTTTAAGATTTCCGTAAATTTTGTGAAAGAGATCGACAGAAGACTGGTAGAGTTTTTTGCGGGTGGAGCGAAAGGCTCCGTTGCCGGGTAGATGACGGTTGAGTCCTTCATCGAAAATGGGTTTTTCGCTAGCCCAGCTAAAATGGTAGCCAATCGATAGAAGTTCGGCATTTGGAGAGAAAACTTGTTGGCGCGGGCCAAGGCGGCTCAAAAAGAGATCTCCAGCCCGGCAAATGGCGGAACCTTCTGCCCATTTTAAGGAAATGCTTCCCTGTTCAACAAAAAAGATCGATGTCGCGGTTTCAAATTCCTCGCCAGGATCTTCTATATAATCTGGCTTGCCGCGATATATCCAAAGGAGTTCGCATTGTAAGGGAGGAAGCGACTGGGATGTCAGTAAATTAATGCGGAATGACTTCATTCGAAGTTATACTTCATAAGAGCATATCGGCGATCCGGTTGATTTAAAGTGTAAAATCGTGATGGGACAGGATTTGGCACATAGGTCTTTTCGCTTTGGTATAACTCATTTCGCCGGTGTAAACCGGTGTTCATTGCGCGTGTCATGCATGGCTGTTAATTTGGGGACATGAAGACGAACCTTATTAGTAAGAGAACTTCCATTTTTCTATTTTGTCTCTTCGTTGGATTGACGTGTGCAAGGGCCTCTGTTCTTTTATATGAAGGTTTCGATTATACGTCTGGCGTGAGCGTTTCCGGATTGAGTGGTGGAACCGGATGGTATGGCACGGGGTCTTGGAGTCTTACTGGTAGTTCGGGAACAATTACCAACGGTTTGAAGCATTCCCTTGGATGGGAATCTGGAAATGCAGTCAGTTTGAATGCTTCGTCAATTGTTCGGTACATTGACTATACGGCAAATGGAACTTTTGCCGCTTATCGGGATGGAGGAAATAGGCTTGGTTCCAGTACAGTTGGTACAGCGGGAAATGTCAATGGAACGCTTTATTTGAGTTTTCTAGTCGATGCGGTGACGGCGGTTTCTAGTGATCGTTTTTTTCTTCAGTTGGGCGATAATGGTGGGGGGACGTCGGTTCGGATTGGACAATTTACCACGGGTGGAAGCTACGCAATTGGCAATACGAGCAGCGCCGTGTCGACCTCTACGATTACTCCAACTGCGGGAACGACGGATCTCATAGTGGTCGCTATCAACTTTTCTTCGGTAGATGGTGGTGATAGCATTAGCTATTGGGTTAATCCCACGTCGTCTTCCTCCACAGCGACAGGAACCTATAGCGGGTTGAATTTCACTCTTAATCAGATAACACTACGCAGCGTGTCGGGAACGGAGGTCTTCGATGAGGTGTCTATGGGGACGAGTTGGAGTGATGTGGCGACTGTTCCGGAGCCAGTGGCCATGATCTCTTTTATAACTGGTTGTTTGATTCTCTGGAGTTTTAAACGATATACAGATAAACGGTGCATTCTACGCTAAATAAAACTGTCAAAGCGGATCTGGCTATATTGCCAGATGTGCTTTTAAGGAAAGGTGAAAAAGAGATGCGTGCTTTTTCGCTGATCGAGCTGATAGTGACCGTTTGTATTGTGGCTGTATTGAGTTCTTTTTTGATGCCTTATCTGTCGAATGCCCTGTGTAGATCCCGTAGCGCGGTGGAATTGAGTAATCTTCGGCAACTGGGTGTTGCCGCTATATCCTACGCGAATGAACACGATGGAGTTTATTGCTATTCGAATGGTTCTAGTGGATCACTGCTTTGGGTGGGAACGTTGTGGCCTTACGCTTACAACACTCCTTTCCCGGGGTTGCCTCAAGCCAACGGTAATTGGGATTTATTTCGAGGAACTATTTTTTCAACGCCATTACTTGAGAAAGTGGCGGTATATGGAGGTCCCCCCAGGGCTTTTGGTATGAATTATCAGCTCAATTTATCTTACCCGAGCGCCCGGTTATGGAATCTTATAGCGCCCTCGCAAACGGCATATATCGGTGACACGAAAACGAGCAGTACCTGGCAGTATAATCAGGTGAACGCCCGCTATAATGGACAGGTTCATATTCTTTTTGCGGATATGCATGTGGAGTTGATGCCATATACCAATATCTCCAGCAGCGCGGGTAATATATTTTGGTCGGGTCACTATTAATTTTTAATTGCCTTCAAGATGATGGGAATCTACGGGCTTTTTTCAGAGCAGGCATAATTGCTCTCCTGCCACAGATTCAGAGCGGATATGCCTTTTTGTTGAGTCGGATTTCGCCAGCCTGGAATTTTCGTGCAGATTCGAGTCATATTGAAAGTAACTTGGGATAAGATTTGAATATGCGATATGTATTTGCAGTGATGGCTCTTCTTGGGCTATGTCGTGTTTGGGGAGGAGAGGTATCTTCACTTCAATCAGAGGAAATTCCATGCCGGTCGAAATGGATCGACAACGGTTTATGGGCAAACTCTCCTGCTACATTACTGGCAATGAGCGGACGATCGGCGAAACCTTCCGATGTGGAAGTGCAATGCCGCGGATTTGCTCAAATTTATCTTTCTCTGCCTGGCCTTGAATCGGGAAAGGTATATCGAATATTCTTTCGTTCCAGGGTTCTGGATCAAATTGAAAAAATCACCATGGTATTCAGACGCATTGAATATCCATACCGTATTTTGGGTAAAACCGAAGTCGGTATTTCTCGTGAGGATGCGGGAACAATCGTTCAGTTGAGATCTCCAGTGGATGCGAAGCCGGGGGAATATGGATTGTTTCTATTGATCGACGGTGCCGGGAAGCTGTTTATTCAGGGGCTCAACATTCAGAGTTCCAGAGGATTTATGGCTACCTCTGATTCAGCGCCTTCTCATGGGGAAGTTATCGATAATTCCCGATTCGGTCTTGGCGACGCGGGATGGGTGATTGTACAGGGGGGACTCCAAAAGGGTATTGCTGTGCTGACTCCGTGCGAGGGAAATCCCGCAAAAATCATTCAGGAAGTCCCGTTTGATTTGAGATTGGGAAAATCCTATCGTATGGAAATTGAGGGAGAAATGAACGATGGTCATGCGGTGGCGAACCTGTTTGGTGTGGAAAAGAAGGTCATCAAGAGCTTTCCCATTCATTTCCAAAATGGGAAATGGATGAGTAAATTTGGTATGGACTATCCCGCGTCCGGTTTGCTTGAAGCCAGTACACCTGTTTTTTTGGAGCTTAATTTTGACTCTCCGGCCGTCCTTTCACGTATTTCGATTGTAGAAACGCAAAATAAGGACGAAGCATCCCTTCAATCGCCGAGAGCTTCCGTTCTTTTTTTTAAAAAAGACGAACGTGTTTTCGAGGTGTTGTCGGGTATTCCCGTCCGATTGGAAATCCGGGTTACGGGGATTGAAGTGGGACGGCGGTTGAGTGTTGCCATTTGCAATCTGGAGGGGGTGAAGACGCGCTATGTCCAGGGCAATGTGGAACAGTTATCTGACGGGACGCTCGGTTTTTCGGTTAAGCCGATTATTTTATCTCCCGGTTGGTTTGATGCATCCGTTTCGAGCGATAAGGTGCCAGTCCGTACGCTTCCGTCCGAATTGGCGGTCTTATTGCCTTCAAACGTTAAGACATCGCCTCATTCGTTTGTAGTTGGAGGACATCTTCAATACTGGAGTCGTCCGTCCCAGGCTTCAGCGAACGAGGGATACAGTCAGAGACCTTTTTTTGTGGATCCTCATGAAGCGTTTGTTTCCTTAGAGCGTGCGAAGGATCTGGGGATCACTTCCGTGCGGTTGCATCCGCCGTTGACAACCAAATGGTGGTATGAGGAGCCGTCTCCGGGGAAATGGCGTTTTGACGATCCAATTGTCGATATACCGCTGCAGTCCGGCTTGTCTGTGTTGGGGATGCTCGACGGGAGCGCCAGTCATGCGAGCTCGGCTCCGGATGATGTCTTGAAAAATCCAGATCCATGGCCACGTGCTTGGGGAATCTATCCACCCAAGGACGACAACGCCTGGAGGGAATATGTCCGCCGGACTGTTGAGCATTACAAGGGCAGGGTACAGGCGTGGGAGATTTGGAATGAGCCGGATAGCCGGGGGTATTTGGCCATAAATCCCAATTTCAACGGTCAGGATAGTGCTGAAAAAATATACGTGGGACTCGTTAAGTCGGCGGCGGAAGAGATATGGAAAATCGATCCTGATATACAGGTTGTGGCAGGAGCGGTCACAGGTGGAGGCAGGGATTTTTTACTTCGCTGCATTGATTTGGGATTGTTGGATTCGTGCAATGTCATTTCGTTTCACGGGTATGGACGGGTCAATGCTTCAGATCAGGGAGAGAACGCTTTTGATGACATTGTTGCTCCGTTGAAGAAGGCGTTTATCAAAGCGGGAAAAGTTCCCGTTATCTGGGATTCCGAGGCGACGGTGATGGCCGCTCCAGAAGGGCGCGGGGATCTTAAATATGCCGAACTTGAGTTGAAGGGGATTTTAGCCCGTCAGGCAACAGGTATCAGCCGCGTTTATCTTTTTAATGGATTTACTAAAACTTATCCTTTGCATGAGGATTATAGGATGATTTGGGGATATAATAACCGCCCATTGCCGGTACAGGTTCTACTGGCCGCTTACTCGCATTTCCTTGGAGGGAGCCGCTTCATTCAAAAGGTTGCTTGCGAGCATACGACATCTCATCTCTATCTTTTTGAACGCGATGGGAAAAGGATACTGGCGGGTTGGTCATCCACGGAAGGGGAATCGACGGAGATGATTGATTCTCGGATGTCAGGGAAGATCTATTCGGAGTGTGGGGAGGGAATTGGGGATTTTGCGCTTGGACGCATGTTATTGGTACACGCCGTCCGCTATTTTGTGGTGACTCCGTAGTCTACAGTTTTTTGAAACATTACAGGCCGAGGTTTATTGGACGGATTCCACCGGGCAGACTTGCTCTGTGTTTGGTATTATACCGGGGCATTGATTTTTTTTGCTATTCTGGGCAGGGTGTTGCGATGGTCGAGGGACAAATCGAACCACGGACGCAGACGGCTGTTTTGCTGGAAAGCAGCTTCGTGCAGTCCCGTTCTCCCGTCTTCATGAGCAAGGCTGATAGCCTTGCTCAAATATAATACCGCCAATTGACATTGGGGAAGATATTGTCGCGCCACTCACAATTGCCGAGGAAGGCTTCGTCGATGGAGTTGGCCTTGATCTGCTCGTAGAGTCGGGTGAAGCGCAGGATGTGATCCTTGGTGCGTTTGACGGCGTAGGGAACCATCGTGCCGGTCTTCATGATG